>CAZZYS010000359.1:0-4456 GCA_964658285.1 uncultured Verrucomicrobiota bacterium
CGAGCGGCCCGGCAAGACAATTCTGACCTCGCCGTCGAGATGCTTCGGACACGTAGTCGTCAGCTGTATTTGGGCTTGGGCTGCGACGTATTTGCACTCCGTACGATGCGCTTGAGGACCGTGGCGGCGCTATTAGGTGTTACCCTATCAAACCGGCAAGTGGTGGACCGTGAACCACAGTCGTTTCATCTGAAACGGAACGACCCCGAATTTGCCGCATCATCACTGGCTGGATGGTCACGCCAGGCATCAGTGGAACACCTTATAGCGGTTGCACCCCTGCCTGACCGATATTCAGGGCCGTGGAGACCATTGCAGAGGTTGCCAGTCGCCCGCCGAAATACCGGCTTCGCTGCCGGACGGGGCGAGCCAGATGGTCAACCCAGGACCTGACAACCCTCCGGAGACTCGGCGGTCGGTGCTTCCAATCTTTTTACCGCACCGATGCCAGACGTAGCCAGAGATCCCCAACTTGCCTCGGAGAAAGAGCATTCAGACTTGAAAGTGCGCCTCGGCGGAGATTGGCGTCTCGAGGGCAAGCGACCCGATCCGGCTCCTGTCTTTGGTGCACTGGAACAACAGCACGGCGGCGCGCTCGTCTTCGACGCCACAGAACTGCACGCATGGGATTCGAGCCTGCTCGTGCTTCTGTTCCAGTGTCAGGAACGCGCCCGGAGGCGGAAAATCGAATTTCGCGCTGACACCTTACCTCAAGGCATCGCCGCACTCCTCGCCCTGGCCGACGCTGCGCCCGGGCAACATCCTGGCGACCGGCCCACGCATAGCGGTACCCTGCTTGCGCGGTTGGGCAGGTTTGGCCTGTCTCTCTTCTACGACGCGCGGGCCTTTGTCGAAATTTTCGGCGAATCCATCCTCAGCCTCCTGCGTATCACCCGCCGACGCAGCACCTTCAACTGGCGAGATTTCTGGATCACGTTGCACGCAACCAGCGTCGGCGCGTTGCCCATCATTGCGCTGATTTCCTTTCTCATGGGGCTGATCCTAGCCTTCGTCGGAGCGGCGCAATTACAGAAATTCGGGGCTTCGATCTACATCCCGAACCTCGTTGGCCTTGGGATGGTGCGTGAAATGGGCGCGCTGATGACCGCCATCATCATGGCTGGCCGCACCGGCGCGGCCTTCGCCGCCCAGATCGGCAGCATGAAGGTCAACGAGGAGATCGACGCGCTGAAAACTTTGGCCATCGCTCCGCAGGATTTTCTCGTCACCCCGCGTTTGATTGCGCTCTTTGTCATGCTGCCTTTGCTTTGCCTCTACGCGGATTTGGTCGGGATCATCGGCGGTGCCACCGTGGGAGTGGGAATGGCGAAACTTTCCGTGGTCCAGTACGTCGGCGGCATCCGCAGCGCTGTCCAACTCGTCGATGTGGGCACGGGTCTGCTCAAAAGCGTGGTCTTCGGCGGCATCGTGGCTTTGACAGGCTGCTTGCGCGGGATGCAATGCGGCGGGAACGCCGCTGCCGTCGGCGTGGCGGCAACCTCGGCCGTCGTGACCGGGATCACCCTCATCGTCATGGCGGATGCCGTCTTCGACGTGATCTTCAACATCCTCAACCTCTGATGTCCGCGTCTATCGCCCAACGGCAAAAAGACGACCACTGCCCTGCCGTCGGGGTGCGGAACCTGACGATGGCTTACGGGGACTTCGTGTTGATGAGAGACATCACCTTCGATGTGCCCAAGGCTACGGTGATGGTCATCATGGGCACGAGCGGCTGCGGCAAAAGCACGCTCCTCAAATACCTCATCGGGTTGAAGGACCCTGCGCCGGACCGGGGAGAAATCCTCTATTCCGGCCAGCCGTTCTCCGGCGCGGACGAAGACGCCCGCGTGCCGATCCTGCGCCGTTTGGGTGTGCTATACCAGGCAGGCGCGCTCTGGAGCAGCATGACCCTGGCCGAAAACATTGCCTTGCCGCTGGAGCAGTACACGCAACTGCCCGCGCGTGAAATCCGGGAGGTTTGTTCGCTCAAACTCGCGCTCGTGGGTTTGAAGGGAACCGAGGATCTCTACCCCTCGCAGATCAGCGGCGGGATGCGCAAGCGCGCCGGGCTGGCGCGGGCGATGGCGCTCGACCCTGAAATCCTTTTCTTCGATGAACCCAGCGCCGGGCTGGACCCACCGAGTTCTCTCCATCTCGACAACCTGATCCTGCGGTTGCGTGACAGCCTGGGCACGACGGTGATCGTCGTCACGCACGAGCTGGCTTCGATCTTCGGGATCGCCGACGATGCCATCTTTCTCGACACGGAAACCAAAACCCTGCTCGCACGCGGCAATCCGCACGCATTGGTCAGGGACGGCAACGATCCGAAAGTGATCAGTTTTCTCCGCCGTGAGGAGCTTCCGCTCAAAAAAGCGGCGGTCGACGCAAACAACTGCGCCGCCGTTGGAGCCACGGCCCGCCTGACCGCATGAGCAAGAAAGCTAATCCTACCTTCGTCGGTGTCTTTGTCCTCGGCGCGATCCTCATCGCCGTGGGTGCCATCGTTTTTCTCGGCACGACCAAACTCTTCACCAAGGAGAAGCGGTGCATCTGCTTCTTTCAACAATCGGTCGCCGGATTGCAGGTCGGCTCAGCGGTGAAATTCAAGGGCGTGCCCATCGGGCAGGTCAAAAATATCCAGATTCGCTTCGACGCGGATGCGACGACTTACGTGAAGATCCTTTTCAACATCAACACCGAGACCGTGGTGAATAATCTCGGTGCTGACTTCAGCATCTTGGATGAAGGGTCGGACCGCAAACAGACCAACCGCGGGCTGCGTGCGACGCTTGCCTACGAGAGCCTCATCACGGGACTGCTCTACGTTGAACTCGATTACCACGAGAACGCGCCACCGCCAGTGTTTTTGCAGGGGGATACGACGTACGTCGAAGTTCCCACCCTCCCTTCAAACATTGAAGCGATCCTCGAAAACGCCACGAAGGCCGTGGCCAAACTTGGCAAAGTAGACTTCGATGGCTTGAGCAAAAATTTGCAGGATTTGCTCCAAACCGCGAACAAGGGATTGTCGCAGATCCAGTTCGACGAATTGAGCGCGGCGATCAAGAGGGCGGCGGATTCCATTGGCGGGTTGGCCGCTTCGCCAGACGTGAAAGATACGCTTTCGGCTGCGCGCACCGCGTTGGACAATCTCGACCGGACGCTCACCTCGCTCCAGGCGCAGATCGATCCGCTGGGCAAGCAACTGACCCCGACTCTCGAGCAACTGCGCAAAACCCTCGTCGGTTTGCAAAAGACGACCGCCCGGATCGACTCGACGCTCGCCCCGGAGGGAGACTTGCGTTACCAGCTCAACGGCACGCTCGGCGAGTTGGGCGAGATGGCGAAGTCGCTGCAGCGGCTTTCGGAGTTTCTGGAGCGCAATCCCAACGCGCTGATTTTCGGTCGCAAAACTCCGGCAAACCCCAAACATCCATGACCACTGCGTTTCGATCCTGGTTCACGAAATGGTGCGCTGGCTGGCTGACGTTGCTGGCGCTGGGCGGATGTGCTTCGCGTGAAGCCTCGCCGACTTACTATGTGTTGACCCCGGCGGAGACGGCTGCATCTGCCACCGGCAACCACCGGGGCGCTCGAATTTTCATCCGGCGGGTCACGCTTCCTGGTTACTTGGGATCAACCAGCATCGCCAGCCGCCGAACGAACAACCAGATCGAGTATTCCTCCACTGCCTTCTGGGGTGAGGCGCACCGGGAGGGTTTCGGGCGGGCATTGGCGGACGCGCTTTCGCGGCAGCCAGGCATCGGTGCCGTCAGCGCCCCGCCGCTGGGCATCCCCCCGCAGCGAGACTACGACTTGGTCGTCGAGGTCGAACGGTTCGAAGGCGACGATCATGGTGAGGTGGTCCTGGCCGCGCGTTGGCAGTTCTACCTTCCCGAATCAGCGGTGCCGATTTCGTCGCGCGAAAGCCGTTTCGTGCAAACCGGTTGGACCTACGGCGACGAAGCCGGCCAGGCGCGGATGCTTGGCTTGAATGTGCAAGAACTAGCCGCCCAGATTGAGAAGGCTGTCCGGCGGTGATAAACTCGTATAAATGTCTGATGCTCGGCTTGGACTCGCCATTCAATCGAACGGGCCAAAGGCCATGCTAAAAACCGCGCATGTGATCCTCAATGCCTGCTCGGGGCCGAGGAAATATCCTTCCGCGTATGCAGAGATTGCGCGGCTATTTCGAGCCGGCGGTCTCGACGTGGCAGTAAGGGTCGCGCACGATGGAAGCGACGTTCCACGCCTGGCAGACGAGGCGGCGCGGAACGGTTGCGATCTGGTGGTTGCGGCAGGGGGTGATGGGACAATCGCCGACGTCGCCTCCGCGGTCATCGGCATGGAAAAGCCGCTCGGCGTCATTCCACTGGGCACGTTCAATTTCTTCGCCAAGAAAATGGGCATTCCACTCGACATCGAGTCGGCGGTCCGCACGGTCCTCACC
>CAZZYS010000360.1:0-4427 GCA_964658285.1 uncultured Verrucomicrobiota bacterium
GCGGCCGGTGACGCCGTTCATGATGATGCCGACTTGATAAATGGTGGGAGAAGATTGCATGATGTTAGGAAGCTGTCGGTGAATAGGTGTGGAATAATCTGGTCAGGCAGCCGGAAGGCTGCCGGTCGTTGTCAAGGTAGGGATGGCTCTCCGAGCCAGTCCCTATTATTTTTTGGAAGGCGTGTCTTGGCGAGGGCGATTAGCCAGAAGAAAATAGGGACTGGCTCGGAGAGCCATCCCTACCTTGGCTGGACGCCGCTATGCGGCGGGCTTGTCAGTGCATTGCGGACTTGCACCGGCGGGCAGTGGCGGGATGCCGTTTTCGCCTGCCTTGGGGAGGGTCCCGGCGAGTTCCTGACGCCAGTGCGCCACGTCACCGCCCGGCGCGTAGGTGTAGATCATGCGCAACGGCGTGTCACCGATGTTCGTGAGCTGATGGAACACGCCCGGCGGGATGTAAACCATCTGCCCGGTACTGAGCGTCTGGCGTTCCTCGCCGAGACACATCTCGCCGGTGCCTTCGATGACGAAGTACGTTTCCTCCTGCTCCTGGTTGTGCCAGGGAACCTGCCCCCCGTTCGGATCGAGCGTGACGTGTCCGAAGGCAAAATTCTTCGCCTTGATCGGCTGCGGCCCGTCTCCGACGAGCCCCTGGGTGAGACGGCGCGCGGGGTAACGCTTGCCTTCGATCTGCTTGAGGTCTCCGATGGTCATAAAAAGAATGGTTACGGCCAGATCAAGGGGTGCGGGACTTCTTCGGACTGTAGGAAGGAAATCTGGCGGCCACCGCTTGCTGCACCGTCGATTCGCACACATCGGCGATAGCTTTGGCGTCAGGCAGCACTCCCTCGTAATTAACGCCGGTCGTGATAAATATTTGGTGACCACCTTGGGAGAAATCACCCTCGTTCCAGTTCAGGAATACGCCCTTCGACTCCTGCTCGGTGAGTTTAGGGAAACGTTGGTGCAACTCCGCTCCGAGGTGGCCAGATACGTCCTGGCAAATTGATTTGGCGGCTTCGAGCGTGGCCCCCGAATCACCTGCCGGCAACACGATGACGCGCTGGTCCTTTTGGAAATGCTTGATCGGTAGACAGCCGGTGGCCAGGAAGGCAATCAGCAGAGGGATGAATAGAGCGCGTGAGAACATAAGAAAACCTCCCTTGGCTATTGAGGCGCTGAACCGAAGAAAGTGTAGTACGGCTTCCCCTCCGCGAGACGCTGCACGTAAAGCGCAGCTTCGCGCGCATGGTAGTCGCCCCATTGGCTGGATTCGCCGAGCGGGATTTTCGAGCCGGGCGGGATGCGGTCCCAGCCGTTGGGGCGATGGTAGATCGAATGTAGAATGAGCCCTTGATGGTTGCTGTCGGTGCTCAGATACGGTTCGTCGAAAAGCGTGTCGAGCACGGTCAACCCGGCCTGGAAATAACGCGCACCGTCGGCCGCTTCGCCCTTTCCTTGCAGGTAACGCCCCAACCGTAGCAGACCCTGCGCCCCGATGGCGGCGGCGCTGCTGTCCACCGGCTCGAAGTCGTTGAACACTTCGGCGGGTCGGTCGAGATAGTCGCCCAATCGCCAGAGTTCCGGCGCGCCGGTGTCCCAGTACGGGATGCCGTCCGTCGGCGTGTGTTCGATGTAAAAATCACATGCCGCCCGTGCGGTCTTCAACATCATCGCTTCTACGTCCGCCCGGCCGCCGAAAGACGCGAGTTCCGCGTCGTCCAGCGTCGCCAGCCATTCCAGTTCCTCGGGGTAACCGCACATGATCCACGCCAGCCCGCGCGTCCACGTCGTGAACGGCGCAAAACCCTGCTGTGAGTTGGGGCAACGGTAGTCGCCGTTGTTCTTGTTGAACACGCTCTCGTGCGCCACACGTCCGCGCACATCGTAGAAATCGCGCCCTTCGCCGTAATACACGCTGTATTTCGCGGTGGCACGGGCGTGGTCGATCAGGCGGCCAAGCAGCGAGATGCGCGTATCCCGCTCGCCCATGAGGACGTGCCCGAGCCCGTGCGAAACCGCCAGCGCGCGGCACGAACGGATCGTGTCGGCGAAAAGCGAGTGCGGTCCGTTGAAAGAATAGATAAACCCGCCGTCGGGTATCTCCGTCCAGCGGTCGGCCTGCACCGCGCCGGAGAGTTTCAGCGCGAGTTCGTAGAAATCCTGTTCGCGTCCGCCCGCGTCGGGGATACGACCCTCGTGCAGCAACCGCAGGAGGTTACCGTAGGTGGAGACATTATTGAACCCGTGGTCATGGACCCCAACGTGGGTAATGTGCGGAGCCATGCGCGCAAACGTCCGGTCGCGGCCGAGTTTCAAGAAGGATTCGTCGCCCGTCGCGTCGTATTGCAACAGCGCCGAGCCGTAGACGAAACCCTGCGTCCATTCGGTCCAGCCGCGCGCGGTGTATTTGCCTTCCCAGGTGAAGACGGGCGCGGCCTGGCCGGGCCGGTCGTCCTGGTCGATGGACAGGATTTTCGGAGCGGACGCTTCCCACAGCCGGACGATTTTCTTCGTCAGGTCGGAAGGTTTAAGATCGGTGCGGATTTTGATCATGGGGAGAAAAGAATTTTTAGCCGCAAAAAGCGCAAAAAACGCAAAAAAGAAAAGGAGATTGGAAGAGAGTTCCTGGTTTTCCCTTTTGTGCTTTTTGCGCTTTTTGCGGCTAAATTTCTGTCAGAGCCGGTGCAGATGGAAGCCGCCATCGACCTCGAAGACCTGCCCCGTGCTGTATGGGAAATGCCCCATCGCTATCGCCGCGACGGCCTTGCCCACGTCGGACGGCTGACCCCAGCGGTTGATCGGCGTCAGACCGTCGGCAAAAAGTTTGTCGTACTTCTCCTTCACCGCCCCGGTCATGTCGGTGGCGATGACGCCCGGCTGGATTTCGTAGACGTTGATCCCTTCGGACGCCAGACGCGTGGCGAACAGCTTGGTCATCATCGCCAACCCCGCCTTGGCCACACAATAATCGCCGCGGTTGACGCTCGCCGTGAACGCCGAGATGCTCGTGACGCTCACGACCGCACGCGGCGATCCCGGCAACGGCGCGCTGGCCATCATCAACCGGGCCGCGCGCTGGGTCAGGAAATACGGACCCTTCAAATTAACGCCAATGAGCCGGTCGAAACTCGCTTCGGTCGCGTCGAGAATGTCCGCGCGTACGTCCGGGGCGATGCCGGCGTTGTTCACCAGCAGATCGAGCCGGCCGAACTCGCTTTCCACGAAAGCGACCATCCGTTCGCGGTCGGCGGCGAGAGAAATGTCGCCCTGGATGATCTCCACGCGCGCGCTTTCCTTTCCACCCGACGCTTCGCGGCACATCCGCTGGCAATCGCGCGCGGCGCTTTCGTTGCCAGCGTAGTTGACGACGAGGTGGTGCGTGCCGAGCGCGGCGAGTTCGAGGGCGATGCCCCGGCCGATGCCACGCGACGCGCCGGTGATGAGTGCAACGGGGGAGGAAGACACGCCGGTCATCCTGACATCATTTCGCGGCAAGCGTGAGGAAAAGTCCCGCGAGGACTAGCACAAAACCGACTTTTTCTTGTGCTATTTTCTCTGAACCGCCCCACCCGCCCGCCAGGCGCTCGGCGTGCAACCGACCTGCGCGCGGAACCAGCGCGCAAAATAATTGGGGTCATCGAAGCCCGCCTCCGCCGCGACCTCCGCCACCGGCCGCGACTGCGCCAGCAACCGCCGGGCGGTTTGCAGACGCTCCACGCTGCGGACCTCGCCCAACGTCAACCCGCAGACCTGTTTGAGCATCCGGTTGAGATGATCGGGATGATAGCCGATGCGGCTGGCGAGCGTGTCGAGACCCTGGCGACGCGCGTCGGGCTGGGCGAGGACGCGGCGCACGGTTTTGAGGAGGTTGCCGCCGGCGGGCAAAACGTCGGGCGCGAGCAAACCCAGCGCCCGGAAAAACAGATCAATGAGCCGCAGCACCGCCGCGGCCTCGCGCGGTTCGACCTCCTCGTGGCCGGTGCGCCAGCGGGCGAGGAGGGAGAGTTCCTGGCGGACGCGTTTGAGGTCGAGCAGCGTCAGCGTGTGCACGAAGACCGCCGGACGCGCCGGGCTGTCCTTGCTTTCCAGGTCGAGGTCCAGCGCGAGGCACAGCGGTTTGTAGCCTCCGGCGTCGATGAACGAATGTCCCGTTCGCGGTGGCAGGAAGAACAGCGAGCCACGCCGGATCTCGTGGGTTTGCCCGGCGATCTTCTGGAAACCCGCGCCACCGAGGTAGAGCAAAATCTGGCTGTGGGCGTGGGCGTGGTCCGCGATGAGATCGACCTTCGGCAGATGGCGGTTGAGCCGGAGCCGGTGAACCTTCAAGCCCCGCAGACGGATGCCCTGATCGCGCGAGTAAATCGGTCGAACATCGAGTGGAAACGAGGCCACGAAGAAAACATGAAGGCAGAAGGCGGAAGGCA
>CAZZYS010000361.1:0-4391 GCA_964658285.1 uncultured Verrucomicrobiota bacterium
GCGGGCGTGCGCGCCGCGATGGCCTGCCAGTGCCGGTTGAGCACCAACACGGTGGCGAGGTCCAGAAGCGAGTCCATGTGGAACAGGAGGTTGGTTGTTATGCGTGAATGTTCGCGAAAATGGAAAAGAAGTCGGTGTCTGTTCTTTCATCCCGGAGCCATCGGTCCGTTAGGGTGTCGTGGTATTTTCCTAAAGCTCGACCGCCTCGATCTGCCGCACGAGCGCACCGGCGTCGCCGTCTAGGAGCTTGAGCGTCTCCAACGCCTTGTCGGACCATCCGGCGAGACAGAAGACGTTACGCTCCGGGAACTGCAACGTGCCGTAGCCCGCCAAATCGAAGGAGTACACCTTCGGGTCGGCGGCGTGGCGCGCCTTGTATTCGGCGAGCGTGCCGGTCGGCGCGTTGCCGCCCATCCAACCCTGCATGTCGGAGAGCAGGATGATGCGGTCATACGCCGCCGTCGCGTGGCGAAACACCGCGTGGAAGTTCGTGCCCGCCGCGGCGCACTGGTCTTCCAGCCAACCCGCGAGGGTCAGCGTGGCATCGCGCCGGTTGAGCGACACGTAACGCGTCTCATCGCTGAAGAGCATCACGTCCGCGCCCGCGTTGCTCTTGGCGAGCGCGGCGGCGAAGAGCGCACCGATCTTGATCGACCGACCCATCATCGAGCCGGAACCATCCAGCGCGATGAGCGTGCGGCCCTCGAACCGTGGCACGTTTTCCAGCGATACATCCACGGCCGCCGACAACGCCGCGAGCACGACGCCCGCGTTGGGCAGGCTCGCTGCGTGCAGCGCCTCCAGCGCCGTCGTGTACCGGAACGGCATCACCAGTGAACGGCGGATGAGCCGCGCGTCGGTGAGCATCGCCACCACGTCCCCGGTCAATTCCGGGGCCTGGACGAGGATGTTGCGCAGGTTGCGCAGCAGTGCGAAGTAACCCAGCTTGCGCGTGACGAGGAGTTCGCGCCACGCGTCGGCCTTGGCCTCGGTGAGCGCGGCCTCGTTGCCGGCAGCCTGACCGGCCTGCGTGAGTTTGGTTTCCCACGTCTGGGCCGGTGCGAGCGTGCCGTTGACGAGCTTGCGCAACGCCTCGGAGTGCGGCGGATGCACGAGGTTGACCGCGTCCACCAGCGAGATTTCCGCGTCGTCGCGCCGGTATTTGGCGAGCTGGTATTCGTCGAAACGCGCCAGCGCCGCACCGAGCCCCTTCTTCAAGGAATTCGGCACCGGACGGCCGTAGACGGAGAGCTGGTACGCGAGGATTTCCAGCGCGTCGTCGGGACGGTGCACGAGCCGCGCGAAAAACGGCGCGGTCCACTGCTCGCCCTTGACGGACTGCGCGAGTTCGCCCGCCGCCAGGTGCGTCACGGAACGCATCCCCGCTTCCTTGCGCGCGTACAGCGCGGCCTTGGCGACGAAACGCTTGTCGGCGGTCTGCGCGATGAGCGTCTTCAAACGAGCGGCGGACTGATCGCCCGCACGGTAGAACTGATCGCCGAGCGTGGCGGTGAGCAGCAGCGCCGCCAGTTCGAGCTTGGGCGATTCGCGGAAGGCGTCGCCGCCGGCGAGATTGACGGTGTCGGCACGCGTCTGGCGCGCCTTGTTCCAGTTGAACTTCATGGGTGGGTTCCTTTCTGTGGTGGTGTGGGGTGAAAAAGAGTGGGGAGAAAAGCGGCCCGGGTTTGTACTTGCTTTGCAGCCGGCGATTGGATATGAACCAACGTTGCCGAAGTAACCCGGACCTCACTGCCCCGCAGGAGGGTCGCATCGAGAGTTTTTGAGGAGAAAACCGGAGCGAGTAACGAACCTTGCGGTCCTGGTGCTCTACCGTTGAGCTACACGCCGAAAAATCGGCGTGGCCGGAGTCGAACCGGCTGCATCCTCGTTAGAAGCGAAGTAACTCGATCCTCACTGCCTCAAATAATCTGACGGCGCGAAAAGTCGTTCGCGGAGAAAACCGAACGGGGGACCTGGACGGTGGTTGTCCACTGTCCGACGGGAATCGAACCCGTGGCCAACCGGGTTTTGACGCCGGTTGCTCTACCAATTGAGCTACGAAGTAACCCCGATCTCACTGCCGCGAAAAATTGTGCTCCCGGCAGGATTCGCACCTGCACTTGGCCGGGCTTAAGCCGGCTGCCTCTGCTGTTTGGGCTACGGGAGCGTCGCCAAACTGCATCACAAAAGATTCTCACCGATCTAGGGTCATTCCCTGCATTTTCGGTGGTATCCTCTTCGATGCTTCTTCGAAATAGAAAGATCATAAATGTCTTTTATGGAAGGGTTTATGCATCAAAAAAACTGCGGAATCGTCTCTGAGAATGGAAAATAAGCACGGCAGGCACAAAGCGTGCTTTCTGTGTGGGGGAAATTCCTTATTCGCCCATGCTTCGCCACGCAACACCCGTTTTCCTCCCCATGAAATTGTTAGCTCACGCTGCCGTTTGCGCCCTGTTTTTCGCCGCGCCCCTGGTGAGGGATGCCGCCGCCGCCGAGTTGGTGATGGACGGGACATTTGTCAATGTCTTGAACACACCCGGGAACAACTACACCTTCGGCCTGTTCGGCACCTACGCGGGATCGACCTTGACGGAGAAATACTGGGCGACCTCCGGGTATAATTTTGTCTTCGCCCCGAACACGGCGGACTCCGGGACGGGCACCAACGGCGCGAACGCCGGACAGCCCAACGAAGCGCCTGGCGCGTACAACACGACCGCCGGTTACGGCAGCACGTACCTGTTCGGCGCGGGAAACCTCGCGGCCGGCGGCACCAATCCGGGCAACGGCGGCCTGCTGGCGATCCCGACGGACCCGGCGGGAGGCAATTTCATCGGGGCCGACGGTGCCTTCGGAACGAAGGCGATCACCCAGACGATCACCGGCCTGACGGTCGGCAATTTCTACGCCGTTTCCTTTTACTGGGCAGGCGCACAGCAGCAAGGCGCGAGTTACACTTCCGACACCAAGGAAAGTTGGACGGTGGGTCTGGCCAACCTGGACGGTACGAACGCGGTCACCCAATCGACGGCGACGGTCAACCCGGCCAACAAGAGTTTCTCGGGCTGGATACAACAAGCTTTCGTCTACAAGGCGACCGCCACGTCGGAGGTGCTTTCGTTCCTGGCGGCGGGAAGTCCGACCGGTCAGCCGCCCTTCGCGCTGCTCGGCGGCGTGTCGATGGTCCAGGTGCCCGAGCCCACGACCTGCACGTACTTCTACGTGCTCGGAGCGATGGGACTGTGCTTCGAAATCGTGCGCCGCCGCCGGCAAAAATCTTGCGCGGACAGTTCCGGCGAAGCATTCTGAACGGCGATGATCCAGCAAATCGCAGGACAGGCTTCGGGGTTCCTGTTTGACGCGGGCCGGCTGGCGATCTGGCTCGTGCTGCTGGTCGCCATCTTCGTCCCGCTGGAACAACTGGGCGGCCTGCACCCCACGAAAATCTGGCGGAAGCAGATCGGCGTCGATCTCGTCTGGTATTTCGTCAACAGCCTCCTACCCGCGGCGGTGTTATCCGTGCCGCTGGCGCTGGTGTCCCGGGCGGTGCAGGGACTCAATCCGGGCGGATTCTACACGGCGGTGGCCGCCTGGCCGTTCTGGCTCAAGCTGGTCCTGACGCTGCTCGTCAACGACATCGGTGCCTACTGGGGTCATCGTGCGATGCATTTTCACCCGGCGCTGCGGCGTTTCCATGCCCTCCATCACAGCGCGGAGGAAATGGATTGGCTGGTCAACACGCGTGCGCATCCTTTCGATACGATCTTCGTCCGCTTTGCCGGATTGGCACCGGTCTATCTTCTGGGATTGGCGCAGACGACCGGGCCGCGCATCGATCCGGTGGTGGCGATCCTGACGATCTTCGGCACGCTCTGGACGTTTTTCATCCACGCCAATACGCGGGTCCGCCTGGGTGCCTTGGAATGGCTGATTTCCTCCCCGGCGTTTCACCATTGGCATCACACCAAGGACGATCACCGCGACCACAATTTCGCTTTCGTGTTTCCCTTCATCGACCGGTTGTTCGGCACGGCCTGGCTGCCCAAATACTGGCCGTCCGCTTACGGGATCAACGGGAGGACGCCGGAAACGATCACGGAACAATTCTTCGCTCCGCTGGAGCCTCGACGCCAACCCGAGAAAACAAAGACCCCGGTGGTGTGAGCTTGCGCCGTGAAGGAGTCGCACCTTCTCCGCGAGTTTCGAAGACTCGTATGCGATCTGTTACACCAACGGCGCTCGATGTTAGAAAATGAAGCCCGCCGCAGGCGTCGTCCTGTAAGGTCCCGATGGCTCTCCGAGCCAGTCCTTAATTTCTTTGGAAGGCGCTTGGTGCGCACGGAGGTCATCCGAGCCAAAATAGGGACTGGCTCGGAGAGCCATCCCTA
>CAZZYS010000362.1:0-4356 GCA_964658285.1 uncultured Verrucomicrobiota bacterium
GTCCCTATTCCGGCTTGGATAATCTCCGTGCGCACGGAGCGCCTTGCCAGAAAAATTAGGGACTGGCTCGGAGAGCCATCCCTACCTTGTTGACGACCGGCCGCCGGGCGGCCTGTCTGGAAAGAGAAACGCATGGTCAGGATTTAAAAACTTTCAGGGCGAAAGTCCAGCGCACGCGCCAGACTTCCGCCCCGGGGTAAATTTTTTGTGGCGCGAGCCGTTAGAACCGCACTTTCACCGTGCCTTCCACGCGCAACGGCAGGTCGGCCAGGATGGAATCGTTGCCGTACGTCGGGTTCGGCGGAGCCCAGTTCTTCTGGTCGGTGAAGTTCAGGACCGCCAGCGTCACCTGCACGTTCTTGAAGGTGTAGAAAACGCTCGCGTCCAACGTGTACTGCCACGGGATTTTCAACTGTCCACCGAAGTCGTTGAAGATCGTGCTGGTCACGTTGCCGTCGAGCGACGCGCCCAACCCGAAGTCCGTCTTGTACGACGCCACGAAGTTGAACAAGTGCTGCGGCACGCCGGGCTGGCGGTAGTTGCCCACCGGCAACGTGTAGAAGTCCGGCGTGAACTTGCCCGTCACGATCTGGCCGTTGGGCAGCGTGACGTTCGTCGTGCCCACGTCCACGGGGCTGCTCGTCGTCTCGAAGAGTCCGTTGGCACCATAATAATAACTCGACAGGAACGTGTAACCCGCCGTGGCGTAGAAATGGCGGTTCGGCTGATAGTTCGCCTCCAGTTCCACGCCCTTGACGTTGACTTCCTGGTTCGCGCCGGTCTGCTGCGGGATGTTGCGGGTCTGGCGGAAGACCGCGCCGTTGACGAAGAGCGTGTCCTTGACGAGGCTCGCCTTGAAGCCCGCCTCGTAGAGTTCGCTCTTGTTGTGGAACTGCGCGGACGTGAACGTGTTGCCCGTCGCGCTCGACGGGGCGATGCCGCCGCCGTTGAACTGCTGCGTGGCCTCGTTGTAGTTATAGGTCGCGTAGAGCGAGAACTTGCTCGTCACGTGCAGCACCGGGCTGACGTTGGCGTTGCCCAGGCCCATGACCGTGCTGTCGTGCGTGCGCGGGAGGCCGATGGGTGCGGCCGGATCGGTGTCGCTGACGTAGAGCAGGTCGCCGCGTCCACCGTAGAAGAGACTCACATACTTGCCGAAGTCGATCTGATGTTGGAAGAAGTACGCGTAGTCGTAGGTGAACGTGTCGTTCGTGTCTGGACCCGAGAAATAAATATTGCCCGTCTTCGGGTCGAACCCGTAGTTGCCGCCCGGCGTGGCATAGCCGACGCCGTAGGGGACGGAGGCGTTGAAGCCCGTGGTGATGCTCGAAAGCGGGAACCGGTTCAGGTTCGGGTTGAGCGTGATGTCGTAGGCGTTGGCCGGTTCGTGGTAGAAGTCGTTCGCGCCGAGGTTGTGCTGGTAGCGGAAGTCGAAGCCGGTGTTGATCTGGTTGCCGATCTTGAAGGGTTCGGACGCGGTCATCTTGTCGGCCACGGCCTTGGCGTCCTTGTCCGCCTTGCCGTCGTTGGTCTTGTCGGCGGGCGGGTTGCGCATGTAACCGCCGCCGCCGAAGGGCACCTCGAAATTGATGTGCGCTTCCGTGCGGTTTTCGATGGCGATGTTGTTGGGCTCCTGTTCCTGGTAGCGGTAGGAGGAACGGGTCGTGCGGTCGATGATGAGGCCCAGCGTGCTGTTGACGATGGAGAAGTGGTCGTTGATGCGCGCGGTCTGGATGAGCGTCGTCGTGTCGCTGCGGCCCAGCGAACCGTCACCCGGCGCGAGCAGGCGCTGCTTGCGGCCGTCGCCCGAGCCGATGTTCACGGTGTTGCCCGTGGGAATGAAGTTGAAGCCCGACTGGACCCCGGCGGGATACGGCAGCACCGCGCCCGTCGTGGAATTGAGCGGCAGACCGACGATGTATTGGTTATTGTCGATGAGGTTCTGCGTGGGGCGGTTGATGCCGAAGTTTTCCGTGTAGTCGGCGATGAAAAACTCGCTCGACAGCGCCGCCGTGTACCAGGGCAGCGGCGTGGCGGTCAGCGCGAAGTAAACGGCCTCGGTGTTCTTGTGGCCGTTCTCATAGTAACTGCCGCTTTCCTCGCCGGAATAACTCAGGCGCAGCGCCAGCTTGCCCGGGATGAGCGGGCCGCTCACGTCGCCCGTCCAGCGGTACTGGTCGTACTCGCCGACGGTCGCGCCGACGAAGCCCTGCCACTTGTCGAAGTACGGCTGCTTGGTCACGAAGTTGACGAACCCACCCACGTAGGGGCTGGGGCCGTAGATGACCGGCGCGGGACCCTTGAGGATCGACACGCTTTCGATGGCGTTGAAGTCGATGGGCAGGCCGTTGCCGTTGCTGGTGATGCCGGTGCGCAGGCCGTTGGTGAAGGTGTCGGCCGTCTGGCCGCGGATGCTGGGATTGGACGGCGCGCCGAAGTTGGTGGTCGTGTAGGAGCTGGACGTGAGCTTGGAGAAATCGCGCACGTCCTGGATGTCCACCGTGTCGAGCTGTTCGCGCGAGATGATGGTGACGTTGCGCGGCACGTCGAGGATGTTGTTGTCCAGTCCGAAGGCCGAGGTGTAGGGCCGCACGGTCGGCAGGACGGACTCCTCGATGGGCGTCTCCGTGACGGTCACGCGCGAGGAGGCGGAGGTGTCGCCGTTCTGCTCGTTGGTCGGTCCGGAGCCGGTCGTGGTGGACTGGGCGGAGAGGCGGCCCACGCCGGTCGCGCACACGCAGGCCAGGACGCCGCAGTATTTAAGGAAGGAATGATTCAATGGGATGATCGGTAGGTGATAAACTGATCGTCGGGTCGGGTGAAGGCTGACCGCCACTTAGCAAATGCAATGCCAGCCGCTTTTTAACCGTGGCTGCCGTAGGGATTTAGTCGGCGCGCGACATTTAAGTGCAAAAATCGACAATTTCCCTTTTGCGGACTGCGCATTTCTATCCACCGCGTTCTGAAAAGATGACCCACTGTTGTCGTACCCGGACCGGCGTTACGGCGATGGGCGCGGCAGGAGGGCGTTGAGCGCGAGCGCGGTCAGGCCGCCGGTGGTGATGCCGCTGGCGAACACGGCGCGCAGCGTTTCCGGCAGCGGGGCGAGCACTTCGGGCACGGCGGGCACGCCGATCCCGGCGGCCAGCGCGCAGGCGAGGATCAACAGGTCGCGCTGCGTGTAATCCTGCCGTTGCAAAATCCGGATGCCCGCCGTGGCGACGAACCCGAAGAGCAGCAGCGTCACCGACCCGAGCACGGGTCCGGGCAGGCGCGCCAGCGACCGGCTGACGGCCGGGACCAACCCGAGCGCGCACAGGAAACCGCCCACCCACCAGCCGATGCGGCGCGCGGCCACGCCGGTCATCTGGATGATGCCATTGTTTTGCGCGAAGGTGGTGTTGGGGAAGCTGTTGCACAGCGCGGCGAGGACGCTGTTGAGCGAGTCCGCCATCACCCCGCCGCGCACGCGTTGCCAATAGACCGGGCCGTCCACGGGTTCGCCGGAGAGTTGCGAGGTCGCGGTGATGTCGCCCACCGTTTCCAGGGTGGTGATGACGTAGGCGAAGAGGAAGGGCAGCACGAGTTCCCACCGGAACGCGAACCCGTACCGGCCCGGCCACGGCAGCGCGAACGCTCCCCCACCCGACACCGCCGCCCCCGGCAGCCAGCCGCCGAGCCAGCACACGAGGAACCCGACGCCGAGGCCCAACGGGATCGCCCCGACCCGCGCCAGGGGCCGGCCGCTGGCGTTGAGCGCGATGACCAGCCCGGCGACCAGCGCCGCCACCGCCAGCCCGGCCCACGCGGGCGCGCCGCCGTCCAATCCGCCCGCCACGCTTTTCATCCCGACGGGGATCAGCGACAGGCCGATCAGGAGCACCACGACCCCCGACACCAGCGGCGTGAACACCCGCCGCAGCCGGTAGAGAAACTGCGCGAGCACGATCTCCACCGGCGCACACGCCAGGGACATGCCCAGCATGAGTCCCAACCCGCCGCCGGGTGCCTTGCCCGCTTGCAGCAGCGGCGCGAGGAACGCGAAGCTCGTGCCCTGGACCGCCAGCAGCCGCGAACCGAACGGCCCGACGCCCGCGCTTTGCACCAGGGTCGAGAGTCCCGACGCGACGAGGCCCATGCTGACGAGATAGGCGTTCTGGTCGGCCGGGAAATTGAGCGCCTGCCCGAGGATGAGCGGCACGCTGATGACCGGCACGAACATCGCCAGGACGTGTTGCAGGCCGACGAGGAGCGCCGTGCGCCACGGCGGCCGGGCGTCAAGCGGGTAGAGCAGCGGCCGGGCGGGGAGTGGGTCGGTTTCGTCCATAGTTTAGAGAACGTCCGGGCAACCCCGCC
>CAZZYS010000363.1:0-4322 GCA_964658285.1 uncultured Verrucomicrobiota bacterium
TGGCACGGCGCACCTCCGCTGGAGTGGGCGACGGCGCGGGCGTGTCGGCCTGCACGGCCTCCGGACTCGCCGCCGTCGTCGCGGCAGGCGTGGTGTCCGGCACGGTCGGCTGGACCGAGGGGACCGGCGAGACCATCACCACCGCGGGCAGCGGGGTGGCCGTCGGGACCGGCGTCTCGGCGGCGGGCGGGGTCGTCATGGTCACCGCCGGGGAAGCGGTGGGCGCGGCGGACGGACCGGGGAGCGCCGGGGTCGCGTCGGCCAGCGCGGTCGTTGCGGCCGTGGGCGGCGGCACGGTGACCGGATTGTTGGGGTCGTTGAGCCAGCCGATGCGGTAGAACGATTCCTTGAAGATATCGACCAGCTTCGGCTGCGACTGGAAATCCTTGGCTGCCGAGTCGATCTCGGCCTGCGCCTTGTCCGCGCTGCCGCCGTAGAATTCCAACGCCGCCTGGCAGAAATACCGCGCGGGCGTCTTGCTGGTGAAAGCGAGGTGCCCCATGAACGAGCGCGCCGCGTCCACCTTGCCCTCCAGCAGCAGCGTCAGGAAAATCTTGAACTGCGTCAACTCCACCTCGCGCGGCTGCCGGGCAGCATCGGTCTGGGCGCTGAGTTCCTCGAAACGCGAGCGCGCGGCGGTGTAGTTGCGGTAATTAAAAGGCAGCTCGGCGTAGTTGAAACGCGCCGCCCAAAATTGCGGGTCGGCCGTGATGGCGCGCTTGAAGGCCGCTTCGGCGTGCTCGTAGTCCTTCAGCTTGGAAAACGTGAGTCCGCGCAGGTTCAACGCATCGGGCTGGTTGGGCTGCGTGGCTTCGGCCTCGTCAAGCTGGACGACGGCACCGTTGTAATCGGACCGCTGTTTGTACGCCGCGTAGGCGGCTTCGTAGTAATGCTTGAAAATCTGACTGCGAAGGTTCGAGGAAGTCGTCTGACCCGGTTGGATGGCGTCTGCCTCGTCCAACAACTTGCGGGCATCCGGGTAATTTTTTTGCAGGAACTGGACGTAAGCCTGCTCGTACTTGGCCGTGAATTCCGGCTTGGGCGGAGTCGCCGGTGAGGAGGCGGCGGAGGGGGCGGGAGTCGCCTCGGATGTGGTCGTCGCAGGAGCGGCCGAAGCGGCGGCGGACGGCGAGGCGGCGGGCGTCGCCTTGGGTTTGTTGCCCGAGCCGGTGGGCCGGCCGAGCACGATTGGCTTGGTGTACACCGCGCGCGGGTCCGCCGGGGCGGTGTCTTCCGTGGCCGCCGGGCGTTGCGAAGATTCGGCGCTGGCCGGGGCGTTGTCGGGCAAATCGCTGCCGTCCCTGTCCGGCGGAGGCATCTGCGCCCCTTCCGGGTCGCCCGGCAAGGTGAGCGGCGCGGGCGGAGCGGTGGCGCGGAAAGCCGGTTTTACCGACGGGTTGGCGGCCGGCGGGAGCGCCAGGGCAGCGGAATTTTTGGCCGGGGCGTCGGCGGCACGGGCGGCGGGGGTCTGGCCGGGAATCAGCTCCACCACCGCCATGTTGGCAGGCGTGGTCGTGGACGGGTCGCGGCGGCGGGCGGCGGCGATCAGACGTTCGGAACGCTCCGTGTACCAACCCAGCGAACGGAACGACTCGGCGAAGACCTGCTCGTTGGCGGGCGTGTAATGCGCGTCCGCCTGCGCCAGCCAGGCCTCGGCCTGCTTGCCGTGGCCGCGATGGTGCTCCAGCGCGGCATTCAAATAGTAATACATCAGCGGCGGCGAGTGGTCGCCGCGGTTTTCGTCGAGGTACGTCTGGGCAGGTTTTTCCTTGCCCGCGAGCATCTGGGTCAACAGCAGCTTGTACTTCAGGAAACCGTGCTCGTCGGCCTGCGTCCACCGGCTCGTGCGACCCATCAGTTCCTCGAACTGCTTGCTGCTCTCCGCGTACTTGCCCTGGCGGAAATTGATCTCGGCCAGGTTGAACCGCGCCGCCCACAATCCGGGGTCTTTTTCCACGGCCCTGGTGAAGGCCGCCCGCGCCTTGTCGAACTTGCGCTGGTGCAAGTAGATCGCGCCCCGCAGGTTCCAAACGTCGGCCTGCTCACCCGGTTTGCCCGCCTCGGGGGCGTGGTCCAACAAGTCGAGCGCGCGGTTGTAATCTTCCCTGTTGAAACTCTCGGTCGCCTGCCGGTACGCGCCGGCCGCCGCCACGGAGGGATCGGGTGTCGGGGCCGGAGCCGCGGATAAACCGACCGAGGCCCACAGACAAAGGCAGGCCACCGCCCCGTTCCGAACTTTGCCCAGCGAGAAACGCGGCGTCGGCGGAACCGGAGAATGGAAGGGGTTGCCCATGAGAGAAATCAGAATGAAGCGGCGGATTTGGCCCTTGCTGGGGAAACTACCGGAAGGGCATTCCCTTGACAATAAGCAAAATCATCCCGGCAACTCCCCGACCGAGCGTCATTCACACTGTTGGACCTTCCCGTCAACCGGTTCGGACGGCAGACCGGAGACGGACGCCTTCGTCGAGGGGCAAATCTCTTCGCAGGTGGCTTATACCCGGCAGTCTTCCGGGCCGTCAAGCGTCGTCCGATGGAAAAAATCAGCCTTCCTCACCTTCACCCGCCTCGTCGTGGCTGCCCGCGTCATCCGAAGCGTCGCCTGCATCCTCGTCCGCCGCGGCTGGCGGCAGGGACGCGGCGGCGGGGTCCTCGTCGCCACCCTGGCTGACGACCCGGGCGATGTCCTGGAGCTTTTCGCGGGGATCGAGGTTGATCAATTTGACGCCGCTCGTGTTGCGCCCGGTCTCACGGATTTCGCTGACGCGGGTGCGCACCGTCTTCCCTTTGTTGGTGGTCAGCATCAACTCGTCCGTGTCCATGACGGTCAGCGCACCCACGACGCCGCCGGTCTTATCGCCGGTCTTCATCGTGATGATGCCCTTGCCCCCGCGCGTCTGCTCGCGGTAGTCGTCAAAGGGCGTGCGCTTGCCGATGCCGTTCTCCCCGGCGACGAGCAGCGTCGCCTCCGGTTTGACGACGACCATCGCCACGAGGTAATCGCCGTCCTCCGGCCGGATGCCCCACACGCCCGTGGCCGTGCGGCCCATCGAACGCACGTCTTCCTCGTTGAAACGCAGGCTCATGCCGTCGTGGGTGATGAGCACGAGGCTGTCGTTGCCGTTGGTCAACTCGGCCTCGATGAGTTCGTCACCGTCCTCGATGTTGATGGCGATGATGCCCCCTTTCCGCACGTTGCTGTAGTCGGAAAGCTCCGTTTTCTTGACGATGCCCACGCGCGTGGCGAACAGGACGTGCAACGTCGGGTCGGTCCACGTCATGTCCTCCGGCCCCTCGTCGGTCGGCACGATGCGCCGCTGCACGCGGATGGTCGCGGCGATCTTTTCGTCGGGGCGCAGTTCCAGGAAATTGACGATGGAGCGGCCCTTGGAAGTCCGGCTGCCCTCGGGCAGTTCGTAGACCTTCGTCACGTAGCAGCGCCCGGTCTTCGTGAAAAACATCAGGAAGTCGTGCGTGCTAGCCGTGAACAGGTGCTCGATGAAGTCGCCCTTGTCCTCGTCACCGCCCGCGTCTTCGCGCGTGCCCATGCCGATGACGCCCTTGCCGCCGCGTTTTTGCGAGCGGTACTCGCTGGCCGGCGTGCGCTTGATGAACCCGCCGTGCGTGATCGTGATGATCTCGCCCTCGTTGGCGAGGAGGTCCTCCATGTTGATCTCGCCCGCGTCGGGCACGATCTGGGTCAGGCGCGGGGTGGCGTACTTCGCCTTGATAACCCGCACCTCGTCCTTGATGATCGACAGCACGCGGTGCTCGTTGGCGATGATGTCCATCAGGTCGCGGATCGTGACCATCAGCTCGGCGTATTCGGCAATCGTCTTGTCACGCTCCAGGCCGGTGAGCTGATAGAGACGCAGGTCGAGGATGGCGTTGGCCTGGCGCTCGCTGAGTTCGTAGCGGCCGTCGGAAAAGCGGCGCGGATCGCGGATTTCGATGCCGAAACCGGCGATCTGGCGCTCGTTCCACTCCAGGGCGAGCAGCTTGACGCGCGCCTCGTCGCGGTTGGCCGATTCGCGGATGATGCGGATGAAATCATCCATGTTCGCCAGGGCCACCAGGAACCCGTCGAGCACCTCGGCGCGTTCCTCGGCGGCGCGCAGCAAAAAGCGCGTGCGGCGCAGGATCACCTCGCGGCGGTGCTCGATGAAGGCCCCGAGCGCGTCCTTGATGGAAAGCAGCTTCGGCCGGCCGTGGTCGATGGCGAGCATGTTGACCGAGAACGTCGTTTCCAGCGCGGTGTGCTGGTACAGGTTGTTGACGACGATCTGCGGGATCGCCTCGCGCTTGAGTTCGATGACGACGCG
>CAZZYS010000364.1:0-4319 GCA_964658285.1 uncultured Verrucomicrobiota bacterium
GCCGTTTCCCGGTGGTTGGCACCACCGGCTAATCTCCGCGGTCCCTCCGGGACGAGGAACAGCCACGACTCAAAGGAAAACGCTCTATCCGTTGCATCCCCGCATCACGACGAGGAGCAGGATCGTCCCGATGATCGAGACGACGATGGAACCGATGCATCCGAGCCGACCCGAAAAGAATGCAAACATCGCCGTAGTTCGACGGCGGGCCGGGCGGCGGCCGGTAAAATCGGCAGCGACTTACGGATGACCGCGCGGCTCAGGCCGCTTTTTTCAGCAGATCGTTCTTCTTCAAGAACACTTCCAACTGCTTCACGTCGAAATCTGGCAAAATCTGGCCCGTGCTCTCGATGACGAGCGTCGGCGTTAGCCGTTGACCGGACAGCGTTTGCATCTTCTTGTAGGCATCCGCGTCGCGGCTCACATCAACCTCGCGGTATTCGTAGCCCTTGTCGCGCAGGTACGCGACGGCTTCGATGCACCACGGGCAGCGGGTTTTGACGTAAAGGGTCCAGTCGGGTGTAGACATCAGATAGTATAGCGCAAGCCACGGACGATCCGGCCGCGCGCGGTTTTTATTTCCCCCGGTAGGCGGCCGTCGCTCTCAGTGTCCAATAGTATGCCGCGAGTTCGGCCGCCACCGCCCGGAACGATACCGTTTCCAAGGCGCGCGACTGCGCATCCCGCCACGTCTGGTCATAGTGGTTCCGGTCCTCGAGCAAACCGGCGGCGATTTCCACCAGTGCCTCCGGCTCCTTGTCGTGTCCGGCCAATCCGGGGAATACCACCCGTTCGACCCCGCCGTCCCCACCGACGCAAGGCACCCGGCAAAGGAGCGCGTCGCCCGCCACCTGGCCGGGGACGCCGCTACGGTCGAGCTGGAACACGATCTTGTGCCGTGCCATGAACCGCAGGTAATCCGTGTACGGCAACGGCCCGCGCACGTACCGCAGGGCGGCGTCCTCCTTCGATGAAAACCCGAGAGCCCCGAGGGCCTTTGCGCCGTGGCGGCCTTCGGCATTGAGGATGGTGACGGGCTCGCCGGTCCTGGCGTGGAGTTCGCGCGCGGCGAGCACCGCGCGCAAATGCTGTCGCGACAGGACAGCGAACTCCCGCGTGCCCACGAAGATCCCGCGCCGTTGCATGGGCGGGACGGAGAAGTTCCAACGCGGATCGTCTACCGGGTACGGCGTCGGCAGGAACCGCACCGTGTTGTCCTGCCCACCGATCAGCGCCTCGGGGGCCGGCTTCGAGCGAAGGGAGCTGAAAAAATCCGCGAGCCAGGGCGTGGACGCCAGACACCCGTCCGCTTGATCGACAATCGCCGCGAGGCGTCGCAGGTTCGCGCCCCGCATCAACCGCTCGGCGACCTGCGCGGAGCCCGCTTCCTTAAAGGCCACGGCCACCGTGCGCCCGGCTTTTTTCAGCCGGCGCAAACAGCGCAGGGCGGGTCCGAGATCCTGACGCAGAAGCAGCAGCACGGGGCGGCCCGTAGCCAGCGTCTTGTCGAGCCGGACATGGAACGAACCGCCGCTGCACGCCGCGTAGGCGTGGTAATTGATCGGCGGATGCGGGTTGCCGGGGGCGTCCGGCTGACCCGCGCCGGAGGGAAAATGCTGTTCGGGGTCACGCCCATCCAAGTTGAGGATGGCCAGCGAAAACGGCGCGGGCTCGCCCGTCGCGCCCGGGGCGTCCAACGGTGCGGCGGGAGCAGCCGCCCGGCGTCGGAAAAAGATCAACGGCTGGAGTCGGTTTTCCGGCGGGTACGCCAGCAGAAAACGCCGCCCATGGTTGCGAGACCCAACAAGCCGGCGTCGGCGAAATGCCCGGAAGCGCGGACCGGGGCGACGGCCGATTGCGCGGCGGCCGACGTGAAGGAAACCTTGGCCGTCGGAACCACGGTGGTCGCGCGCAAATCAGCGGCGCTCGTGACGATGCTGCCGGTCGGCGGAGGCGTGGCGAGCGTGGCCGGTGCGGGGGCGGGTTTGAATTGGCTGATCGTGCTGTCGAGCGGGAACGTCCCGGGCGGGGCGGCCTGGTCCTGTTGCAAAAGGGCTTGCTGCGAGAGATCGCCCGCCGCGGCCTCGGCGGCCCAGCAGTATTTGCAGGCTCGCGCGGCACTCGTGCCAACCAGCATGGACACACCGAGCAGGGCGACGGTCAGGGTAAGGCGGCGGGTTTTCATACGTTGCTACCGGCACGGTAGCAGGTCGCGGGGGAGTTTCAAACCGGATCGGCCGGGAAACATCCCGCTTGCCGCCCGCCGTTTGCCACCCGAACTTTCCCGTCATGAGTTGCCACTATGAAACCGCCGTGCGCGACGGCCAGACTCTCGACGTGCTTACCGATGACGCCGGCGGCACGCGCCTGATCGTCAACCGCCTCGGGGCTGCCCCCGTGAGCCTCGCGCGGCAGGCGGCGAACGGCGCGTGGACCGGTTTTCTCTGGCGCGACGATGACCTGACGCCCGCTCCGGCCGGCGCGTGGAACGGTCATTGCACGGTGATGGGTTATTATTTGCACCGCCTGCTCAATGAACGCACGACTTACCGGGGTCACGAGGTGCGCGGCGGCACCCACAGCTTTCTGCGGACGAAGACGTTTGCCGACCCTATTTTCGCCGCCGACGGAACGCACGGCTGCTCGCTGATGTACACGATGACCCCTGACGGCTACGCACCGCACGAGTATCCCTACCGGGTGACGTTGCACCTGACCTATTCCCTGGGGCCCGGCGGCACCTGGCGAACGCGCTTTCGTTTCGAGAGCGGCGAGCCGGAGATCAGCACGCACGTTTCCTTCGGGCTGCATCCGGGCTTCGCGCTCGGCTCGCTGGCGGACGCGCGGATTCTCCTCCCGCTGGGACGTTACCGGCGACACCTCGCGCCGGGGAATTTTCTTTCGGGCGAGACGGTGGAGATCGATCACGCGGGCGGGCCGATGCCGTTTGACAAGGCGCGCCTGCTCGACTCCTACCTGCTGGAGTTGGTGGACGTGCCAGACCCGGTGTTCACGGTGGACGACGTGGTGGGCGGACGACGGACGGAGTTGGACGCCGCGCAGGCTCCGTACGTGACGCTCTGGAGTGACGGGCACGATTTCATCTGCGTGGAGCCTTGCTGGGGATTGCCTGATGCGCACAAACAGGTGCCGTTCGAGCAGAAGGCGGGGATGCAGGAGATCGCCCCCGGCGGCACGCTGGAACGGGAGTTCACCATTCTTGCGACGCTGATGTGAAGACCAGCCGAGGGTGGTCGGTTCTGCTTGAGCCCCGGTCCGTATTCATCATACCCTGTACGAATGAAAGCCTTACTGCCGGAGCCCGAAATCATCAGCCGCAAAGGCAAACCGGTGGCGGTCATCCTCCCGATTGAAGCATACAGGGAAATTATCGAGCGTCTGGAAGACGTCGAAGATGTCGCCTATTTGCGTAAAGCCCGTCGCAAACCGTTGCAATACCGACCGCTCGATGATGTGCTGGCCGATCTTGCGGCCAAGTCTTGATGTATCAGGTCGTCGTAGAACGCGCAGCGGAGAAAGACCTGAAACGTCTTGCTTCGGGGGTTCGACCCAGAATCGTCACTGCCATCGCGTCCCTGGCGAAAAATCCGCGTCCGCTGGGCTGCCGAAAGCTCGTTGGCGCAGAGAATGACTGGCGCATCCGGGTAGGCGATTACCGCATCATTTACGAGATTGCGGACACCGTTCGGATTGTCCGCGTGAACCGCATCCGGCATCGCCGGGATGCGTACCGGGATTGACCAGCGGATGGCCGGGCATTTTTCACGAGCGGACTCGACACCGTCCACCTCATCGTTTAAGCACGGAGCCATGCGGCAAGTCGGCATCGGCATCGCGGGTCTCGGTACGGTCGGGGCGGGGGTCTACAAGCACCTCGCGCAAAACCGCGCCCTGCTCACCGAACGCATCGGCGCGGAACTCATCGTGCGCCGCGCCGTCGTGCGCGACGTGCACAAGCCCCGCGTGGCCGGTCCGCCGCCGGGGCAGTTGAGCACGCGCTGGCAGGACCTCATCGACGACCCGGGCGTGGAGATCGTCGTGGAGTTGATGGGCGGCATCGACGAACCCCTGGCCCTCATCAACGCCGCCATCGACGCGGGCAAGGTCGTCGTCACCGGCAACAAGGCGCTGCTGGCCGAGCACGGGAAGGAGATTTTTGCCCGCGCGGCGGAAAAGAAAGTGCCGGTGTTCTTCGAGGCTTCGACGGCCGGGGGGATTCCCATCATCAAGACGATCCGCGAGGCGCTCATCGCCAACCACATCGTCAGCATCCACGGCATCATCAACGGCACGAGCAA
>CAZZYS010000365.1:0-4302 GCA_964658285.1 uncultured Verrucomicrobiota bacterium
CGGCTGTAACCGTGAGAGAGCGCAGGCGAACGAGAAAGGAGTTGTCGATTCTCGTTCCAAGTCTTCGGTGTGGGGCGAATCGCCTCGAAGCGACCGGCAAACCGACGCACATCCATCGCACGCTCGCAAATGCGGCCTGGCCTGGCGATTGGAGATTCGCCAAGCCAGACCTGTCCCGTGCCCAATCTTTATTTGCTGATGATCTCGCCGGTGGAGAGATTGTAAAAATAGCGCACGCCGTTCGTGTTGTAGTGCCCGGCGTTGTTCGGGTCGGGATAGTAGTAGAGCAGCGCGCTCAGGTTGAAGTCGTATAGGTACGGGAACGGGAAGTCCGGCGACGTGTAGAAAAAGTCGTCGCTCTTGAAATCATAAAAGTAAATCCCATTACTCCCGTCGCCCGCGTCAATGCAGTATTCGTATCCGAGGTCGAAATGATAAATGTAACGTGTATCACTCAGGAACGAATAGTAGCCAAAATAGTCACCACTGGGGAAGGCGAGATAGTACGCCCCGCTGCCCAACGCCGACTCTCCCTTGAAAAAAGTCGAGGGCACGCTCGGGTCGGACGTTGCCGTGCCCTGCAGCGCGAAGGCGCAGTCGTTTTGTTTATTCGCCAGCGAGCCGAAGGCGGTGACGCATCGGCTGTCGCCCCCCTTGCCGGAGTACCACGCCCAGATCAAGGTATCCGACGGGCTGTTGCTGAGGAAGCTGATCCAGTAATGCTGCCCGGCCGCGGCGGTGAACGGGTTTGGTAACGCGGCGGAGAACCCGTAGACGGGAATGGTCAGCGTCTTGCCGTCGCTGTTCTGGAACTGGACGTTGTTGACAAAGGTCGGATGGCAATCCGCCAGCGCCACGGTAGAGGTGGACACGGCCGATCCGGGCAGCCCGCCGTTGTCGAGATAGAAGGTGATTTGGAACGAGGTCGAGTTCGGCTGGGCGGGGTTTCCCTGGTCGGTGTACGGGTCGAGGTAGCTGCCGGCCCATTGCACGTTGTCGATGTTGCTCGACGCGTTCAGAGTGAAGTTATCGAAAGTCTGATAGGTCGTGGAAGGACCGGAGTTAGATTCCCAGATGTAATAGCCATCGGTGGCGGCTTTTGAAGCGGGCTGGCTGTAGACGGTGGAGTCAGCCCGGCAGACGGAAGCAACGAGGCTGCCGGCAAGCAGAGCGATGAGGAAGGTTCTGATTTGCATTTCGAGAGAGTGATCGGGATCAAGTGGTCCGGGCGCGCGTCCACCCGCCAGCAGCGGGCGGACGCGCGCCATTTTGTAAGAGGAGCCTGGCTACTTGGTGATGGTCTGGCCGTTGGCGAAGTCGTAGAAGTAGCGCACCCCATCCGTGTTGTAGTGCCCGGCATTGTTCGGGTCCGGGTAGTAATACAAGACCGTGTTCAGGCTGAAGTCGTACAGGTACGGAAACGGGAAGGTGGGCGACGTATAAAAGTACGAGCCACTCTTGAAGTCGTACAGATAAACACCGCTCTTGCCGTCCTCCGCGTCGAACACGTACTCGTAGCCGAGATCGGCGTGGTAGATGTATCGCGGATCGGAAAGGAAGCTGTAGTAGCCGAAGAAGTTGCCGCTGGCGAAAGACAGGTAGTCCACGCCGTTGCCCAGCGCCGACTCCCCCGCGAAGAACGCCGGATGCACGCTGAACTCATAGACCGCGCCGCTGCCGCCGCTGCCGCCGCGGAACGCCTCGCCGTAATAGTTGCCGTTGCCCGCTGAGACCAGGGCGAAGCTCGGGTTGTACCCCTCCGTGTTTACCATGTTGGTCTGGGCGCTGAAGGTATAGAGCACCGTGGGCGTGCCGCCGGTGGTGGGCAGCTCGAAGATCGTGCCCGTGCCGTTGGCCCCGCCCTTCTCCGCCGTGCCCAGGAGCTTGCCGTCGGCGTCCAGGACCAACCCGCCGTAGGGGTCCGAGCCGTCGTTGCCCCCGGTGAACTGATACAGCACCGTCAGCGCGCCGGCCTTGGTGATCTTGAACAGATAGCCGTCGTTGTTGCTGTCGCCGCCCTTGCTGGCCACGCCGTAGAGGCTGCCGTCCGGTCCTTCGAGCAGCGTGGACACGGCTCCCGCGCCGAAACTGGCGGTGCCGGCGGGGAAGGAATAAAGCGTGCTGAGCTGATTCGTGCCGGGATTGAACTTGTAGACGGTGCCGAAGTCGCTCGCGCCACCGCCGAGGGTGGTGCCGTAGAGGTTGCCGTCGCTGGCCAGCAGCGGCGTGGCCTGGGGACTGTTGCCCTCGGTGGCGGAGACGAAGCTGTGGACCGTGGTGATCACACCGGCACTGCTGAGATGGAAGATCGTGCCGATGCCCCCGGTGGTCGTGCCATAAAAGCCGCCCTGACCGTCGGGCACCAGGGCCGAGTAAGGGTTGCTCTGGTCAGCCCCGTTCTGGAAGGTGTAGATGGTAGTCAGGAACTTCGAGTTCAAATTCAGCTTGAAGATCGTTCCAGCCGAGGCCGTGCTGCCCCCGCTGGTCGTTGTCCCGTAGAGGTTGCCGTCGCCGATGTCGGTCAGATGGCCGAAGGGATTGGCACCGTCGGCACCGCCGGTGAAACTGTAGAGGGAAGTGAACTGGCCGCCCGGCGTCAGCCGGAAAATCGTGCCGTTGCCGTCGCTCCCTCCCAGGAAAGTCACCCCGTACAGGTTGCCGTCGCTGCCCAGGATCACGTTCGGCGGGTTGCTGCCGTCAGCGTTGATGCCGTTGGCATCGGTCGCGCTGAATGAGTACAAAGGGGTCAGGGCCCCGACGGATTGCGCCTGCGTGGCCGGGACTGCCGCCACGAGACTGCCGATGCCGAGCAGGGCGGCGCACGCGCGACGGCGGCGTGCGTGCCAAATCGTTGCGAGCGACTTCGGCGGCGTGGCGGGTAGCAGAGGAGCGGGAAGCTGGGTGTTCATGGAATGTTTGTGCGTGAGTTATCCAGTGATGGGTTGGTCTGTTTTACTTGTTGATGATTTTACCCGCGGCGAAGTCGTAGAAGTAACGCACGCCATTTGTGTTGTAGTGTCCGGGATCACTCGGGTCCGGATAGTAGTAGAGCACGGTGTTCAAGCTGAAGTCGTACAGGTACGGGAAGGGAAAGACGGGCGAGGTATAAAAGAAGCCCTGGCTCTTGAAGTCATAGAAGTACACGCCCGACTTACCGTCCGCCGCGTCGAAGACATACTCGTACCCGAGATCGAAGTGGTAGATGTAACGAGGATCGGTCAGGTAGCTGTAGTAGCCGAAGTAGTTGCCGTCCGGGAACGCCAGGTAATAAACTCCGTTGGCGAGCGCCGCCTCGCCCGTGAAGAAACCCGGATGCACCGTCAGTTCGAAGACCGTGCCGTCCCCGCCGCTGCCGCCCCCCACGGTCGTGCCGTAGAAGTTGCCGTCGCCGCCCAGCACCAGCGGAGCCTCGGGAGATGACCCATCGTTGTTGGTCCCGTTGCCGGCGGCATCGAAGCTGTGCAAGGTGGTGAACACGCCCGCCGGGGTGATCGAGAACACCGTGCCCTTGCCTCCGGCGCCGCCGAGTGCGGCCGTGCCGTAGAAGTTGCCGTCGGGACCTTGCAGCAGCGCCGCTTCGGGTTCCGCCCCGTCGCCGTTGGTCCCGGTCGCATTGGCGAAGGCGGAACTGAAATTGTGCAAGGTGGTGAACACGCCCGCCGGGGTGAGCGAGAACACCGTGCCGTAGCCACCGCTGCCGCCCCGGGTGGTCGTGCCGTAGAAGTTGCCGTCGCTGCCTTGCACCAGTGAGGCGGTGGGGACTTCCCCGTCGCTGTTGGTCCCCTGGCCGGAGACGGCGCTGAAGCTGTACAAGGTGGTGAGCTTGCCCGCCGGGGAGATGCGGAAAACCGTGCCGGTGCCGCTGCTGCCGCCATCGCCGGTCGTGCCGTAGAAGTTGCCATCGCCACCCAGCACCAGCGCGGCATAGGGATTTGCCCCGTCGCTGTTGACGTAATTCCCGTCGTAAGCACTAAAGGTGTACAAGGTGGTGAGCACGCCCGCCGGGGAGATGCGGAAAACCGTGCCGCTGTTGTTGCTGCCGGCCTTGGAGGTCGTGCCGTAGAAGTTGCCGTCGCTGCCCTGCGCCAGCGCGGCCTCGGGGAATGCCCCGTCGCTGTTCATATCATTGGGATCGCCGACGGTGGCACTGAAGGTGTGCAAGGTGGTGAGTACGCCCGCCGGCGTGATCGAGAACACCGTGCCCCGGTTGTTGCTGCCGCCGTCGCGGGTCGTGCCGTAGAAGTTGCCGTCGCTGCCCAGCACCAGCGCGGCATAGGGATTTGCCCCGTCGCCGTTGGCTCC
>CAZZYS010000366.1:0-4273 GCA_964658285.1 uncultured Verrucomicrobiota bacterium
TGGGCGGCGCTGGCGGCGGCGGTCTGCGCGGCGGCCATCGTCGCGGCGGTCCACGGACTCGTCGGGCGGGAGGTGCGCCGGGACCTCGAACGCTTCAACGTGCCGCCGGAAGCGAGGCAGTTCGACGGGGTCGCGCTGCAAAAGCTCAACGGCCTCGCGGTGCAGCGGGCCGTGTTCGCCGATCCGGCCATGCTGCCCGTCTACGGGAGCAGTGAGATGACGCAGGGACAGGCGAACCGGCCGGACGATTTTTTCCGCGCGCATCCGACCGGTTTCGGCGCGTTCCTGGTCGCCTACCCCGGCGAGACGAGCCTGATCGTGGCCACGAAGCTGGCCGCGCTCGGACCGGCGGCGAGCGGGCGCAGGGCCGTCGTTTTCCTGTCGCCGACGTGGTTCCAGTTGCCGCAACTGGAGCCGGGGGGGTTCGGGATCAATTTCTCGCCGCTGCACGGCAGCCGGCTGGCTTTCGGCGGATGGCTGAGCCCGGCGTTGCGGCACGATTTCGCCCGCCGCCTGCTCGATTACCCGGACCTCGTCGCGCAATTTCCGCTGCTGAAAGCGGCGCTCGGCTGCGAAGCGGCGGACGGCCCGCTGGATCGTCTGCTGCCATTCGCCATGAAGCCGCTCGGGGCCATGCAAAACGTGTTCCTGGCCGAAAGCGATTACGCCAAGGCGGGGCTCTGGATCAAAGCGCACCCGACGCGGCCCGCCGCGAACCCGGCGAACGTTTCCGCGCCGATTGACTGGGAGACCCGCGGGCGGGAGGCCGACGAATATTACAGCCGCCAGCCCGCGCTCACGACCTACAGCACGACGGCGCGCAGCGGTTGGGACGAGGCGCGGATGCGGATGTTCCGCGACTTGCGGAGCCCGGAGGTTTCGCCCGACGTGAATTTCGAGCGCGTCTGCCTTTCGACGAAGGAATGGACCGACCTCGATCTGCTGTTGCGCACGGCGCGCGAATTGGACATTCGGCTGCTCCTCGTCTGCCAGCCGATGAACGCGAATTTTTGCGAACTGCAAGGACTGACGGCGCGTTCGGGCGAGTTGTTTTACCGCCGGTTGCACGAGGCGGTCGCGCCTTACGGGGCGGCGACGTTGCTGACCTTCCCGCAAGCGGAAAGCGACCCGCATTGGTACGTGGATTCCACGCACCCGACCGCGAAGGCGTGGCTGGCGTACGACCGGGCGCTAAGCGACTTCTACCACGCGCCGTGAGCGGGGAGCGCGAGCCTTGCGGGGCCGCTCCAAGACTAGTTTCAAGCCATAACGGGCGGCTTTCTTCTCGGCCACACGTTGCGCCCTACACATCGCTAGAGTTGTCAACCTCTCGAATTCAGCCGCCTCAATCAACTGTGCCGGGGTCGGCTTGCCGTCGGATTTTTTCATAGGTTTCAGGTTGGAGCACTTCGAGGAACGAGCCTGCCCAACGAGCGATGAGTCGGGGTGGTCGGACGCCAGCTCTGAACAGCATCGTAACATCGGACAACGGAAGATAAAGCTCAAAGAAGTTACGCACGCTCGGTAAATACCGGCGGCGGATGTCTTCCGGCGGGACATGGTGCCCGCCTTCCTGGACACGGTTACGGACGCGGCGGAGCGATGCTTTGTCGTTCGGGAGCCACAGATAACATACCTTGACGGCGTATCCTGCCGCCCGTGCATCGCGCAGCATCGGCGCGTAGGTCCGGCCGCTGAACGTGCTCTCGACCGCAAAACTTTTCCGCGCCGCCACGAGTTCGCGCCAGCGCGTGAGCAGCAGCCGCGCGGCCGGGATGGCCATCGCCTCCGGCCGCAACAGCGACAAGCCCGCCGCCAGCGAGTCGGCATTGAGGAAATGCTCAATCCCCTCCGCCGGAAAAAACTCCCGCGCGAACGTCGTCTTGCCCGCGCCGTTCGGCCGGCCGATGGCGTAAATCACCGGCTTCTTTTCAATGGAATCGTTCGGCATCGTTCACAACGTTACCCACTGCCGGGTCCTCGCGCTATCCGAAATCGCGCTGAGCACGCGTTCGTTCGCCAGGCCGTCGGCGAAGGTCGGCTGCACGCTCTCGCCATCCACCACGGCCCGCACGAAATCCGCGAACGTGTGTACGAACGTGTGCTCGTACCCGATGAGGTGCCCCGGCGGCCACCACGCGCCGACGTAGGGATGTTCGCCTTCGGTCACGAGGATGTCGCGGAACCCACGCGCGTCCGACGGGTCGGCGGCGTTGTAGAACTTGAGGCGGTTCATGTCCTCGAAGTCGAAGACGAGTGTGCCCTGGCTGCCGTTGATCTCGACCGTGATGTGGTTCTTGCGCCCGGCGGCGAAACGGGTGGCTTCCAGGTTCGCCAGCGCGCCGTTCTCGAAACGCCCGATCCAGCTCACGGCGTCGTCCACGGTGACGGTGCCCGTGCGCCGGCCCGCCCGCGCGGTGAGCCCCTCGCCCGTCTCGCCCTGGAGGGGACGCTCTTTGATGAACGTCTCCATCGTGCCGCAAACTTCCTTGATCTCGCCCACCAGATAACGGCCGAGGTCGATGAGGTGCGCGTCGATGTCGCCGTGCGCGCCGCTGCCCGCGATGTCCGCCTGCAAACGCCACACCAGCGGGAACGCCGGGTCCATGATCCAGTCCTGCGCGTAGCGCGCGCGGTAGTGATAAAGGCGGTCCCCGAGGTCGCCGCGCTCGATCAGGCGTTTGGCCAGCGCGATGGCGGGGATGCGGCGGTAGTTGTGGCAAACCATGTTGACGACACCCGCCTGCTCGACGGCGGCGACCATGCGCTCGCACTCGGGCACGTTCAGGCCGAGGGGTTTTTCGCAGAGCACCGCCTTGCCCGCCCCGGCGGCGGCAAGGGCGATGGCCGCGTGCGAATCGTTGGGCGTCGTGATGTCGATGAGGTCGATCTCCGGGTCGTTGACGACCTGCCGCCAGTCGGAGCACGATTTTTCCCAGCCGTACCGCGCGGCGGCGGCCCCGGTCCGGGCCGGGTCGCGGCCGCAGATCGTGTGGAGCTTCACGTCGGCGGGCAGGTCGAAGAAACGGCCCGCCTGACGCCAGGCGTTCGAGTGCGTCTTGCCCATGAAGTTGTAGCCGATCAGGCCGACGTTGAGCTGTTTTTTCATCGCGTGGGAGAGGAAGCGCCACCATAGGCCGCGGTCGAAAACCGGGCCAAGCGGAAACGTTCGCCACGCCGGGCCGGAACTTTTTTGCGATGGCGAGAAGCCCACGGCCGCGCGGCGGACGATATGCACGGTAAGAACGACGTAATCATTTATGCCAACCGACCCGTCCGAACCGTCCTCGCCAAAGCCTTCGACGAACCTCTACCAGATGACCTCCGATGCTCCCAAGGGCGGCGGGGGCGGGGGAATTTTCTTCGTCATCCTGCTGCTCCTGCTGTGCGGAGGGGGCGCGGCCTATTATCTCCTCGTCTACAAGCCGGCGGCGGCGGCCGGGGCGTTGATCCCGCCGCCCACGGCGGCCGCGGGCACACCCAAGCCGGTGGCATCCTCGACGCCCAAGACCGACACTTCCGGCAACCCGACGTACAACACCGCCCAGCGCACGCAGTACATCAAACAGGCCGACGAGGCGTTCCTCGCCCTGCGCGACGCCAAGACGGGGCCGTACGCGGCAGCCTTTGACACCATGCTGAAGGCCGGTGGGTTCAGCGCCGTGGGTCTCACGTCCAAGGAGGCCATCGCCGCCCGGCGCGACCTCGTCGCCAAGTGCCAGGCGGCCAACGACGATTACGAAGCCTTCACCAGGACGCAGGACGCGACCTTCAAGGCCGAACTCCAGAAGACGCCGCTGATCCCCAACGACGTGGATTACGTGCTCAGCGACTTCAGCTATAAGGCGCAGACGAGCGACAACCTGAAGCTGCGCGCGCTCCAGCGGGATTCGCTCAAGACCGGTGACGACATGCTGGCCTACCTCGACAAATCGTACGGCAGTTGGAGCGTGAACGAGAAGCAGCATCTCACCTTTAAAAAACCGGGGGATGCCGCTCCCTTCAGCGCGCTCGCCAAGACCTACAGCGAACAGGTGGCCGCGATCAATAAACTCCAGAACGACATCAAGGCGACCGCCGACCCCAACAGCGCGGCCACCACCCCGGCGGCGAGTCCGGCGGCCAGCGGCGCGCCGGTTTCCCCCGCCGCGTCCCCGGTGGCGAGCGCCACGCCCTAATCAGGTTACGTCGCTTCTCAGTTTAGGCGATGGATCAGACCCGCGCCGCAGGCGCATCGTCAACAAGGTAGGGATGGCTCTCCGAGCCAGTCCCT
>CAZZYS010000367.1:0-4260 GCA_964658285.1 uncultured Verrucomicrobiota bacterium
CGAGTTCCCCGGCGCGGTTGCGGGTCAGCGGGGCCATGACGACGCGGTTGGGCAGGGTCAGATTACCGAGCTGAAACGGGGACAGGAGATGATTCGGCATTGAACGAATGATACGCCGCCACGCGCAATATCGGCCGCCTGCCCCGTTGTCTCACGCGACGTTTGCCTCTTGCCCAGATCATACCGCTCGGTCTAAATTCGACGTATGGCGGATCTGCTGGATCGAATCACCGTGCATTCCTCCCAATGTGGCGGTCGCCCGTGCGTGCGCGGGATGCGAATCCGTGTCGTAGACGTTCTCGACCTCTTCGCTTCCGGGTTGAGCTTGTCGGAGATCGTCGAGGAAATGCCCGACCTCGAAGCGGCGGACGTGCAGGCGTGCATCGCGTACGCGCGTCGCCAGATTGACCCCTCCTCACTGGCCGCGTGATCACGATCTGGGTGGATGCGCAGCTCTCGCCGCGTATTGCGCGCTGGATCACCGAAAACTTCCCGGTCGTTGCCCTCGCGGTGCGTGACCTCGGTTTGCGCGATGCGGCGGATCTGCAGATTTTCACCGCTGCAAGGGCCGCAGACGCCATCGTACTGACCAAGGACATCGATTTTATCCGGCTGCAAGAGCAGCGTGGCAGCCCTCCGAAAGTCCTCTGGCTGATCTGCGGCAACACCTCGAACGGTGCTTTGCAGCAGATTCTCACCCTGCATCTGGCGGCAGCGTTGAGCCTGCTCGCGGGTGGCGAGGAAGTGGTGAGAATTGGTGCCCCTTGAGACGGACGGCGCTTCCGGGAGGACTGGAAAATTCCCGGGTGACATCCCGCGCGGGGCGGTTCACATTGTCGGCCCGCTTATGAGCCGCTACCGCACCCATTCCTGCGACCAACTCCGCCCCGCTGACGTGGGCACGAACGCCACGCTCGCCGGCTGGGTCACCGTCAACCGCGACCACCACGGCGTCATCTTCATCGACCTGCGCGACCGCGCGGGCATCACGCAGGTCGTCTTCCGGCCGGAAGAAAACGCCGACGCCGCCCGGGCCGCCCATTCCCTGCGCCGCGAGGACGTGATCTCCGTCACCGGCACCGTCACCCTGCGGCTCGAAGGCAAGGACAACCCGGCCCTGCCCACCGGGCAGGTCGAACTCGTCGCCGCTGCCCTCACCGTGCTCAACAAGGCCGAGGTCACCCCCTTCCCGCTCGACCAGGAAATCAGCAACGAGGACCTGCGGCTTTCCTACCGTTACCTCGACCTGCGCCGCCCGCGCTTGCTGCGCAACGTCCAGCAGCGCCACCGCATCGTCAAAGCCGCGCGCGATTACCTCGACGACGCCGGGTTCCTCGAAATCGAGACGCCGGTCCTTTCCAAGAGCACCCCCGAGGGCGCGCGTGATTTCCTCGTGCCGTCACGCCTCCTGCCGGGCGGGTTTTACGCGCTGCCGCAGGCCCCGCAGCAGTACAAGCAACTGCTCATGGTCGCGGGCATGGAGAAATACTTTCAAATCGCCAAGTGCTTCCGCGACGAGGACTTGCGCGCCGACCGGCAGCCGGAGTTCAGCCAGATCGACATCGAGGCGAGCTTCGTCGAACGCGAGGACATCATCACGCTGGTCGAGGGGATGCTGAAACACATCTTCAAAAAGGCCATCGACGTGGACATCCCGACGCCCTTCCCGCGCCTGACCTACGCCGAGGCGATGGAGCGCTACGGCAGCGACAAGCCCGACACGCGTTTCGGCGTCGAGCTGAAAGACCTCGGCGACGTGTTCGCGGGGACCAGCTTCAAGGTGTTCCGCGGCGCGCTGGACAACGGCGGCGTGGTCAAGGCCATCAACGCCAAAGGCCTTGCCGGGATCACCACCGGCCAGATCGAGGAACTGACCAAGATGGCGCAGTCCTACGGCGCGAAGGGTCTGGCGTTCATCAAGGTCGAGAACGGCGAATGGAGATCGCCCATCGTGAAGTTCTTCACCGACGCCGAAAAAGCCGCCTTGACCGAACGCCTCTCCATCGAGGAAGGCGACCTCCTGCTCTTCGGCGCGGACAAACGCGAGACCGCCTGCGAGGTGCTCGGACGCATCCGCCTGCGCGTGGCCGAAATCCTCAAGCTCACGGCCGACCTGAAGGTGTGGAACCTCTTGTGGGTGCTCGACTTCCCGCTGCTGGCCTACAACGCCGAGGAAGCGAAGTGGGACGCCGTGCACCATCCCTTCACCCGGCCGCTGCCCGAGGACGAGCCGCTGCTCGCCAACAGCGCCGACTACGGCCGGGCCCGCGCGGACGCGTATGACGTGGTGCTCAACGGCGTCGAGGTCGGCGGCGGGTCCATCCGGATTCACGAGGCGGACTTGCAGGCCAGGATGTTCGGCATCCTGGGGGTCAACGAAGAGCAGCAGGCGGAGATGTTCGGGCACATCCTGAAGGCGTTCAGCTTCGGGGCGCCGCCACACGGCGGCATCGCGTTCGGGCTGGACCGGCTGGTGATGTTGCTGTGCGGGGAGGATTCGATCCGCGAGGTGATGGCGTTCCCCAAGAACAACCGGGGCCAGGACTTGATGAGCCAATCCCCCGCCGCCGTCGAGCCGCGGCAGTTGCGCGAACTCCACATCCAGACCGTGGCCAAGGCCCCGCCGGCGGCGTCCTAGCGCGGGACGTTGGTGTGCACGATCACGTACCCCAGGTAGCCCATGCCCAGCGCGAGCGCGACCATGATCCCGCCGAGCACCCGGCTGATCCGGCGGGTCCGCAGGATGTAAATCCCCGACGCGAAGGCTACCAGACCGAAGGCGAACACGGTGCCGAACAACTCGAAAACCGTGCGCGTGAACTCCGGGCTGCCGTTCCAATGCGAGTGGCTGCCGGGTTCGCCGTTGCGCAGGATCGTCTGGTGGATGATGTACGCCAGGTACGCCATCCCCCCGCTCAGGCCGGTGCCGAGGACAACAAGGAGCCACCCCCGTGCGGGATGGAGGGGCGGACGGGCATTCGACTGGGCGGGCAGCGGCGGCGGGAAGGCTTCCATCCTGCATCTCTCCGCCCACATCCCGCATCCCACAACCCGCAACCTCGCTTCCCTTTTGCGTGACTTGCGCTAGTTTCGCGGAAATCCCGATGGGCTCCCGCTGCCGTATTTTATCCTGCTTGCTGCCCGTGGCGGCCCGTGCGCGCTTCCCGGCCGGTTGGCTGGCCGCGTTTTTCCTGTTGGCGTCCTCCCTGGGGTTTGCCGGCGCGGCGCGGGCCCAGAGCAACAGCCTCTTCCCCAAGGGTGGTCCCAACCGCACCCTGCCCCAGGCCACCCCGCTGCCGCGCGGGGCGCTGACTCCCCGGTCGTCGGACTCCCCCGCGTCTTCTGGCTCCTCGCGCCGCCGGTCGGCCCCGCCGCCCCGGCCCGACACCGTGGCGCTGCCGTACAACCTCGTGTGGTTCGACTCGCAGAACCGGCTGGCCAGCCTGTTCGCGGGCGTCAGCGCCAAGGTCGTGGAAAAAAAGCCGGACGGCGCCAACGAAATCTGGACGGTCAACGAACTGATCGCGCCCAACCTGCGGACCTCGTTTTTCACTTTCCAGCAGGGGATGCTCGTCGGCCTGGAGTTCGACTACGGGCAGGACGCGTGGGACACGAACAAATACAACGAGGTCATGGGGCAGTTCCGCCGCCTGCTGGAGACCAAGTGCGAATCCCCCGGCGAGATCATCAGCCGCAAGAGCGACGAGGTGCCCAACAGCACCGTCAAGGAAACGCTCATGGGTTACCAATGGGTGCGCGGCGACACCATCGTGCAGCTTTTTTATTACGCGGCCGAGGACACGGCCAAGGCGCTGAACTTCCGCAGCATCAGCGTGCACTATCATTACCGCGATCCGTTCGCGCCGCCGCCCGGCAGCGAACCCTCGCCGACCCCGGGCGCGCCGCCGCCGGCCACCGGTCAAACGTCGTCGGTCAAGGTCACGCCGACCGGACCGGACGACGCGCGCGGCGGTGCCTTGCCCATGCCCGACAACCTGCCGCCCGGCAGTACGCCCGCGCCAACCGCCGCACCGTCGCCGGGGGCGACACCCGCGACGCCTGCGACACCGGCGGCGAGCGACACCTCCCCCGCCCCGGCCGCCACGCCCGGGATGCCCGACGGCCAGTTGCCCGGCCCCGAACCCGTCGAGACCGCCACCGATAGCAGCGACGCCGAGGCCGCGATGGCTCCCGCGCCGTCGCCGGGTCCGGACGCGAGCCCCGCCGCCAGTCCGACGGCCACGCCGACGCCGACGCCGA
>CAZZYS010000368.1:0-4248 GCA_964658285.1 uncultured Verrucomicrobiota bacterium
CGTGGCGGTGGCGGGGGCGGTTACAGTGGCGGCGGCGGCGGTGGCCGTCGGGACCGGTACTGAGCGTTCATCCCATTGCTCTCCACGCGGCCTTGGTTTTCGCCGCGTTTCATTTCCAGGCTTCCAGTGTCGAAAGACGGTGGGAGCCTGTTCCTTTTTCAGAGCGCGTGTCCGTGCGATATAAGCGCACCCGCGTGGTCCCTGCCGTTGTAGAGGGAAAGCCAGCCTTGGCTGCCAGCTGCCCTTATGTCCCGTCCTATCCGCCGCCCGTCTGCTCCAGGCGCGTCCGTCGTCGCCGCGCTGGCGCTGGCGGTGGTCTTGGCGGGGACCGGACCCGGCGACGCCGCCCAGCCGGGACCGACGCCGGGCGAATCGTACCCGGGCGTGTTCGAGCCTGATGCCAAGCAGGGTTACGTGCTGCGGCAGGAAAGCTGGAACGGCTCGCTGCCCGTCGGCGACAACACGCCCATCCGCCAGCAACTCTTCAAAAACAACGAGTACCGCTTCTACCTCTGGACCGACGTGAAAGGCGCGAAACTGTCCGTGCACATTTACGACCAGGACGGCAACCTCGTGGACGGCCGGCTCGGCGAGCAGGCGAGCGGCTCGGCCCATTTTGCCGAGGTCGATGTGAAGCCGGAGACCACCGGTAGTTATTATTTGATCGTCAAGGTCGAGCGGTCCTCCGCGAAATCGACCGCCTGGCAGATGGCCTACGCGTACAAGTAAGGCCCCGGCTGCCGCCCCGTTTTCCCATGAACGCCCAACGTCTGCCCACCGTCGTCATCGAGAACGTCACGCCCCTCGTGGACGGCGGCAAACTCCCGCTCAAGCGCGTGACCGGCGAGCTTCTCGTCGTCGAAGCCGACATTTTCAAGGATGGCCACGATGTCACCGCCGCCCTCTTGAAATGGCGTCCGGTCGGCGTGAAAAACCCGTGGCAGGAGACGCCGATGGAGTTCGTGGAAAACGACCGCTGGCGCGCGTCGTGCCGGTTCGAGGGCATCGGGCGGCACGAGTTCACTATTGAAGCATACCAGGACACGTTCGCCACCTGGCAGCACGAATTCGTCAAAAAGTTCCAGGCCGGGATCACCGACCTCACCACCGAGACCATCGAAGGCGCGCAGATTCTCGAAAGGGCGGCGGCACTGGCGAAGAAAGTCCCCGCCGACGCCACCCGCTTGACCGCCCTCGCCGCCACGATGCGCACGGCCACGCCCGCCGAGGTGGACCGTCTCGCGCACGAACCCGAACTCGCCGTCCTCATGGCGACTTACGTGGACCGCGAGTTTGCCACCGAACTCCGCCCGCCTGTCCCCGTCTACGTGGACCGGATCGGGGCGAGGTTCGCGGCGTGGTACGAGTTTTTCCCCCGTTCGGCCGAGGGCAAGCCGGACACCACTTCCACCTTCCGCGATTGTCTGGGCCGCGTGGATGACGCCAGGGCGATGGGCTTCGACGTGATCTATTTCACGCCGATCCACCCCATTGGCTTCACGAAACGCAAGGGCCGCAACAACTCCGTGACGAGCGAGCCCGGCGAGCCCGGCAGTCCCTACGCCATCGGCGGCCCGGCCGGCGGGCACAAGACGGTCGAGCCAACGCTGGGCACGTTGAAGGACTTCGACTGGCTCCAGAAGCAAATCCGCGCGCGGGGGATGGAGGTCGCCATCGACTTCGCCATCAATTGCTCGCCGGACCATCCCTACGTCCGGGACCATCCCGACTGGTTCTACCAGCGGCCGGACGGCTCGATCAAATACGCCGAGAACCCGCCCAAACGCTACGAGGACATCTACCCGCTGAACTTCCATTGCGACGACTGGAAGGCGCTCTGGCAGGAGATGAAGGATATCATCCTCTTCTGGTGCAAGCGGGAGGTACTCATCTTCCGCGTGGATAATCCCCACACGAAGCCCGTGGCCTTCTGGGGTTGGCTCATCGAAGGCGTGCAAAAAGAGTTTCCCGACGCCGTGTTCCTGTCCGAGGCATTCACGAAGCCCAAGATGATGAAAGCCCTCGCCAAAGCGGGGTTCACGCAGAGTTATTCGTACTTCACGTGGCGCAACAACAAGGCGGAACTGACCGAGTACTTCACCGAGCTGACGCAGACCGAGATGAAGGAATATTATCGGGCCAACCTGTTCCCGAACACGCCCGACATCCTGCCGTTCTTCCTCCAGCACGGTGGCCGGCCGGCGTTTATGATCCGCGCGACCCTGGCGGCGACGCTTTCCAGCGTTTACGGCATCTACGCGGGGTTCGAGTTATGCGAAAACGCCGCGCTGCCCGGCCGCGAGGAATACTACGACAGCGAGAAATATCAGTTCAAGGGACGCGACTGGAACGCGCCGGGCAACATCAAGGAGCACATCACCCGGCTCAACCGCATCCGCCGGGAAAACCGCGCGCTGCACCTGTACGACAACCTGCAATTCCTGCCCGGCGATAACGACCAGATCCTCTGCTATATGAAGTCCACCCCCGCGATGGACAACATCGTCCTCATCGCGGTCAACCTCGATCCATACCATGCCCAGAGTGGGCACGTGGAAGTGCCTTTCGACACGTTTGGCTTCACGGAGCGAGGCGGCGTCTGGAGGGTGCGAGACCTCCTGACGGGCGAACGCTTCGAGTGGCGCGACGGACGCAACTACATCGCGCTCGACCCGCAAACACGCCCGGCGCATGTCCTGCGCGTGGAACGGTAGGCGCAAAGGATGAGCCGGGTCCGCCTTGGCTTGCCGTCTGCTGATACGGTGTAAGTTCCCCGTGCGATGAAGCTCCGTCCGTTTTTCCGTCAGGTCCAGCAACTGCCGCGCTGGCTGCTCGCGGGATTGGTTACCGCGTTGGTTTTGCTCGTTTGCCTGGGCGCGCTCGCGTATGCCAACGTCGAGCATCAGGTGGAGGCGACGCGGCTGGTGAAGCACACCTACCAGGTCGTCGAAAGCTTGCAAAAAATCCGTTCCACCTTGCAGGAAGTGGATAACAACCAGCGGTCCTTCGTCGTCAGCGGCACCGACGTTTATCTGCAATCCTTCCAGACCAGCGCGGCCTCGCTGCCGGGTCTCCTGGCCGCGACCGGCGACCTGATCGCGGATAACCCGGCGCAGGGCGTCCGTTTGAACAAGGTGCGCGCCCAGATCGACGAACGCCTCGCCCTCGCGCGCACCCGCATCGGGCAGCGTCAGCAGTTGGGCGTGGAGGCGCTGGGGCCGAAGTTCATCTCCATCGCGGCGGCGCAACTGATGGAGTCGATCCGCACCGGTATCGACGCCATGACCGCCACCGAAAACGTCCTCATGGAAAACCGCCTGCACACCCTGGAACGCGCCCGCGTCCGTGGATTGGTGTTCCAGACGGTGGGCGGCCTGTTGAGCATCGGCTTGCTCCTGGCGGTCTTCGCGGGGCTGGCGCTGCAAATTTTGCGCACCAACCGCGCGCAGGACGAAACCCGCCGCAGCAACGCCCAACTCAAGGACGCCAACAACGAGATGCGCGCGTTTTCGTACTCCGTCGCGCACGACCTGCGTGCGCCGCTGCGGGCGATCAACGGTTTCTCGCAGGTTCTCATCGAGGACTGCGCGCCGCAGTTGACCGACGAGGGGCGTCAGGCGTTGGGACGCATCACCAACAACGCCAAGATGATGGGAGTGCTCATCGACGATCTCCTGGCGCTCTCGAAGGTCAGCTACCAGCCATTGCAAACCGCCAAGGTCGAGATGACGGCCATCGTGCGCGACGCTTACAAGGAACTCAGCGAGGGGCAGAAGGGCCGGGTGGTCGAATGCGAGATCGGCCAACTGCCCCCGGCGACGGGCGACGCGAATTTAATGCGGCAGGTGTGGATGAACCTGATCGCCAACGCGCTGAAATTTACCCGTCAGTGCGAACGGGCGCACATCGAGATCGGCGGCAACATCGCCGGGCCGGAGTTTGCGACGTACTTCATCCGCGACAACGGCGCGGGCTTCGACATGCGGTACGTGGACAAGTTGTTCGGGGCGTTCCAGCGTTTGCACCGACCGACGGAGTTCGAAGGCACGGGGATCGGGCTGGCCTTGGTCCAGCGCATCGTGCATCGCCACGGCGGGACGATCTGGGCCGAAGGCAAGGAGAACGAGGGCGCGCGGTTCGCGTTCACGCTGCCGGAGTGGGACGAGCGGTCGTCGTGAACGGAAAGCGGGACTTTACAGCGGCTTTCAAAAGGGTTGAGCGGCTGGTGGCAGGCGCACGACGTTTGCT
>CAZZYS010000369.1:0-4237 GCA_964658285.1 uncultured Verrucomicrobiota bacterium
GGACATCCAAGCCAATCTTGGGACGGCTCGGAGAGCCATCAGGACCTTGGTGACGACCGGCCGCTGCGCGATCTGCCCGGAATGTCTCCATCACGGCTGCCCCTCCGCGTTGACGGCTGGTTGCAACACCTGGAAATATGACCCAGCCAACGACGGGTCAGGTTCCGCAGCGCGGTCGGGCAGCGGCCGGGCCGGTGGCAAAAGCCTTAACAACGCCCGCCGCAAAACCGCAAATTCCTCCGGGTCATCCCCCGCGCGACCGTTCTCCGCCACGAGTCGCCGCAACACCTGCAAACCCGGCAGGAACACCTCCGGCTGCCGTGTGGCCGCCGCCGTGAGCGCCGGTTCGACCCGCCGCAGGGTCACGAGCGTCTCCGCGCCGACCGCCCCCTTCGACCCCGCCGGCAGCGTCCCGAACGCCTCTCGCGCCGCCTGCACCGCGGGATCACCGGGCAGCAGAACATCCGCCACCGACCCGTGCGCGGGTACGTCGCTCGCATCGCCCGCCAGCCGCCGCTCGTTGACCTTGATCGGCGCGGCCTCGAACCCCACATGCTGCACGTATGCGCGCGCGCTTTGCTGGAGGTCCTTGAGGATTTCCAGCGCGCGATGTTCCGGGGCCAGCGCCTCGTCGGGCCGCGCCGTGCGCAGGTATTTTTCCGCGTCCCACATCGCCGACAACGCATCCTTCATCGTGCCCTTGGTGCCGCCGTCGAAGTACGTCGCCTTGTCCTGCGAATCGTGCTGGTCCACGAACGGCGCGGCCACTTCCCCGGCGGGCAGCGGCTTGTCGGGGTGATCCGGCCGCGCGCCCGCCTCGCGTTGTTCGTCGGTGCCGCCCTCGCGGTCCTGTTCCTCGTGCTCCTGGAGAAAACGCTGCGTGATGCTCGCCGCCGCGCGCGGCCCGGCCGCTTGCTCGGGCGCGGTGCGCCGGAGCGGATCGAGCGAAACCTCCGTGTGGTCGCCGTTGCCGCCTTCCATCTCCTCGCCGAGCAACTGTCCGTAACGCAGCCGCAAAAGCTGCTGGTCGATGCCGAGGCTGTTGGCGCGTTCGCGGAAATCCTTGTCGGGGATCGTCGGCCGTTCGGCGATGAGCTTTTCCGTGTCGATGATGATCTGGCGTTCGCTGCGAAAATACTGCGGCACGAGGTTGACCCCACTCACTCCCTTGCCGGTCGTGGCAACCTTTTCCTGCGGCCCGCGCAGCGTGACGAAACGCGTCTCCGAACGCGTGCGGTTGCCGGTGGGCTGGTGGTTGTCGTAAGCCTGGACAAAAAAGTACAACTCGTCGCCCGGTTCCAGGCCGAGCGCGCCGAGATCGAGCGTGCGGGTGAGCCGCCGCGTCACCCCGTCCGGCAGGACCGTGTCGGTGTCGAAGGCCAGCGGCAGCTCGCGGAATTTCACGGCCTCACCCGAACCCTTGGCCACGGTGGCGATGATGCGGATGTCGGCAATCGCGTAATCGTCGGACGCCTGCACCTCCACGTCCACGCGCGGCGGCGGGGCGGGCGGCACCGCCGGGGCGACCTCCGTGCGCGCCTGCGCGGGCTGGACGATCCGCACGACGGGCGGGCGGTCCGGGATGATTTTCAGCGCGAAGAGTTCCGGCGGATTCCACGCCGTGCCGTCGGGCAAGGTCGCCGCGAGGTGATACAATCCTGCATCGGTGACCCGGCGCGCGCCGGACAGTTGCACCCCCGCGCCCGCCGGCCGCGCGTCCAGCGCGAGTGTGCCCACCGGACCTTCGCCGAAGACCAGTCGTGCCTCACGGATGGGTCGGTCGAGGGTCAGCGTCCAGGCGACGGTCGCGCCTTCTTCCACGTCGGCGTTGAGTCCTTCCACCCGGCGCGGCGGTCGCGCCGTGTACGCGGGCGGCGTGACGAGGAGCCCGCCGCCGGTCATGCGCGGCCCGGCCGTCGCAGCGGGCGTCGGCGGCATCGTCGCGCGCGAACCGGCCAGCGATTGATCGGCCGTCCGCACGCGATCCCCTCCCGCCGGGTGGACGTACACCCACAGGGTTGCCACGCCGAGAATGCACATCGCAGCCAGCCAGAAAATCGTCGCATCCAGAAACCGTCGCGGCGGCATCCCGAACCCGCCGAGCACCCGCCGCCCGGAATTTTGCGTCGCCACCGACGCAGCGACCCGATGGAGTTGCATCCTCTCCAGCAGGGTCAAACGTCCGGAAGATTTCAGGAACAATGCGCCGCTCTCCTCCATTTCCGGGTAAGTCCGGTCGAGATGTCCGGCGATGCGCGCGGCGTCGATGCGCCAGGGCCGACTGACCGCCAACCGCACAGCCAGCACGAGCGCCAACGCGGCGAAGCACCAGGCCCATCCGAGGGTCGGCCGCACCAGCACCGGCACCGCCGCCAGACACGCCGCGCCGGCGGCGAAAAACAACTCGCGTCCATAAACCGTCTGCCGCCAGCGGCGCGCGAGTGCGTGGAGAGTGGCGCGGTTCATCGGGAAACGGCGGCGACAGGCTCGGTTCGCGGGGCGGCGGCCCTTTGCGTCGAAGAATGACGGGGCAGCAAGCTCAGGACCCGCTCGACCGCGAAGAGCAACGCCGCGAGGGTCCAAACCAACCAGCGCAGTTCCGTGGCAGGCTGGTCGGCGGGTGCCAGCACGGGAATGAGCGCGGCGGCGGTTTCCGAGGGTGAACCCTGCGAAGGGTCAGCCAGGCGGCGGTCGTGGATCGGGTCGGCGGGCGACGGCGCGGCGGCTCCCGGGAACAGCAGCGCGCGTATCCAAGCCGGCAGTGCGGTCGTGCGCGGCAGGTCGGTCCAGGCGGGATCGAAACGGGTAAACAGTTCCCAACGTTCTCCGGCCGCCGGGTGCGTGTAGGTCAACAACGGGTCACCCCGTCCGTCGGTCCACCACGCCGCGCTGGCCGGGCTTTGCGGAAGGAAGACCCCGCGCCGCCACAGCCGCACGCCGTCGGCCGCGTCACCGGACGGCGCGACGATCCAATCGTCCGCCGTCACCGCTTCGCCACCGGCATATCGCACGATCCGTGGCTCTCGCGCGGCCAGTCCTTCCGGCATCGGCCGCGCGCTCAGCCAGAACGTCCAGTCGGTCGTCGCGGCGTTCTCCGCGTCCGGGGTGATCTCGCGGTTCTGGGGGTTCACGGCGCGTCCTTCGGCACCGGCCGCCGCGCGCACGGCAGCCTCGACGTACCGGGCGTCGGCGGCGTGTTCGGCGTCGTGCAGGATCAGGACACTCAGGGCCGGAGGCGGCACGCCCAACGTCCACCGGTCGGTGGCGTGCGCGGGGTCGTTCTCGCGGGACAGGACGTGCGTGGAACCGGGGGCGGTGCCGCCCGGATCGGCCTGCCAGCGTTCGTCCTCGTGCGTCGGGAACACGAGCGGTTCTCCCGGCGCACCGACGGTGAACGTCGTCGAGCGGGCGTCGCTGCGGCCCGCGACGACACGTTTCTCCAGCGCCGACAAGACCCAGACGCGGGCAACCCCGTTCGACACGTCCGGCGTTTGGGTCCATTCGACCCGGCAATGGGCCAGCGCCGGACGGGTCCCGCGCAAAGCCGCCAGTCTGGCCGGGGAGAAGACTTCCAGCGTGGAGCCGGGGGGCAGTTCGGCGTCGGCCTCGCGCAGGAGGGACCAGAGATCGGGCGCGATGGCGTGGCCGGGATCGGCGGAGACCGGTGAGGACTCGTCGGCGACGACGGGGAAACCCGGCACGAGGCGGCGGAGTTCGTCGCCGTGCGCCCGCGCCCCGCGCCAACGCCCGAGCGAATCGCCCGCCAGCGCCGCCGTCGGATCGAGCAGCGCCCACCGGCGCGGACCGGCGGGCGGCGCGACGGTCCAGCGCGGTCCCGCCAGGAGCAATGCCAACGCCGCGAGGAGACCCAGACGTGTACCGAGCAGGAGGAGTTCGCGCCAGCGCAGGTTGCGCAGCGGGTGGCGCGGGGCGTTTTCGAGAAATTGCAGACTCCCCAGCCGCACCGTGCGCGGCGGCGGACGCCGGAGATGGATCGCCAGCGGCAGCGCCAACGCCGCGAGCGTCCACAGGGCGGCGGGATGGAGCAGGTGCAGCATCGTTATCGTTGCCTTTGCTTGAGGTACGCGCGCAGGACCTTGCCCGGCGGTTCGTCGAGCAGGAATCGCAGGGAACCGAACCGGCCGCCGCCCGCCCAATCGCGCTGCCAGGCGCGCAGACGCTGGTCGTAACCGTCCACCCAGGCCGCGCGCGCCGCGTCCGCATCCGTCTCGAAGGT
>CAZZYS010000370.1:0-4230 GCA_964658285.1 uncultured Verrucomicrobiota bacterium
TGGTGGCGGCGGTGCGCTTCGGCAAGGGGCGCGTGGTGTCCGTCATGTCGGACAGCGTGTGGCGCTGGCGGCTGGCGGCGGCGCAGTGGCGCATGGATCAGTCGCCCTACGAGTTGTTTTGGACGCAACTGCTCGACTGGATGGTGCCCAAGGAAGACACGCGCCGCGACAACGATTCCGTCGAGCTGTTCACGGAGCGGTCCTCTTATCTCCTGGGCGAGAAGCCGGAGGTGCGCGCCGTCGTGCAGACTGCGGGCGGCGCGCCGCCCGCGACGTTGCGGCTCCAGGTGCATACGCCCGACGACAAAACCCTCGAATACACGATGCGCCCGGGCGTGTTCCAGAGCCGCGACGGCCGTTCCGTCCACGGGTACGCCGCGACGGTCGAGCCGAACGTCCCGGGCATTTTCCCCGCCCGGACCAGCGCCACGCTGGGCGGCGGCAAGGTGGACGCCGAGGTGCGTTTCGTCGTCAACCGCCCCGCCACGGAGATGACCGGCAAGCCGATCAACCGCGATTTCCTGCAAAAGCTGGCCGCCGCGAGCAAAGGCAGGTATTATCCGCTGGGCGAGTGGGACCACTGGACCCGTGACCTGCACGTCGAGGAACAACACTCCACTCACACAAATCTGACCGATTTGTGGAACACCCCGGCTTTGCTAGGGTTTATCATGTGCCTGCTCGCCGCCGAATGGATCGCCCGCAAGGTCTGGCATTTGCCCTGAATAGGGCCCATACGACCGATATGACCTATTGAACCGGCTTTCGTTTTCTCCCCCTTGATGAAAATCCCCCTGCGTTCCCTCGCTGTCTTGCTGGCCTTGGCCGCGCCCGCCGCCGCCCGTGCGCAGACGGACAATCTCATCCCGAACTGGAACTTCAGCGACCGGACCAACCCGTTGAAGACCTTCCGCCTCGACTTCCCGTACCAGGGTGCGTATGTGAAAAACGCGGGCTACTTCAAGATCAGCCCGACGGTGCGCGACGGCGATGCGCCTGCGGTCGAAGCCGACTTGCCCAAGGGCGTGGCCGAGAACGAGGGCGGCAAGATCGAATCCGCGTTGGTGAAGATCGAGCCAGGTGCGTCGTATCACGTCAGCGTGGACGTGATGACGAACGAACTGGCGGCCAAGGTGTTCGTGGAAGTCTACGCTCTCGATCCGACCAGTTCCCCGATTGGCGCGTCCATCGACCGCATCCCGGCGGGCGATGGCCTGCCCGCGCTGGTGAAATGCTATCGCGCGGGCACCGACGACCCACCGAAAAAAGTAAAATCCTGGGTCACGGTCAAGCGGGACTTCACCGTGCCCACGCAGGCGATCATCCTGGGCAAGCCCGCCCCGCCGGTGTACGCGGCCGTCAAGGCGTGGGGGATGGCCACCGAGGTCGGCGGCCACGGCGCGATTTATTTTTCCAAGTTCGTCCTGACGAAAACCAAGTCCGCCCCGCCTCCCCCCGCTCATGGCACTGTCCCCTGAACTCGTCCACCGCCGTCTGCGCGCGGCCTCGCGGAGTTTCCGCTGGTCGCGCGCGGGGCGCTTCCTCGTCTCCGGGGCGGCGGTGTCGCTGTTTTTCCTGATCCTGTTCCTGTGCTGCGACACGCGGTTCCACGTCGGGGCGTTCGTGCGTTGGGTCGGGTTCCTGAGCGTGGTCGCGCCGCTGGCGGCCGGGGCGGTGCTGGCGCTCCCGGCGTGGCTGCGCCCGTTGCCGGAACTGGCCATCGCGCGGCGCATCGAGGTCGCGGCCCCGCGGTCGGGCAACGCGCTGGTCAACGCCGTGCAGTTCGACCGCGAACTGCGCCCCGGCTCGGCCCTGCGCGCGGCGGTGTTCGAGGAACTCGCCGACCCGTTCCCGCGCGTGAACTGGAGCGAGGTGTTCGACCTGCGGCTGCTGGCGCGCCTTGGTGCGGCGCTGGGCGTGGCGGCGGCGGTGGTTTTCCTGTGGGCGTTGGTGCGGCCGGCGGCGTTCACCAACTCGGTGGCGCGGGTGTTCCTGCCCGCCCGGGACATCGCGCCGCTGACCCGCACGCGGCTGGAAACGCTCACCCCCGGCGACGCCAGCGTGCTGCACGGCAGCGGGCTGGACGTGTCGGCGTACTTCGGCGGCGAGGTCCCGCGCACGGCCTGGGTGCGCTACCGCGAGGCGGGCGGTTCGTGGCGGCGGGAACTGATGAACCGCGAGGTGGGCACGCCGTTGTTCACATTTCAATGGAAAGAGGTCGGCCAACCCATCGAGTATTACCTCGAAGCGGGCGACCTGGAGACGCCGGTTTACCACGTGACGGTCCGCGCGCGGACGGCGGTCAAAGTGCGGACCGCCGAGATCCAGCCGCCCGCTTATTCCCGCCTGTCCCGGCGCACCGTGAGCGGGTTCTCCGTGCTCGAAGGCGTGCTGCCGGGCTCGAACGTTGTGTTTACGTTGGAGTTCAACAATCCCGTCAAAACGCTCTCGGCCGCCGACGACAAGACACAGGCGGTCCCGGCCAGCCGCCTCGACGACCACCACTGGACGCTGGCGCTGCCGGTGCCTGCGAACCGCGTGCTGACGCTCACGCTCCGCGACGAGGACGACAACGCGGCCACGGACACGCTGCCCATCACGGTGAAACCCGACGAGCCGCCCAAGCTCAGCGTCACCGACCCCGTGGAGGGTCATACGATGGTGGCCGCGTCCACGGCGTCGTTCGGCGTGCAGTTCACGGCGACGGATGATTACGGGCTCGGCAGCGTCGGGCTGTACCGTTCGTCCGACGAGAAACCGGACGCCACGCTGATCCAGGAATGGCCTGAGGCCGCCGGGCAGAAGACGTTTTCCGCGAGCGCGAAAATCCCGCTCGGTCAGTACGTGAAGCCCGACGACAAGCAGGTCACGTTTCGCCTCGTCGCCCGGGACCAGAACGACGTGACCGGTCCGGGCGTGGCGATGTCGCGCCCGCTCACGGTGGTGCTCGATTCGGCGCAGAAGGTGCAGCAGCAGGCGGTCGAGGCGGCGGCGAAACTGGAGGCGAGCCTGCGCGAACTGCTCAAGCTTCAGCGCACGAACCTCCAGGCCACCGGGGCGGTCACCGACGCCCCCGGCGTCTCGGCGGCGGCGCTGGCCGAACTCGTCAACCGGCAGGCCGCCGTCGGTGACATGGCCGGCGTGGTAGCCGCCTCCGCGGAGGAACTCGCGCCGCACGTGCGGGCGACGTTGCGCGGGCTGGTGCAGGCGGAGATGCCGGCCGCGCTGCTCGCGTTGCGCAACGCCGCCGGCGCGCCCGTTTCCGCGCGCGGGGCGATGCTCGGGACGGCGGCCCGGCTGGAGACGCTGATCCTGCTAAAACTCCAGACGTCGCCCGATCAGGCGGGCGAGGAAGCGCGGCGCGCCGAGGTGCAAAACCTCATCGCGGGCGTGGACGGGCTATTGCGCGACGAAAAAGCGATCTTCCGGGACACGGGCGACGCGGCCCCGGCGGGCGACCGGCTCTCCGAGCGGCAGGACCGGCTGGCGGACCAATCCGTGAAGGTCCGCAAGGAAGTGGAACTGGGCGCGGGCAACTCGTCGTTGGGCGACCCGGCCCTACGCGCGGGCCTGAAGAAAATCGCGGAAATGTTCGGCGAGTTCAAAATCTACGAGGGGATGCTCACGGCGGCGGACGCGTTGGGCAGCAAGGCGTTCCCGAAGGCGGCCAGCCAGGAAACCGCCCTCGTGGCCAACCTCCAGAAGATGGTCAACGTGCTGAGCGTGTGGCAACTGGCCCAGGCCGGGGCCAGGGCCGACGAAATGCGGAAAACGGCGGAGGACTTGAAAGCGAAACTCGCCGCGCTGGCCGAACTCCAGCGCGACGTGCTCGAAAAAAGCAAGGAACTCGCGCGCAAGGACCAGTTCTCCAAGGACGACCTCGCCACCGCGGCGGAAATCGCGCGCACCAAGGACCTGATGGGCAAGGTCGTCGAGGGGATGCTCACGGACGCGAGCATTTTCCCGGACATGCTCATCGCCAACGAGTTGAGGGCGCAGCTTTCGAGCATCTTCGAGGACGTGCGGCAGGAAGACCTGGACGCCATCGCCAAGGGCAAGCTCAAGCCGGGAGACATTCCCGTGCAGAAGGAGGACGGCCTGATGGCGGCCATCGAGGCGGCCAAGGCGATCCCCCCGGACATGGAAATGTACCTGCCCAAGACCAGCAACACGGCCAACTGGCTGCTGGAAAACTTCGACAAAACGGAAATCCCGAAGATGGACAACCTG
>CAZZYS010000371.1:0-4209 GCA_964658285.1 uncultured Verrucomicrobiota bacterium
AGTTGCGCGAGGTTGAGCGCGCCAAACCGCCCGTAGAGCAGTCCGATGCCCCAAAGGGTCAGGAACGCGCCCAAGCTGTTGATGACCGCGAAGTTGAGCGCGCCTTCGAGCGATTCGGCTTCGATCTTGTGCCCCGTCAGCGCGAACGCGGCCGTGCCCATCAACTCGAAGAACACGAACATCGTGAACAGGTCTCCGCTCAGGCAAAAGCCCGCCATGGCACCCAGGAACACGAGCATCAGCGCATGGAAAAGCGCGCCGACGCTCTCGAAATACCGCCAGGAAAACACGAGCGCCGCCGTGCCCAGCAGTCCCACGAACGCCGCCAAGCCTGCGCCGAGCGGATCGGCCACAAACGCGATGCCGATGGCGATGCCGCCCGGACGAGGGTGCCAGTTGCCGAACCAGTAGACGAGCGTGCCAAACCGCGAGGATTGCCACGCCAGCATCCCGGCGAAGGTTGCCAGCGCGGCTGCCGTCGCAATCGCCAGCACATCGGCGAGCATCCGGGGGATGATCCTGGACATTCCGGCCAGAAGCGCCGCCATCAACAGGGGGACGGCCACGGTCAAAGGAAGCAGCGTCATACAAAAGCTAGTCGTGCATGGGGCGCAGCTTTTCGGGGTCGAGCGTGCCCCGGCGTTTTTGCACCTGCACGGCCAGGGCGAGCAGGAGCGCGGTGACGGTTGCGCCGACCACGATGTCGGTCAGCGCCAGCGCGTGCCCCACCGAATCCACGGCGGGCGTGCCTTCGCGGCCGTCGCTGAAGATCGGGGCGATGCCGCCCGTGCGATAACCCACCGAGAGGATCAGCACGTACGTCGAGGACTGCACGACCGAAAGACAGACGATGAGATGGACCAAATGTCGGCTGGTGACGATGCCGTAGAAACCGATGAGCAAAAGCCAGACGGCGACGGCGTAGGGCAGATAGTTCACGAAGCGGCGGGGGGTGAAGGTTTTTTCGGGTCAGCCTCGTCCTCGCTCTGTTCGGGCGGCGGGCGGTGCATCTCCTTGAAAAAGGACAGGAACAACACCGCGAAACCCGCCGCGACTTCGACCCCGACCGCGAAGTTGATCAGGGGAATCGTCCCGCCGACGAGCAGCGAACCGACCTCGCCCAGCGGCAGCACGTTTTGCAAAAATGCGCCGCCCGCGAGGAGCGTTCCCAAGCCGACCACCGCGTAGCCGCCCGCACCGATGGCTTCCATTAGGTCCACCGCTTCCAGTCGGACGACCTTGCCATACACCCGGTGGCTCGTCGCCAGACAGATCAGGATGGAAGCCGTGCCGATGATGGCTCCACCTTGAAACCCGCCGCCCGGTGAAGGCTGCGGGTGGATGACCATGTAAATGCCAAAGAGCACGATGACGCCCACCATGCCGTAGCCCATCCATTGCACCGCTTCGCTGGGAGGGTACGTCGTGCGGCCCGGCGCGCTGGGCTGTTCCTCGGAAGCCTGCTTGTCCTCGTCGGGCTGGTCGCGCAGCAGGATGACCACGCCCGTGACCGCCGCGAACAGGATGAACTCCTCTCCTAACGTATCCATGCCACGGTAGTCGAAGTTGATGGCGGTCACCGCGTTGGCCAAGTGGCGTTCGTAGAGGCTGGCCGAGTTGATCACATCGCCATAAGGCCCCGGATAATGGCCAAAGGTGGGCAATCCCGCCACGGCCCATACCAGCAAGCCACCAAGCAGAAGTGCCGCGGCTAAAAACACACGGCAACGCGCGGATGCACTCATGGTTTTTCCTCCGGCTTCGGCGGCTTGAGTTGTTCGCTGGGCTTCGCCAGAATGGCCAGTGTCACGAGCAGCATGAGCGGCAGGGCGGCCGTGCCAACCGCCAGTTCGGAAAGCGCCACGTCGGGAGCCTGCAAGGCCATGAAAAGAATGGTCAGCAACATGCCGTAGACGGCGAGGGCGAGCATTTGTTTGCGCGGTTGGCGGGTGAGGACGACGACCGTGCCGCCCGCCGCCACGAAGACGAATGCCACGGCCTGGAAACAAGTCTCGGTGTTCATGGCTGCGGGTTTCCCTTTTCTATCTCGTCGGGCTGCGCTTTGGCTTTGCCGGTTTCACGGACGCGTGCCGCGCGGGCCAGCGCGTGGCTGGTCACGGGTCCGGTGATTACCAGAATCAGCGCGAGCAAAACCGACTTGGCGCTCGCCTGCGCGGAAGCCCCATCCACCAGCACCGCCGCAGCGATCAAGGGCGGCCCGAGCAAGGTCGCCGGTCCCAGGAAATGCAATCGGTTGTAAACCCCGCGCATCCTCACGATCCCCAGGCAGCAGAGCCATTGCACCAGAACGGCTGCCACCAGCAGGCCGCCGCTTAGGATGTGTCGCAGTTCACTCATAGCCAGCGCTCGAAAAAGTGTGCGAACAGCAAACCCGCCGGGAACGACAACAACGCGAACGCCAACGCAAGGTCGCAAAACGTGGGCTGGCCGAACCCCTGCGCGAGCAACAGCAGAATGAGAGAAGTCAGCGTGCCGGCCATCTGCATGGCGACGAAGCGCTCCATGGTCTTTGCCCGGGCGAGCACCCACCCGCACGGCACGAATCCGAGCAGCAGAGCCAGGGCAGCAATCAGCCAGAGGTTCATGGGAGGATGCCAAAGGTTCACACCGGCCAAAGGTGATCCCCATCGCCCGGCGGGGTCCGGGTAGGGACGAGCTGGTGGACGAGCAAACGGTTTTGCTTTCGATCCACGGCGACAACCACGCTGTTCGGTGAAAGCGACGCCCCCGCGATGACCACGGCACGGCGCGCGGCGGCCCCGCCGGGTTGCTCCTCGGCATCGGCGTCGAAAGGCACTGCCCGGAATGTTCCCGGCGCGCGGCCCGTACTGAATGCTCGCAGCAACAACGTGCAATCAGCGAGCGCCTTGCCGGGTAAGCGCCGAGCGAGGAGCCAGAACCATCGCAAGCGCACGGGAAACCTCGCTTCCGACCAACGGCGGATCGTCAGTAGCAGCGAGGCTGCAAGCGCGGCGCAGATCGTCCCGGCGACGAGTTCTCCCATCTGCCATTCCAGGGTCAGGAGCAAGTATAACGCTGCAAAGACGGTCCAGACCGTCAGAAATCGTCCAGGAGCAAACATCACTCTCATGGCGGTTGGAGCTACTCTGAATTTCTAATCGTCGAACGGAAACAGACGGATGCCACTCGGGCGGCAGGTACAAATAAAGAAACGTTCGACTTCGCGCGGGGGTTAAAGCGGTCGAACTCTCGCCATCAAACGACGCCTGCCACGAGTTTGAGCTTCGCTGCCTCCCCGGCGGCAACATACCAGTTCGTCGCGGCGCGCTCGTTGACTTCCTCCAGCGTGACGTTGCTCCCCTCGATTAGGGCAGCGAATCCTTCCTGCTCCACCTGAAGCCCGAACTCGATCTGTTCCATGACCTCGCGGATGCGTTGGGCGTTGGCCCGCAACGGACCGCTGAGTTGGAGCGTTTGTTCGAGTTGGCGGCAGTGGATGAGCAGCACCGCATCCCGCGTGAGATAACGATCCTCACGGGGAAATCCCGCCATCGCGGTGACGCCAGCGGAATACACCGTGGTTTTGCCGATAAAGACGACGCGGCGGTTGAGCCGCTCCCTGGCGAGTCGAATTTCCAGCGCCAGGCGGCGTCCCATCTCCGCATCTCCACCCATCGTCATGAGTTCGACGGCCACCGGTTCATCGCTAACCGGGAGGTTAGCCATTTGTTGATGAAAGCTGGTGACGAGCACTTCGTCGATCCGGCCCAGGAGCCGCACCTGCGGCGCGAACACGGCGGTCGGAGGCGGCCCCGAAAATACGCCGTCACTCCGGGAAGTCGCGCCGTCGTGCGGGATTCTCGAAGGTTCTAACTTCGCGGGACTAAATGTTTCGCTGAATTTTGTCATGGGGGATGGTCCGAAATCGCTGTGGGCCATGGGGGAAGGATGTATCCAATCCTTCGATGTTCACCGCCGCGCGGTTGATAGCCGTCGCCTTCGGGATCGTCTGTCCGTGGTCCATCAAGCCAATCGTAGTTCTTCGAGCGACGCGTAGGCGTCGCCCCCGCTAATGTGCGGGATAATCGTCAGTTCGAGAGCCATCACCGCGTACAGTTCCACCGTGTAGTCTTCTGTCTCCGAAGCGGGCGGGCTAAAATGATACTGTTGACGGACGATCTCCCGGTACGGATGCCCCGCACCCACTGACCAGCGCAGCACGAATTC
>CAZZYS010000372.1:0-4202 GCA_964658285.1 uncultured Verrucomicrobiota bacterium
CGCGATGACGCGACTGCTTATTCGGAGACTAGCCGTTTAACTCAACAGCTTTTAATAGGACAATGTCTTTCATAGGCTTGGCTGCGATTGTCACTTCATGCGCTGGATGCGTTGTACTCCACATAGACGATGCCCCGGTCTCGGGACGTGTTCTGGACGAGCGAACTAAACGGCCAATTGTCAACGCGATGGTAAGTCGTGAAGACGACCCACGAGTGCTAGCGAGCGCAGATGCTAACGGTAATTTCCAATTGGCTGGATACCAAGGTTACCAACTGCGCCCTTGGGGGCTTTACGACGCAGAAACAGCCTCGATTAAAATCGCCGCATCGGGTTACGGAACGACGCAGATTACGTTCTGGACCTTGCCCTCCCCGATTCTCCTGCGGGCTGGCTCGCAAAACAAAATTCAGCACCTGAAGTCCAGAGATGTTTGGAGTACACCCGTCAGTTCGCAACGAACAACTTCTCCCCGATAACGTTCATTTTTCTACCTTCGTTTCCGAGTTGCACTTGGGAACGCCCGCTGCCCACGCTATTTTCCCAATCCATGAGCACGCTCGCCGAAATCGAAGCCGCCGTAGATTCCCTGACTCCTGGCGAAATGGAAAGGCTGGAGAGTTTGCTGCGCGAACGCCGCACGCGGCATGAGGAAGCTCAGATGGAAGAACTCTACCGCCGCATCGGTTACCTCCCACTGCCGAAACGCCCGGGCCAGCCCGTCACCAGGGAGATGGTCCGGCAACTCCGCGAGGAAGAAGGCATCTGATGCGCGCGTTGCTCGATGTAAACGTGCTTTTGCCACTGCTCGACCGGTTGCATGTCGATCATCCAGCCGCCGTGCGCTGGCTGGAAGCAAACTTGTCGCAGGGCTGGGCTTCGTGCCCTTTCACCGAAGCCGCCTGTCTACGCTTGTTGACGAACTCGCGTTATTCTTCACCACAGCCCCCCGGCCAAGTGCTGGCCATATTAGGGATGTTGCGGGGTAGCCGCCATCATGCGTTCTGGCCGGATGATCTTTCCATCACAGACACGGCGTTTTTTGACTGGGACAGTTTGCAAGGGCATCAACAGATCACGGACGTTTACCTGCTCGCGCTGGCGGTTGCGCACGGCGGACGATTGGTGACGTTCGACCAGCGCATCCAGCCTGGTATGGTGAAAGGATGCCGCCCGGAACACCTGGTAACTCTCTGAGCGGCGTAATGCTGACTCTTCCTTTTCTCCCATGCGCCTCCTCCGCCACGACGCCCCCGGCTTCGCCGCCGCCCTCCGCTCCCTCGACCGCCGCGCCACTCCTGCTGCGCACGTCTCCGAAACCGTCGCCGCCATCATCGCCCAAGTCCGCGCCGATGGCGACGCCACCCTCCACACCCTCAACGCCCGTTTCGGCGGCCCGGCGCACACCGGCGACGCACCTACCCCCCTGCGCGTTTCGCCCGACGAATTCTCCGCCGCCGCCCGCGCCATCGACGCCCGCACCCAGCACGCCATGGCTGAGGCGCACGAAAACATCCGTGCATTCGCCCTCAAGAGCCTTCGCCACGACTGGCACATGCACAACCGCCAGGGCGTCCACGTCGGCGAACGCTTCGATCCTTTCCCGCGCGTCGGCCTCTACGTGCCCGGGGGCACGGCACCCCTTGTCTCCACGGCGCTGATGACCACCACCCTCGCCGCCGCCGCCGGTTGCCCCGAGGTCGTCGTCACCACCCCCGCCGACGCCCACGGCCACATCGCCCCCGCCCTCCTCTGCGCGCTCACCCTCGCCGGGGCCACGGAGGTCTACAAGGTCGGCGGCGCGCAGGCCATCGCCGCCCTCGCTTACGGCACGGAATCCATCGCGCCCGTGGTCAAAATCTTCGGTCCCGGCAACGCCTACGTCATCGAGGCCAAACGCCAGGTGTTCGGGCCCGTCGCCATCGACCAACTCCCCGGCCCGAGCGAAATCCTCGTCATCGCCGACGGCAACGCCAACGCCGAATGGATCGCCGCCGACCTCCTCGCCCAGGCCGAGCACGGCGAGAACAGCGTCATCGGCCTCCTGACCGATTCCGAACCGCTCCTCTCCGCCGTCGAGGCCGCCGTCACGCGCCAACTCGACCGCCTCCACCGTCAGACCCAGCTCGGCCCCGTGTTGGAAAAGGACGCGTTTCTCTGTCTGGTGCGCGACATCGAACAGGCCATCGACATCGCCAACGCCTTCGCCCCCGAGCACCTGTCGGTTTGCACGGAACACCCCGAAACGGTGGCCGCGCGAGTCCACACGGCGGGGGCGATTTTCGTGGGCGACTGGTCGCCGGTGGCGGGCGGTGATTTCCTGGCCGGGCCGAGCCACACGTTACCCACGGGCGGTGCGGGCAAGGGGTTCGCCGGGCTGACGGTGGACCAGTTCCAGCGGCGCACGAGTCTGGTTCGTTTCGACGAAAACAGCCTGCGCCAGTCCCTGACGACGATCCAGGCGTTCAGCGACCTCGAAGGCCTCGACGCCCACGGCCGTTCGGCGGCGATTCGTTTTGATTGACGGTCATTGCTACCTTTCCGGGTCACGACTCGCCGTACTCATCGCAACCGCCTTCTCATGGTCTTCCGTCTCGCCCTCTTCGTCGCCCTGTTGCTGGCACCGCTTGACACGTTGCACACCGCTCCGTCGCCCGGCCAGAACGGTTTCAACGTGCGGGACTTCGGCGCGACCGGGGACGGCCGGACCCTGGATAGCCCGGCGATCAACAAGGCCATCGAAGCGGCTGCCGCGGCGGGAGGCGGAACGGTCCTGGTCCCGGCCGGAAACTACTTGTGCGGCTCGATTCACCTGCAGAGCGACATCCACCTCCTGATCGACGTTGGCGCGGTGATCCTCGGCGCACCACAGAGCCTGAACGCGTATGACGAAACCGAGCCGTTCACAGGCGTCGGCTATCAGGACGGGGGGCACTGCTATTTCCACAACAGCCTCATCTGGGGCGAAAACCTCACGAACGTTTCCATCACCGGCGGTGGCAGGATCGACGGAGGCGGACTGGTCCGCGACGACGAGCTTCTCGACGAGATGTGCGGCTACACCCACTGGCAAACGCCAAACACCAAAAAGACCTACCCGCCAGCCAGGCTCGGCAACAAAGCCATCGCCCTCAAGCTCTGCAAACAGGTGCTGATCCGCGACGTGACGATGCACCACGGCGGTCATTTTGCGATCCTCGTCACCGGCTGCGACAACCTGACCACCGACAACGTGATGATCGACACCAACCGCGACGGCATCGACATCGATTGTTGCCGCAACACGACGGTTTCCAACTGCCGCGTGAACGCGCCGGACGACGACGCCATCTGCCCCAAGAGCACCTACGCCCTGGGCGAAACACGCGTGACGGAAAATCTCACCATCGTCAACTGCCAGGTTTCTGGCTTCGAGGAAGGCACGGTGCTCGATGGCACCATGAAACCGAGCAGGAGCAGGAACGGCCGCATCAAGTTCGGGACGGAATCCACCGGCGGCTTCCGCAACTGCACCGTGTCGAACTGCACCTTCCGAAGCTGCCGCGGCCTCGCGCTGGAAGAGGTGGACGGTGGCATCATGGAGGACATCATCATCAGCAACCTCACGATGGTGGACGTGGCCAATTACGCAATTTACATCACCACGGGGAAGCGTAACCGCGGCCCGAACGTGACGACCAACAGCCGCCTCAAGAACATTTTGATTTCCAACGTCATCGCGGATGGCGTCGATAAGACGAGCGGCATCCAAATCTGGGGATTGCCCGAACAACCGCTGGAAGGCATCCGGCTGGAGAACATCCGGCTGACCAGCCGGGGCGGTGGCACCGCGAAGGACGCTGCCATCGATCCCCCGGAACTCGGCACCCGCTATCCCGATCCCCAGCATCTCGGTACGCTGCCCGCTTATGCCGTTTATGCCCGACACGTCAAGGGACTTGAACTGGCGAACATGAACGTCCGTTTCACCAACGGCGATCTGCGTCCGGCCGCCTCCTTCGCGGATGTTCAGGATTTGGAGATCGACAATTTCAAGCCGCAAGTGTCTCCCGGCGTCCCTGCCGCCGTCTTCGCCAGCAACGTGGCCGGGGTGACGGTCCGCAATTCACCGGCGCTTCCCGACAGAAAATAAAGCGCTTTTCAGTTACCTGTAGCCACGGCACTCCGTTGCCGTGTTTGTTGGCGGTCAGAGCGGACACGGC
>CAZZYS010000373.1:0-4180 GCA_964658285.1 uncultured Verrucomicrobiota bacterium
AGGAATCTCGCAGACTCGAAGCATCCTTCCCTTTCCTACCTCGCCTCAGCGGTCGGTTCGCCGTGGTCGTCGGCGACCACGAACCGCTCCGGAGCCGCCGCGCGCCGGTGCGGCCACAGGAACCCGGTGTGCTGCATCCAATCGCGGTAGGCGGGGCTGTGGGCGCTCAGGAGTTTCTCCTCCATCCGGGCGCGCCAGACGAGCAGCGCGATGGCGCCGATCACGACCACCCCCATGCGCGGCGTCCAGGAAACCATGAACATGCCCAGCAGCACAAACAGGTAACCCATGTAAATCGGGTGCCGCACCCAGCGGTACGGGCCACCTAGAACCACCTCGCGCACCGAGACGACGATGCCCATCGAGCGCCCCAGCCACATGATCGCATACACGGACATCGCCAGGCCTCCCGCGGAGACGACGATCCCGAAACTGGCCAGCGCCGGCTTCCAACTGTCGGGCACCAACGGCGTCACCATCCACGTCGGCAACTCGATGTGCTGATCGAAAACCATCGAGGAAAACGTGGCGGCGAAAGGAATGACGATTTCCTTCACGGTGGTGGGTCCGTGCTTCGGTTTGCGGCTGATCAGCAACAGCACGCCGCACGCGCCGAAGGAAATCGTCAGCAGGATGTAGCGGGCGTAGTCGTCAAACGTTACCCCGTCGCTGAAACTGCCGTCGTGCGCCACCAGGGAGTTCGGCAAAATGACTTTCGACTGACTGATGAGGACCATCAGCCGGAGGATGGAGATGTGCTCCCAGGCTAGGAATAAGAACAGCGCGGAGAACAGATACCGTTCGACGAAAAAGACGAAGGCGATCAGGGGGCGAGACAAAAATAGGCGGGACATGCGAGGTTGGATGGCTTTGGAACGGAGAATCCGGCGGTCATCCGAGAGCTTTTTTGGTTCTCTGGACGCTGATCTACACTCCCGTTTCAAGCACAATCGCTGCCATCGAAACTGACCCGGCCAACGTTCAGACATAATCCGACAACTTTGTACAAGAATACCTTACGTATCGTTGGAGTAGACCTAGCGTGGGGAGAACGGAATGGCGATGGACTCTGCCTGGTCCACGCACACGGAACGCCGGAACAAACCGGCGGCGTTTGCCGGGCGGAAGTCGTCGAATGCGCGCACGTCTTCGGTGACGCGGCGTTGTTCGACTGGTTGGAAACTCGCCTGCCGCCGGCCGCGGGGCCGTCGCTGTTGCTTTTCGACGCGCCGCTGGTTTGTCCCAACGCCACCGGCAGCCGGCCCGTGGATCGACTGACCACCTCGCGCTTCGGGCGGTTTCACGCCGGGCCGCACCCGGCCAACGCCGGACGGTGTGGACGACCTTTGCGGTTGGCGCGAGAGTTGGAGGCGCGCGGCGGAGTCATCGGCTGGCGTCTCGGAACGGCCGACAGGCTGCTGGCGGAAGTGTTCCCCCACCCGGCGATGATCCGGCTGCTGGACCTGCCACGGATCGTCAAGTACAAGCGCGGCCCGGTCGCGGCGCGGCGGGCGGAGTTCACCCGGTTGCAAGGGCTCCTGCGGGAGTGCCTGCGGACCCGGTTCGCGCCCGGCGAGTGGGTGGAAACGCCCGCGCTCGCCACCGTGCTGGCCGCGCCGTGGACGAAGCCCGCCGAGGACCGGCTCGACGCGTTCGTTTGCGCATTGATCGGCTATCACCACTGGCGGCACGCCGGACGCCGCAGCGAGGTGCTCGGCGACCTGGAAACCGGCTTCATCCTGCTGCCGGCGGCTTCCTGAGCTGCACGCACACGTTGGCGGCCGTGATGAGCACGCCGCCCAACAGCAGCCGCACGGTCAGTGTTTCGTTGGCGTAGGCGCTGCCCGTCCACGTCGCCAGCCACGCCGGCAAAAACAGCGCGAACACACTCGTCCACGCCGGCTCCGCGCAGTAGATCAGCCCCGCCTCGGTCGCTTCGATTTCGCGCTGCCAGTGGTTCATCAAGGTAAAGGTGCAGAGCGTGCAAAGGAGCGTCAGCGCCACGAGGCAACCGATGATCGCCCCCGAACCGAACGCCGCCGTCCGCACCGCCTCCCAACTCCCCGCGCGCCACGCCAGCACGGGTAGCGCCGTCGCCGTCAACACCGTGAACATCACCACGGTCGCGTGCGTCGTGCGGTTGCGCGCGAAGGCCGGCCGCTCCAGCCAGATGATCTGTGCCGCGAAAAAGAACGACGACAGGATCGTCTCGCCTTCGCCGCGTCCCAGACGCAGCGTCCGCCAATCCACCCCCGCGAGCACCCCGATGCCCAGCGCCGCCAGCACGCAACTCACGATCACCAGGGCCGGCGGCCACCGGCGGCGTTGGAACGCCACGATCAGCGGGATCGTCACGCAGTAGCACGAGGTCAGGAACGCGGAGGTCGAGGCCGCCGTGTAGTTGAGCCCGTCCAGTTGGAAAAGCATTCCCCCGCAAGAGAAGATGCCCAGCCCGATGCCCTGGCGGCATTCGCCGCGCGTCAATCTGCGCAGGGTGTGCAGCGAGGCGACCGCCAGCACGACGGCAGCCCCTCCGAAGCGAAAGATCAATCCCAGCGCCGCGAGGAACCAGGTGTCCGCCCCCGGCAAGAGGCGGATTTGCGCGAGCGAAAGCGTTTTGGCCAGCGGGAAACTCAGTCCCCACAGCCCCGTGGCGAACAGCAGCCACGCCCGGGCGCGGGCGCGGCGGGGAAGGCGTTGCGCGTGCCCGACCGGTAATTCGGAGACCGGCACGGCGGGGGAGAACGAAGACTCGGACACAGGAAGGCAAGCAATAGGGCGCGCTGGCGAAAGCGCAAAGGACAAAACCGTCCGTCGTCCGGCGGCCCGACGCCCCCCGGGTCACCCGAAAAATGCCGTCGCGCGGACCCCGGAGACCATCGATCCTTTCGAGAGGCAAATGTTTCTTGCGGGGTGCGTAGTATTCGATTGCCACTGGCACGGTCTTGGCTTTAAGTGCGGGCGTCTTTCCACCTTCGACCGCCGCCCCTGTCCATTTCCGCTCCACGATGATCTTCAACCGTTTCGCTATCGACCGCATCAATTGGGTCACCAGTTCCTTCCTGATCGGGACGCTTTTCCTCGCGCTGACCGCGGTGCCGGCCTACATCCTGACCTTCGGGCTGCCCTGGTTTTTCGTGGCGATGTTCGTGGTGATGTTTTACGCCACCGGCATGAGCATCACGCTGGGTTACCACCGGTTGTTCTCGCACCTGACCTTTCAGGCGAAGTGGCCGGTGAAGCTTTTCACCCTGCTTTTCGGGGCGGCGGCGTTCGAGAATTCGGTCATCATGTGGGCGAGTGAACACCGCCAGCACCACAAGCACGTCGATCACGACGACGATCCGTACGCGATCAGCAAGGGGTTCTTTTTCGCGCACATCGGCTGGCTGCTCTTCAAGCTCAAGCCAGACGACGAGAGCTACGCCAACGTGGCTGACCTCCAGAAAGACGCGCTCGTGCGCTGGCAGCATCGCTATGTGCAATGGATCGGACTGACGGTCGGCTTCCTGATGCCGGCCCTGGTCGGCCTGGCGGTCGTGGGTGGCTGGAAGGGTTTCCTGGGCGGCTTCCTCTTCGGCGGGGTGGCGCGCGTGGTCGCGGTGCAGCATTGCACGTTTTTCATCAATTCGGCCTGTCACACCTTCGGCAACCAGCCGTACTCGGACCGGTGCAGCGCGCGGGACAGCGGGCTGATGGCGTTCTTCACGTTCGGTGAGGGCTACCATAACTATCACCACGAATTCCAGCACGACTACCGCAACGGCGTGAAGCCCTGGCAGTGGGACCCGACCAAATGGGCGATCTGGGCGTTCGAGAAATTGGGCCTGACCAGCAGCCTGCGCCGCGTGCCGTCGGAGAAAATCCTGCTGGCGCAGATTTCGCAGGCCCAACAGCAGCTCGAAGCCAAGCTGGCGGCGGGTGAGGTGAGTCTCTCCGAGAGCACCCGCGCGCTCCTCCAGGCGTCGTTAGATTACCTGACCGAACTGAGCAACCGCTGGGCCGTCCAGCGCCGCGAGTACATGAAGCGCACGGAGGAGACCCTCGAAAACTCACGCGAGGCCATGAAGGACATGCGTGAGGAGTTCAAGATGGCGATTGCGCATCTGCGTTTCGTCAAGACCATCGAAGCCGCGCTCTAGGCGGGAACAGGCAGCCCGTTCGGGATCGTCGCGCGACC
>CAZZYS010000374.1:0-4169 GCA_964658285.1 uncultured Verrucomicrobiota bacterium
TCTGCATTCTGACTTCTGCATCTTCTTCCCATGCCCAGCTCTCGCACCACTTCCAAAGACTCGCCCGGCAAACGTTCCACGGGGTCGGGTGGTAGTTCCGCGCGTTCGTCCGCCCGGACGACGCCCGCTGCCCCGGCGGCTCCGGCAGCCCCCCCCAAGCCCTCGCCGCCACCCGCGCCACCGGCCGCCCCGGTCGAGAAGCCGCAGGCCGTCTCGCTCATCGACGCGCCCGCCAAGAACGGCGGGCCGGCGACCGCTGCCCGTCCCGCCAAGCCGGGTTTGAAGCCGTTGCCAAGCATCGGCGGCAAGAAAGCCCCGGCCGTCGGGCCGGCTCCGGCCCCCGTGCCCGTCGTCAAGGCCGCGCCCGCCGCGCCCCGCCCGGTCGTGGACCTGATTTCCAGCCGTCCCAAGTCGAGTTCGCCGCAGACCTCCGCGGCGGAAGCATCAACTCCCTTGGCCGCCCTCACCCCGGCGCCGGCTCCGGCCGCCGCTGTTTCCACGCCGGCCCCGGCCGCCGCGCCGACGGACAACGACACCGTGGCCCTGCCCGGCGACGACAAGGTGCTGCACATCAAGCCGCCCATCGTCGTGCGCGAACTCGCGGTCCACCTCGGCTTGAAGCCCTTTCAGCTCAACAAGGACCTGATCGAGATGAACATCTTCCCGTCCGCTAACCAGGTGTTGGAGCAGGACGTGGTGATGGCGCTTTGCAAAAAGCACGGGTACACCCTGGAAGTCGAGCGCCGCGAAAAGGGTGCGGGCGTCCACAAGGTCGAAGCCATCATCGAGGCCCCGAAGGCCAAGGAGATCGTCAACCCGGAGGAGGAACTCAAGCCCCGCGCGCCGATCATCACCTTCATGGGCCACGTCGATCACGGCAAGACCTCGCTCATGGACGCGATCCGCAAGGCGCGCGTCGCCAAGGGCGAGGCCGGCGGCATCACCCAGCACATCGGCGCGTACAGCGTCGATCACAACGGCCACAAGATCACGTTCCTGGACACCCCCGGCCACGCGGCGTTTACCGCCATGCGGGCGCGCGGCGCGAAGGTCACGGATATCGCCGTCATCGTCATCGCGGCGGACGACGGCATCATGCCGCAGACCCAGGAAGCCATCAACCACGCCAAGGCCGCGAAGGTAGCCATCATGGTGGCGATCAACAAGATCGACCTGCCCGGCGCGAACATCGACCGCGTCAAGCAACAGCTCCAGCAGCAGAACCTCACGCCCGACGACTGGGGCGGCGAGATCCCCTGCTGCCCGGTCTCCGCGACCAAGGGCACGGGCATCGACCACCTGCTCGAACTGATGACCCTCCAGGCCGAGTTGATGGACCTGAAAGCCTCGCCCACGGCCGACCCGCGCGGGACGGTCATCGAGGCGCAGCTCGAAGCCGGGCGCGGCCCGACGGCGACGGTCATCGTGCAGAGCGGCACGCTCAAAGCGGGCGACGCGTTCATCTGCGGCAATTTCGCGGGCAAGGTCAAGGCACTGGTCGATGACCTGGGCAAGCCGATCAAGTCGGCCGGGCCGTCCACGCCGGTCAGGGTGGTCGGGTTCTCCGGCCTGCCGTCGGCGGGCGACGAGTTCCTGGTCATGTCTTCCGAAAAAGACGCCAAGGCCCTGGGCGAGGAACGCCTCGCCGTTGACCGCAGCCAGAAGATGGCGAAGCCGCAACGCGCGACGCTGGAAAGCCTCTTCGACCGCTCGGGCGGCGGGCCGAAGGGTCTGCGGCTCATCCTCAAGGCGGATGTGCAGGGATCGCTGGAAGCCATCACGACCTCGCTCGAACAGATCGAGAGCAAGAAGGTGGAGGTGGAGTTCGTCCACACCGCCGTCGGGCCGATCTCGGAGAGCGACGTGCAGCTCGCCAGCGCGTCGAACGCCATCATCATCGGCTTCAACACGAAGCTCGAAAACGTGGCCCTCATCGCCGGCAAGCGCGAGGGCGTGCAGATCAAGTTGTACTCGATCATCTACGAACTGATCGACCAGGTGAAGGAATCGATGGCGGGCCTGCTCGACCCGGAATCGCGCGAGACGGTCATCGGCCACGCGGAGGTCAAGCAGGTGTTCGAGTTGAGCAAAGGCAACGTGGCGGGCTGCATCGTCACGGACGGGCGCATCGCGCGGACGGCCCGGGCGCGGGTGTTGCGCAAGCGTCAGTCGGTGTACGACGGCGGGTTGGCGACGTTGCGCCGGTTCCAGGATGACGTGAAGGAAGTCCGCTCCGGCCTGGAGTGCGGCATCAAGCTCGGCGATTACAGCGACTATCAGGTCGAGGACATCATCGAGTGCTACACGCTGGAAAAGATCGCGCAAAAAATCTGACGAACGCGGAATTTTAACACGGAGACACGGAGACACGGAGAACACAGAGACCGGAGGAGGGAAGAAAGACGGTCGGGAGCAGAAAGCGACTGACTTTCTTCGCCTCCAGCCTCTGTTTTCCGTCTTCCCTTTTCCCGTTTTTGTTTTCTCCTCCGGTCTCCGTGCTCTCCGTGTCTCTGTGTTAAAATTCCGCCTGTCATGAAGAACCGACCCGCCCGCGTCAAAGAACTGATCCTGCGTGAACTCGGCTCCATCGTCGCGCGTGAACTGACCTTCTCCGCCAAGCTCGTGACCGTGCACGCGGTCGATCTGTCGGCGGACTTCAAGCACTGCCACGTCCACGTCGGCGTCCTCGGCGACGACAAGGAACGCCGCGCCGCCATCGGCAAGCTCCACGAGAACCGTCCCCTGCTCCAGCACGAGCTTTCCAAGCGGGTCGTCCTCAAGTTCACTCCGCAGCTTCATTTCCACCTGGACGAGGCTATCGAGCGCGGCACGAAGGTCATGGAGATCATGCGCCAGATCGATGATGTCGTCCCGCCTGCCGAGGACGACGAGGTCCGCATGGATGAGGAGGAGCCCATCGGCAACTCCGAGGAACTCGCCCGCTTCGAGGAAGCCGAGGACCAGGAAGACACGCCGGAGGAATCGAAACCCCGCCGCACGGCGATGGAAGCCGATCCCGCCAAGCCTCGCGGCCGGCGGGCGGAAGACGCCGCGCGGCTCAAAGACGATGACGACGCCTAATGCCAGCCTCGCGCAGATCGCTGAGGCCCTGCGCGCGCACCGGCATTTCGTGGTCGTCAGCCATCTGCGGCCCGACGGCGACGCGCTCGGCTGCACCATCGCCCTCGGCCTGAGCCTGCGCGCGCTCGGCAAGGATGTGACGCTCTGGAACGAGGACGGGATGCTCGACAAGCTGCGGTTCCTGCCCGGCTCGGAACTCGTCAGCCGCCCGTCATCGGAAACCCGGGATTTCGACGTGCTCGTGGCCTTGGACACCGCCTCCCACGCGCGCCTCGGCACGCCGCTGAAGTCCATCGGCAAAACCACCCTGACGATCAACGTCGATCACCACGTCAGCAATCCGGGTTACGGCGACCTCTCCCACATTGACGCCGACGCGCCCGCCACGGGTCAGATTCTCTACGAACTCCTCGCCGGCCACGACCTGCCCATCGACCGGGACATCGCCACGAACCTCTTCGTGGCCATTTCCACCGACACGGGTTCGTTCCAATACCCGCAGACGAGTGCGCGCACCTACGAGATCGGCGCGGCGTTGGTCCGCCTCGGCGTGCCGGTGGGCGCGATTTCGCAGGAACTCTACGACAGCTACCCCTTGCGCCGGTTGGAACTGCTGCGCGCGCTGCTAAATTCCCTCAAGCTCACCGCCGAACGCCGCGTGGCCAGCTTCGCGCTGTCGATGCACACGGCGAAGACCCTCGGCGTGCTGCCCGAGGACAACGAGGGTCTCATCGACCATCTGCGCGGCATCGACACGGTGCTCATCGCGGCGTTCTTCGAGGAATTGGAAGGCGGACTGGTGCGGATCAGCCTGCGCTCCAAGACGCCGCAGCTCGACGTGAGCGCGATTTGCGGACGTTACGGCGGCGGTGGCCACAAACTGGCGGCCGGCGCGCGGATGCGCGGCGAACTGGCCGAAGTGGAAGCCCGCGTCCTCGCCCATTTGCACGAAGAGGTCGTCGCGGCCGGCTTTCCTATTGTTACAAGGTAGGGATGGCTCTCCGAGCCAATCCCTAGATTTTCCGGAATGCGCTTCGTGCGCACGGAGATCATCCAAGCCAAAATAGGGACTGGCTCGGAGAGCCATC
>CAZZYS010000375.1:0-217 GCA_964658285.1 uncultured Verrucomicrobiota bacterium
GTGGGACTCGGCGACGCGGCGGCATTTGGGTCGGGCCGGTTGCGATAGAACAACACGCCGCTCCGGCGCAGGTTGGAAACGAGCGCGGCGAGATCGTCCGAAAGCGCGTGGTCGGAAATCAACGTTCCCAACAAACCGTTACCGTGCACCGCCTCGTCCAGCGCGCCCCGGGCGGTGGCGAGCGTCTTGCGCAGGTCGCCGATGGCCTTGCGCAGAT
>CAZZYS010000375.1:227-4165 GCA_964658285.1 uncultured Verrucomicrobiota bacterium
GCAGATCGTCGGCGGCCTTGTCGGCGGTCGCCAGCGTGTCCTTTGCGCCGTCGATGGCCCCTTTCATCCCGGCGACCGCGCCCTTCGCGTCGTCGAGCACGCCGTTGACCTTCTCGCTGGCGGTCTGGAAGTTTTTCGTCGTCGCGTTGAGGTTGGCCACGCTCGTCTGGAGATTCTGGAACATCTCCGGTTTGAGCAGGTCCGTGTTGATGCGCGTGATGGTCCCGTTGAGGTTCGCCACCGTGGCGCGCAGGTCGGTCATGAGTTTGCCCGCTTCCTCGGTGAGTTCTTCCATGCCCTGCTTGGTCGAGCCGCGCACCGTGTCGCCCGGCTGGTAATAACCCCCGACGACCTCGGGTTCGGTGATGACATCCACGAAACGGTCGCCCAGCAGACCGGCGGCGGCGACGTAGAACCGGGCGTTGCGCGGGATTTTGTTCGGCTCGAAAATCTTGACCTGCAACGACACTCCCCGCGCACGGTCGAGCACGCGCGGCGGATCGGTCACCACGCCCACGGTGGCCCCGGAAAGCAGCACCTTGGAGTTGACGAGCAGGCCGCCGGCGTTGGGGAACTCGACCGTCAACGGGTAAGCGGCGGCGATGCCGGTGCCGATCCGGCCAAAGAGCACGACCATGAAACCGATGACCGCGAGACCGAGGAGCACGAAAAGGCCGACGCGCAGTTCGAGCGCGCCACCGTTGCTTTCGGACGAGGTAGCCATTGGCACCGGCAATGTGCCCGTGTGCTGCCGGAAGTAAAAAGGTTTCCGGCGGGGCGGAATGGCCGGTTCGATGCGGCCGATCACGAACTCTTCACGTTTCCAACGCGCGGCTGCGGCCGACGATGAAATCTTGAATATCCTGGTCGGGGGACGCTTGCAACTCCTCCGACGTTCCCTCGAACTCGATCCGCCCGTGCTTGAGGTACGCGATGCGGTCGCCCACGTCGAAGGCGCTTTTCATGTCGTGGGTCACGACGACCGAGGTGACGGCGAAACGTTCCTGCAAACGGCGGATGAGCCGGTTGATGCTGTCGCTGACCACCGGGTCGAGCCCGGCCGTCGGTTCGTCATAGAGGATGCAACGCGGCCGGGTGATGACGGCGCGCGCGAGGGCCACGCGTTTTTTCATGCCGCCGCTCAGGTTTACGGGCATCTTCCTTTGCTGGCCGTCGAGATCGACGACTTCCAACGCCTCGCGCACCGCCTCGGCGATCCGCGCGGGGTCGCGTTCGCCGCTCTCGCGCAACGGAAAGGCCACGTTGTCCTCGACGCTCATCGAGTCGAACAACGCCCCGTGCTGGAAGAGGATGCCGACCTTCCGGCGGATCGGCGCGAGGCGGCGTTCGCTCAGGCCCACGATGTCCTGGCCCTCGACGAGGATTTCGCCGCCGTCGGGACGCAACAGGCCGATGAGGTGTTTGAGAAACACGCTCTTGCCGCCGCCCGAACGCCCGATGATGACCATCGTCTGCCCGCTGGCGACCCGGAGATCGACCCCGCGGAGGATTTCCTGCGCGCCGATGCGTTTGGTCAGGCCGCGAACGCTCAGGAAGGATGCTGCATCAGCGGGCATTTCCTAGACGCCCCCAGGGAAGAAGATGTTTAGGAACATCGTCAGGAAGAAATTCGAGACCAGGATCGCCAGCGAACCGACGACGACCGCTTCCGTCGTGGCCCGTCCCACGCCCACCGCGCCGTCCCGGGCGTGGAGGCCCTCGTAGCAACTGATGAACACGATCAGCAGCCCGAAGACCAGTCCCTTGAACAACCCCATGCCCACGTCCCGCGCACGCATGAACTTGACGGTGTTTTCGATATAATACGGCCCCTGGATGTCGAGCATGTGACAGCCGACGAAGTACCCGGTCGCAATGCCGAAAAAGATGCATTCGCCCGCCAGCAGCGGCACGGAAACGAACATCGCCACGGCGCGCGGGACCACCAGGTAGTCCACCGGGTAAACCGCCAGCGCGCGCAGGGCGTCGATCTGCTCGGTGACTTTCATCGTGCCGATCTCAGCGGACATCGACGCTCCCACCCGGCCGGCGAGCATCAGCCCGGTGAGCACGGGGCCGAGTTCACGGCACATCGACACGCTGACGACCGCACCCACGGCCGACTCCATGCCGAGGATGCGGAATTGAAAATAAGTCTGCGCCGCGAACACCGCACCCGTGAATGCACCCGTGACGATCACGACCACCTGCGAGCGCGCGCCGAGTTCGAGCACCTGCCTCAGGACCAACGTCCAGCGCAAGGGCGCGATGAAGAGGGCCTTGCCGGTGTCGAGGGCGAGCAGCGTCACCCCGCCGAAATAGCGGAGGGTGCCGAGCACGGACCGGCCGATGGATTCGAGCAACCGCCGCATGGAGCGAGGAGGAAAGACGAAAGCGGAGAAGCGAATCGACCGCCTCCCTCTGCCCCCGGCCTTTTCTTCAAACCCGCAGTCGCTGGGTCTTCGTCTTGGGACGCATCTCGGCCGACACCGCGCCGACAAAACGCGCCCGCAGACCGAGCTTGGAAAACGCTTCGCGGATCTCCCCGGTCGTCATGCTCGGCGGCTCGTCCAGCTCCATGTACACAATGTCATGGTTGCTATCGACCTTGTAGCGCAGGCCCGGCACCGTCTCGAAGGAATGATCGAGCTGCATGATTTTATCCAGGTTCCGGACTCCGACGGCGTAAACTTCCAGTTCGATCATAAAATGGCTAGGTCTTTACAACGTAAACACACGAAAGTGGCATGTGAAGCGCAAAATACTCTGGAAAAGCACAAAAAACCGGCGTGGCCGCTCCAATCGCCGCCACGCCGGTTCGAGGAACGAATAAAACCGTTACTTCATGGTCTCCATGATCTTTTCGATTTTGTCCTTGTTCGCGTTGAAGAAGTCGATGTTCGTCTTGGCGACCGCCGGGTCGGAAGTTCCGTCGGTGGCGCCGGTTGCGGCCATCGAGATCGACATCACCGTGGCAAAAAAATCGTCCGGCGTGGTCCCGGCGGCTTTGTACAGTGCGGCGGCCTTGGGATACTTGGTGTTGATCGTGTCATTGACGCTGGCCCCGCTCATCATCGCGGTCGAGATGGCTTCGTCCTTGCCGGCCTCTTCCATCGCCTCCTTGGCGGCGGGGTCGGCGTTGACGGTCTGGACGAGTTTGCTCATCTTGTCGAGCTTGTCCATCGACAGGGCGATGATCTTCATTTGTGCCTGCGCGGATGGCACCGGAGCGAACGCCAACAGGCCGCAGCCGAGGGCGAGCATGGAAGCGAGACGGAGAGAGAGGAAGCGAGGAGGTTTCATGGGTAGAAGAGATGGTTTGTGCGGGGAGTCTATCCACGGACGGACCGTTTGTACAGATGGGCAAAGATTTTTGTGCCGACGACCGCATGTCCGCCGAAATTCTTGGCGTTGGGCACTTCGTTGCGTTTAGGGTGTTGAACTTTTCGCCTTAGCCCAACGCCCGCCGTGCCCAAGAATCCCGACCTCAAGAAAATCCTCCTCCTCGGCAGCGGCCCCATCGTCATCGGACAGGGCTGCGAGTTCGACTACTCCGGCGTCCAGGCCTGCAAGGCGCTGGCGGAAGAGGGCTACACCGTCGTCCTGCTCAACTCCAACCCGGCCACGATCATGACCGACCCGGAGTTCGCGGCGCGCACGTACATCGAGCCGATCACCGTCGAGATCATCGAGAAAATCCTCATCGCCGAAAAGCCCGACGCTATCCTCCCCACCCTCGGCGGCCAGACGGCGCTCAACGCCGCGATGGACCTCCACCACCAGGGCATCCTCACCAAATACGGCGTCAAGCTCATCGGGGCCAACGCCGAAGCCATCGCCAAGGGCGAGGACCGGCAGCTTTTCAAGGACGCGATGCTCAAGATCGGCCTCGACTGCGCGCGCTCGGGCGTCGCGCACACGATGGAAGAGGCGCGCAA
>CAZZYS010000376.1:0-4156 GCA_964658285.1 uncultured Verrucomicrobiota bacterium
GCGTGATCAACGAAGCATACCGCTTTTCGGCCGGAGTCAGTGCGATCGTGTCCGCCATGCTGCGGTCAAAATCATCGCAGCGCCGCAGGAAGCGATACGTTTGTGACAGGAGGTCGCGCAATTCCAAGTCGCGCGGTTCCAGCGTCGCGGCTCGCTCCAAGTGCTGCAGCGCCGCGTCCCAGTGGTCTTGGCGGCGGGCGATCCGGCCTGCCACGGCTTCCAGTTGCCCGTTGTTGGGCAACGAAGGGCGCGCCAGCTGGAGTTCGCGGTCGGCCTGTTCGGCGTCGTGGTTAATTTTCAGCGCATGGACGGCTTTGGCCAGATGTAATTCTCCGGCGCTGGGCTCCGCCCGTTCCGCCTTAGTCAGCGCGGCCTCGGCCAAGCTGCGGTGATCGATCGCATTGTCCTCGGGCGACCCCGCATCCTGGTGCAGGAAGAGATCATCGTGCCACCAGGCCAGCGCGCAGCAGGCCAGCACGAATTTTGGATCGCGCGCCACCGCTTCGTCCAAAAGCTGGATCGCGTGTTTCCCAGTCGGAAAAATGGTGGCGATCTCGGTCGTTCCCGTGATGTGCGGGATTGCCTGTGCCTGAAGATAAAGGTCGTACGCCGCAAGGTCGACGGTCGGAGGCGCGTCGACGGCGGCCCGTTGACGGTCGGACAATTTGACGTTCAACCGGTCAATGACCGCGCGGGTGATCTCCCCCTGCACGGCAAATACCTCGTCCAATCGACGGTCGAAATGACCAGCCCAAGGCGATGCAGGATGGCGGGTGTCGATCAGCCGCACGGCAACATGCACCGAGTTCCCTTCGCGCCGCACGCTGCCGGTGAGCAGATGCTGGACGCCGAGTTCTCGGCCAACTTTGGTGAAATCCTGGTCGTGAGCTGAGTAAGCCCGGGCGCTGTCGGCCCCGATCACCCTCAACGCTGCAATACGTGCGAGATCGGCGGTGAGTTCATCTTGCATCCCAACGGTAAAGAACGCATCCGCTTTGTCCGGACTGAGGTTCTCGAAAGGCAGAACCGCGATGGAAGCTTCCATCGGCGAAGGCGTCGACCCGTGGAAGTGCCACCATCCGGCCGCCACGGCGATGCCTCCAACGATCAGCAAACCCGCGAAAAGCGTCCATCGCCGGCGGCGACCGACGTAGGACAATTTTCGTTTGGTGAGCGGAAACTCTTCCTGGCAGCGAGTGATCGCATCGAGCAATTCGCGGGCAGATTGAAAGCGATCGCGCGGATGAACCGCCAGCATAGAGCGCAACAGGGCAACGACCCTCGCAGGGATTTTTGCGGCGATCAGTTGCTTGAGCGGCAGCGCTTCCTTGACCTGTTGCGCGTGGATTTCTTCGAGCGTCCCGCCCAGGAAAGGTGTTCGTCCTGTCAGCAGATACCACAAGGTCACCCCGAGCGAATAGATGTCCGAGCGGCTGTCGACCCGCGTGTCTTCAGCTCGCGCGAACTGCTCCGGACTGGCGAACGCCGGCGTGCCGACGAAACCACCACGGGTATCCGCTGCGCCCTTCTCCTGCGTCCCAACCTCCGACACTACTTTTGCCAAACCGAAGTCGATGACCTTGACCAAAGGGATGCTTGCTTTGGCTTTCACTTGCTCGGTCGTGGCGAGCATGAGGTTAGATGGTTTCAGATCGCGGTGCACGATGCCTCGCGCCTCGGCGGCTGCCAATGCGCGCGCCACCTGCGCAGTGATTTCCAGAGCCAGCGCGACCGAGAGTGGTCCGTCCCGGCGCACGCGTGCTTCGACGGTCTCCCCCTCCACGAGTTCCATCACGTAGTAGCACTCGCCGTCCTGTTCGCCATAATGCGAGACGGTCGCGACGTTCGGATGATGAAGATTGGCCGCCGCGCGCGCCTCGCGCAGAAAACGTGCGCGGGCCGTCGGGTGCGCCGCCACGCTTTGCTCGATCACCTTCAAGGCCACGGTGGTACGCAGCACGGTGTCCCGCGCGCGATAGGTCGTGCCCATGGCCCCGTGGCCTAGTTCGAGTAACGTGCCATCCGCTGCTGTTGCCAATTCAAAATGCCCGTAAGTGACATTCTCCTGACGAGTGCGTTCGGGACTCGAAGAATGAGGAGGATCGAAATCTGTGCCTTCTGGTGTCAGCGCAAAGCCGACCAGACAGCGCAAGCATTCTCCGTCCGCGCCACGTTTGGTGAGCGGTCGGTGGCAGCGCGCACAAATCTCGGGCTCCCCCTTTCCTGGGGAGCTCGCCTTTCCTTCATTGAGCCCCCCGTCGGCTGAGGTGTCGTCGGCGTGACCAGACGTCATGGGAACAGAGTGGCCATGGCACGAATCTAAGCGATCAACAGCCGATAAAGGTAGCGCAGTTCCTCGTCGACCTCACGGGCGTCGGACACTGTGCTGGCAACCTCCGTGCGCAACGCATCACGGTATCGCTCGCGCAGACGCTGCAAATGGGTGCGCAGCGTGGAGATCGGCAGGCCCAGCCGGGCCGCCACCTCGCTCTGGTCGGGAGGAATCGCGCCGCCACCCGCGACGAGCGGTTTCAGTTCTACGAGCAATTCTGCTTTGCCTTCCTCGACGAATGCAACGTGCAGACGCTCCCAGGCCCGTCGCGCCAGTGTCACGGCCCACGCTTGGTCGTAACCTCCGTCAGCATCACCTTCGCCTCCGATGCTTACCGCTGCCTCAGCTTCGACGAGGTAGTCATCCAGTGAGACGATCTGCTTGCCACCGCCCCGCTTGAGCGTTTGGGCGCGGTCGTACTCGTTGGCCAAAAAGTGCTGCAGCGAACCGAGGAGATACGTGCGCAAGCGTCCTTTTTCACGCGTGGCTCGTCCCAAGCTTTTCCGTTCAAGCAAACTCACAATGAATGCCTGCGTCAGATCCTGTGCATCGGCGGAAGGATGACCGCGTCGACGCAGGAAGGCATAGAGCGGCGGCCAGTAGTCGTGACAGAATCTCGTCATCGCCTGTTCAGCCGCCTCGGGCGATTCACTTTGTGCCGCGAGCAGGACTACGCTCCAGTGGGTGGAGCGGAACGGCGCGCCACCTTCCTGTAATGTGCCCGGGATCGCCTTCACATGTTGCACCGTGAACAGATGTTAGGGTCGTGTCAATCATCGCCGGCGACCTCACACGACGCTTGAAAATCCCCGTCTGCTTCACGGGTGTATGTGGTCAGCAAACCAGCGAGAACACTGAGGATCAGCCGTCGGGGAGCGAAGCGCAAAAACGCCGTGGCAATCCTGTTGCCCAGGCCCGGCACCACCACGCGACAGCCTGCTCGCATCGCCCGATAACCAAGCCGAGCGACTTCAGCTGGGTCCGGACCGCTTTTGCGGCGACGATAGAGGATCGTATTTTCGCCACCGGCCGCAACGGAAAACCCCGTCCGCGTCGGTCCGGGGCAAAGTGTAGTGACCGTCACGCCGCTGCCGCGCACTTCAAAGGCCACCGCCTCGCCCAGGCTGAGCACGTACGCTTTCGTCGCGTGGTAAACGGCGGCCCCGGGACCAGGCGCGAAGCCGGCGACTGCCGCGACCAGAAGCACCTGGCCACGGCGGCGGGAGATCATGCCCGGAAGGAAAAAGTGGGTGAGTTCCGTCAGGGTAGCGACATTGAGTTGGATCATCTCGGCGAGCTTGGTCGGCTCGGCGGAGTCGAAGGGAGCGAAGTCGCCAAACCCGGCGTTGTTGACGAGCACATCGATGGCGACCAACCCCCGGCGTTGCAAGTCGACCACGAGTCGAGAAGCGGCATCGCAGACCCCGAGGTTGGCCACGATCACGGTCGTGTTTGCGCCATGGGTTTCCAGTTCAGCCGCCAGCGCTCGCATCGGCGCTTCATGACGTGCGACGAGAACGAGATCATGGCCGTCGCGGGCAAGCTGACGGGCAAGATCCGCACCGATCCCACCGGACGCACCCGTGACTAGAGCCAGTGGTCGAAGGGTCTTCACGGGAAGGACAGATACATTGCCTCCACGGGAACGCTGAATGAAAGGGCTCGGAGCGCGTTTGACGACGGATCATACATGGCAAGAGAAAGGGGCGGTGGTGCAGAGGCAGGCCTTCAATCGAAGCGACCCGCATCATTCTTAAGCCTTCCTCCTCTGGCGTCTCAAAATGCCGTTATCACGCGCTCGAGTGGCCCCATCAGAATTGTGGC
>CAZZYS010000377.1:0-4152 GCA_964658285.1 uncultured Verrucomicrobiota bacterium
GCGTCGGCGGCAACGTGGACACCGTGCAATGGATGGCCGTGCTGCGTTCGTGCAGTGCCCTGGAGGCTTACGCCAAGCTCTACGTCGGCCAGATCGCGCCGTGGAAGGTGGCCGAATTCCTGATCCTCCACGATTGTTTCCCGCGCGCGCTGCGGCATTGCGTCCACCAAGTGGACTACGCGCTGCATCGCGTCAGCGGGTTGCCGGAGGACCGCTTCTCTAACGAGGCCGAGCGCCTTTCAGGCAAACTGCGCAGTGACCTCGATTACGCGCGCATCGGAGAGATTTTCCAGGTCGGATTGCACGAATACCTCCACCGTCTGCAAACGCGCCTGGGCGAGATCAGCGCGGCGACGGAAGAGTTTTACTGCGAGGTTTCCAGCGGTCCGGCGCAAAGCCAGAGCCAGAGCCAAAGCCAGAGCGGAGGCGGCTCTCAAAGCCAGAACCAGAGCCAGACGGTCGGGACCCGCTAGAGAATTTTACTTTTGCGTGTAGCTGGGCAAGTGGTGGGTACCGCGTGCCTTTTCAACGGATTTGCGTGAACGGATCGTCGCGGCCTGCGACCGGGGTGGCAGCACCCAGCCCCAGGTGGCCGCCCGCTTTGGGGTATCTCTGGGGCTGGTCAATGATCTTCCCACGATAAAGTGGACACGCGGATGTGCTACATCCGAGCACAACCGACATGAGCACAACGCAAAGTAAGCCGCACTCCGATATGTCCACTTTATCGTGGGAAGATCAAACAGGCGCGATTGCAAGCCCAGGGTCCGCGTCCCACGGTGGGAAAACACAAATCGCTTGCAGCCGTTCGCGCCGGGGTAAGCGTATGGGCTTAGTTCTGTTTCTCTAACCCCGTGCACTCGCCGCCTTCCGCCATCGACCCCGCTGAGGCCAGGGACCTGCTGGCGCGGGCCGCCGCGGTGGCGGAGCGTTGCGCGGAACACGCCGCCCGCTCGGACGAGTCTCCCCCCGGAATGGCACCGGGCTTCCCCGTGGCCGAGTTCGGCTGGATCGCCGAGGCCGGGCTGCTGGCCAGCGCGTTGCCCCGCGAACTCGGCGGCGCGGGCCTCCACGACGGCCCGGGCGCGGCGCTGCCACTGCTGCGCCTGCTCAAGCACATCGGCCGGGGAAGCTTGCCGGCAGGACGGATTTACGAGGGGCACGTCAACGCCCTGGTGCTCATCGCGCTCTTCGGTTCGCCGACCCAACTCGCCCGTGCGGCGGATGACGTGCATAGGGAACGGCGGATTTTCGGGGTCTGGAACGCCGAGGAGGCGGGCGGCATCCGGCTCCACGAAATCGGCGACGGGCACTACCGCCTCGAAGGCAGCAAGCTTTTTTGTTCGGGCACGGGATACGTCACCCGGCCGATTGTCACCGGGCGGCTCCCCGGCGGAGGCTGGCAGATGTGCGTGGTGCCGATGGACCGCGTTTCACCCAGGATCGACCACGGCTGGTGGCAACCGGTCGGCATGGAGTCAACGGTCAGCGCGGCGGTGGATTTCACCGGGATCGAACTCGGGCCGGAGGACCTGATCGGCCCGTCGGACGCCTATTACAGAGACCCGTGGTTCAACGGCGGCGCCATCCGGTTCGCCGCCGTGCAGCTCGGGGGGGCGGAAGCGCTTTACGACGCGGCGCGGTTTTATCTGCACCGCCTCGGCCGCACGGACCATCCCGCCCAGCGTCTGCGCGCCTCGCAGATGGCGATGGCCATCGAGTCGGGCAACGGGTGGCTGCAAGGCGCGGCGGCGGCCTGGGAACGTCCGGTGGAGGAAACTCCCGCGATCACGGCCTTCGCCGCCATGACGCGCACCGCCGTCGAGGCCATCAGCCAGGACATGATGCGCGAGGTCGAGCGGATGGTCGGCGCGCGGGGGATGATGCGCCCTTATCCCTTCGGCCGGATGGTGCGCGACCTGACGATGTACCTGCGCCAACCCGCCCCGGACGCCGTGATCGAGCGGATCGGCCGCCACGTACTCGACGACACCCGGCCGGCGCACGCCATGTGGCCGTCGGGAAATTCTGCTCATGCCTAATCCCCACGCTCCGCACAGCCTCACGCCCGGTTATTTCGAGGACGTGTACCGCGCCAACCCGGACCCGTGGAACTTCGTCTCCAGTCCGTACGAAACCGCCAAGTATGCGGCAACCCTCGCTGCCCTGCCGCGTCCGCATTATCCCTCGGTGTTCGAAGCGGGCTGCTCCATCGGCGTTTTGACGGCCCAACTCGCCCCCCGCTGCGGGCGGCTGCTCTCCGTCGATGTCTCCGAACAGGCGCTCCGAGCGGCCCGCGAACGTTGCGCCGCGCTGGACAACGTCCGTTTTGAGCGCCGGACCCTGCCCGGCGAATTTCCGGCGGGTCCGTTCGATCTGATCGTGGTTTCCGAGGTGGGCTATTACCTGGACATGCCCGATCTATTGAAAATGCGTGAACTGACCGTCAGCCAACTCGCGCCGGCCGGGCAACTCCTGCTGGTCCACTGGACGCCGACGGTTCACGACTATCCGTTGAGTGGTGACGAGGTGCACGAGGCGTTTCTGGAGGCGGCGTCCAAGCCGGGTCCGCTGGTTCATCTGTCCGGGCAACGGGAGGAAAAATACCGGCTCGACCTGTTCGAGCGAGCCTAGACGCCAGCCGCAGGCCCGGGCGGTGCACCGCGAGCCGTTCGCGCAGGCCCGCTGCCGCGGCGGTCACTTCCATGCGCGGGACCGCGCCCGGTCCGACGCCCGTCCGGCGTTGGTGCTCGCGGACTACCTGGTAAAGCTCCCCGTGGCTGCCCGAAGCGCGCCACGCCGCCTCGAACCACCCGGCCTCCACCTGCAACTCGGCGGCTGCATGGATGACGTGAGGGACGGTCACCGACTCTCGCCACAAAGCCCGGACCCGCGCGCGGTGCACGGCTTCCAGTTCGATGGCCGCAGGCGACTCGACCATCCACGGCTCCCCGGTGGCGGCGGCGCGGGTCCAGATCGAGAGGGTTCCCGAGAGCCCCACCCCCACCCTGCCCGCGCAACGCAGGGAAGTGAGCACGCCCACCTCCGGACTCTGGCGCACGCGTGCGCCGAGTCGTTCGAGTTCGCGGTGAAAGGCCATGTCCTCCAGGCACGGCAGCACCGGGATGCCTTCGGCGGCAAGGTAGGTCTCCACCGTCACCGCCAGACTCGCGCCGAAGCAGTGGTGGTGGCGCGGCCAGGCGTTGAAAGGATCGGGGTCCAGCGCGCTCTCGTACGCCGCGCGCAACATCCGGTAGGCGCGATCACGCCGGTAATAACTCCGCGCACCGGGCTCCAACGCCGCGATCTCCGCCGCACTGGCCTCGATGCGCCCCCCGACGGCGTCGGCCCCGCGACTGATCTCGCGCAACGTGGCCGCGACCCAATCCGGACGCACCTGCGTATCGCCGTCGGTCGAAGCCACGACGCCACGATGCTTTCCGAGGGAGGCGAGCCGTCGGCAGGCTTCGTCCATCACCAGCCGCCGCGCCGCGCCGACGTGGGCGTGCGGGGCTTCCAACGTCACCTCGATGACGTGCAGGCGGAACCGGCCATGCGCCGCTCCGAACGCCCGCGCCGCCTCCACGGTCCGGTCGGTACAGTTGTTCGCCAGGACGAGAACCTCATAGGTCGCCGGGTCCAGCGGCCGGCCGTCGAAATCCACCTGCGCCGCCAACGCGCCGAGAGCGGCGGCGATACTTGTCTCCTCGTTGCACGCGGGGATGGCCACGCACAGTTCGCACGCGGGCGCAGGTGGCTTGTCCACGAGCGGGAAAAATGCGCAGGGCTGTCTGGAGAAATCGAAGTTTTGACGCACGGCGGACGCGGACTGGGTCGAAGCGAGGCAGGTCATCGTGAAACTAAAGAAAGAAGAAGGCTCTGCAGCGCGCTGCGAACCGCGCGTCCAGCCAATACGTCACCGGAGGCAAATCGGGATGCCTGCAATGCTTTCATGACAGATGAGGAAAGCCGTTCGACCCATCCGATTCGATTGTACTGCGATGAGAAGTGCCGCTCGCCATCCCTCTCCCCGCCCCCGTACCCGCCGCAAGACCCCGCAGACGGCCCCCGTCGCGCCCGCGCCCATGCCGCGCAACGTCGGCTCCATCGAGGCGCTCCTGTCGTTGGTCCTCGGGGTCTCGTTGGTCCTCG
>CAZZYS010000378.1:0-4140 GCA_964658285.1 uncultured Verrucomicrobiota bacterium
CAGCGCCGCGCCGTGGATGGCGTGCCGGGTGTCTTCCCCTTTCCCGCGCAAGCCGCGCAGGTAACGCTGAAACTCCGGGTTGTATTTGCCCAGGTCGTGCAGCCAACCCAGCGCGGTGGCAGCGTCCGCCAAGCCGATGGAGCCGACAAACTTTGCCGCCAGTCGGGCGACGTTTTGCAGATGCTTTTCCAAGGGCTGCCAGCCGGCCTGATGCTCCGCCAAGTCCGCAGTGGCGTGCTTGCGACCCATCTTGTCAGAAAACTGCTTGGCGGTTCCCCGCCACACACCCGCGTCCGGGTTTTGGACAAAAGAATAAATGGTCGCGGCGTCCTGGTCGGCGGCAGTGTGCGCGTAGAATTTCATGCTGCAAGTAAGCGCGAACCCGCAGAGTAATTCCAGCCGGTTCGGCGTGTACAGACCCGACGCACGTTGATCTCGTTTCCCATCGGCCGCGCCGCCGCGACCTTGCTCCCGGGCCTCAGGCCGCCAGCAGTGCCGCCAGCAGCGCCGCGCCGTCAGGCACGCCCCAGCCGGTCACCGCATCGTATCCCGCGCCCGCCTTGTACCCTTTTCCGGGTTGGGGTTGCGAAGCGTTGTTGCCCACGGTGATATCACGCAGACCCGCGCGGCCCAGGGGCTTGCCGCCCGCTCCCGCCGCGTAGAGCAGCGGCGTGAGGAAACGCTGCTGCTTGCTGGTGGGCAGGCTGGCGTTGAGTCTGGCGATGAGCGCGGCCCAGAGCGGCGCGGACGCGCTGGTGCCGCCGTCCGGAAAGGGTCGTTGCAGGAAAAATAGGTCGTAGAGCGGATCGCCGGCCAGCGCCGCCACGTCGGGCACGACCCGTCCATCACGGCTGCCGCGATTGAGCGATTTGACCTTCACCGACTGCCACGCGGGCCGGTCGAAGACCACGCTCACGCCACCGCCGGTCGCCCCGCCGCCGCCCGCCCGCGTGCCCGGAGATTGCCACCAGGTCACTTCATGCACCTGTCCGGCGGCACCCTGCAACATGGTGCCGCCCACACTCAGTACGAACGGACTCGACGCGGGGAAATTCACGTGCGCCCTGCCGTCGGTGAGCTGGTCGCCCGAGCCGTCGTCCCCCGACGAGAGGCAGACCGTGATGCCCAGCAGGCGCGCCTGGTTCAGGCGGTCGTTGATCGCCGTCACGGCCGCCGAGGACCAGTCCGGGTCATCCTCCGCGAGCCCCCAACTGATCGAGAGCGACACGGGCTGATCCTTGATGATCTGATCGAGCAAATCGACCCAACCCCTCTGGTCGAAAGTAGCGAAGTAGACCGAGATCGCCGCCCGCGGGCAAAATCCCGCCACGATCTGCACGTCCATCGTCACCTCCATGCTGATGTCCAGCGCCTGCTTGCGCTGCTGCGTCGGCAGCGCCTGAACCTGGCTGAGGGTGTAGGCGGGCGCGTTCACCGAGACCGCCTGCACGGCCGGCTGCGTCAGACCGAACTTCTGGCAGAACGCCGTGACATCCTCCACAAAGTACCCGCCGCCGAACTCCGCGATGGCGACCTTCTGGCCCGCGGCATCGCCGGGCGGGAAATCGTAGAGTTTCTCCAAGTCCGCCGGTCCCAGGGGCGCGGCGGACGAAACCCCCGCCGGCACGCCGGACGCCAGGGTTTTGCGCCGGGCCATCCGGCGGCCGTCCAGTCCGAAGACCCCCTGGACCAGACCACGGAGTTCCGCGGGCACCATGAGCTTGCCCGAGCGCCCGATGTACTCACCTTGTTCCGGGCTACGGTAGTTCGACAGCGCGGGTTTGAAGGCGACCTCGAACGCCTTCGCCGTCCCGCTGACGCGCATGCTGCGCGTGGGCAGCGACACTTCCTCGACCTTGAGGCCGTAGGTTTGCAGGCTCCGAGTCACCCGGTCGGCGTCCTCCTGCTTCGCTCCGTACTGCGCCGCCAGCTCGGCCGGCGTCATCGGACCCGCCGGCACAAAATCAGCGTCGGGCAGCTTTGGTCCCTTGAGGGTGATCGTCACCTCGATCCGACGCTTGGGATCGACGGGGCCCACCTTGACCGCCAACTTATTTTTCGGGCGGTTGCTGCCGGGTAATGGAACGTGTTTTTTACTCATAAAGCCCTGTTTCCAAGATTACTTAGCGTTTTTAATAGTAAAAGCGAATGATATATCGGCGCTCGACGAAAAATGAAGTCCGTGTGTAAGGATTTAACGGTTGGTTCGACCAAGGAACCATGATGCCCATCCCGAAAGGAAGGCCGCTGATGCGTGCCACCCTGACCATCCTCATGGCGGCAACCGCCTTGACCGCCCCTTTGCGAGCCGCCACCTTCGAGAGCGGCGAGACGCAGATTACGCTGCTGGAACTCTACACTTCGGAGGGTTGCAGTTCCTGTCCGCCTGCCGAGGCACGCCTGTCGAAATTGCGCGACGATCCGGGGCTGTGGAAACAGTTCGTGCCGGTTGGCTTCCACGTCGATTACTGGGATCGTCTCGGCTGGCCGGACCGGTTCGCGTCTCCCGCGTTCACCCGGCGGCAGGGTGAGTATGCGGCGCGCTGGCACAGTGGCTCGGTGTACACCCCGGCCTTCGTGCAAAATGGCCACGAGGGAACGGCGCAAACCCCGGCCGCCAAACCGGGGCGGTTGCGGGTGAAGGTCGAACCCACGGGAGAGATTATCGTCACCTACCAGCCGACCCATCCGCCTGCCGGACCGCTGATCGTCGAGGCGGCCCCACTGGCCAGCGGAGTGACGAGCGACGTGCGCCGGGGCGAGAACGCCGGCCTCAAACTGACGCACGAGTTCGTCGCGCTGGACTTGCTGCACGCCTCGCTGGAACGGCGTGACGGAGGGTGGACGGCGACACTCACCCTCCCGTCAAAGACCGCCGCGCCAGCTTCCGCGCTGGCGGTGTGGGTCCACGCCGCGGACGATCCGACGGCACTGCAAGCAGCCGGAGGGTGGCTGCAGAAATAACCGGCGCGCGCGACGGATCAACGTCTCCGCCCGTTCACCGCATCGGACCGCGTGTCCGCCTTCCTTCTCTCGCTACGATGACAACTACCGGCCCCACCATCCTGGTCGTCGATGACAACCCGGCCAATCTGTCGGTGCTCCTGGACCTGCTGACCGGCGCGGGCTTCGCGGTCCTGGTGGCCGACAGCGGCGAACGGGCCTTGTTGCAGGTTTCCCACCGGCGGCCCGACCTGATCCTGCTCGACGCCATGATGCCCGGCCTCGATGGCTTCGAGACGTGCCGCCGCCTGCGTTCGGACCCTGCCACCAGCGAGTTGCCGATCCTGTTCATGACGGCGCTGACCGATACGGCGGCCAAGCTGGCGGGCTTTGCCGCCGGAGCCGTGGACTATATCTCCAAACCCTTCGAGCCGGAGGAAGTCCTCGCCCGGCTGCGCGTACAGTTGGAAATGCAGCGGCTGCGCCGTGCCCTGGAAGCGGAGGTGCGCCTCCGTCAAAGCGCCGAGGCGAAGCTGGAACGCTCGCTCTCCCAGGCGGTGCTCGTGGTCGAATCCGATGGCCGCCTGATTTTCTGCGCCCACCGTGCCCGGGAGCTATTGAACCGCTACCTCGGCGAGCTTGATCCCGACGCGCCGTTGCCTCCCGCGCTGTTGGGAGGACAACCCATCCCGTGCCCGCCCGGCCCCATCTCCCTGCGGGCCCGCCGCTTTGCCGAAGACAGTCACGACCGCAACGACGAGGCCCTGACAGTGCTGCTACTCAGGGAAGAAGCCCCGGACCCGGGTGCCGTCCTCGTGCACGCGTTGGGTCTGACCGAGCGGGAGGCGGAGGTTCTCTACTGGGTGGCACAGGGGAAGACCTCGCCCGAAATCGCCATCATTCTCGGTTCGGCGCTCAAAACCGTGAAGAAGCATCTCCAACGTGTTTACGAGAAACTCGGGGTGGAAACCCGAACGGCCGCCGCCTTGCAGGCCAGCGAAATTTTGAACCATCATGGCACGAACTGAAGGGCGGGCGCGTCGGAGACCCGCCGCAGGCGGTCGTCCTTGTAAGGTCCTGATGGCTCTCCGAGCCAGTCCCTATTTTGGCTTGGATTGACTCCATGCGAATAACGCGCCTTCAAGAAAATTAGGGACTGGCTCGGAGAGCCATCCCTACCTTGGGGACGACCGGCCG
>CAZZYS010000379.1:0-4137 GCA_964658285.1 uncultured Verrucomicrobiota bacterium
TTCCGCGCGGGGATGCACGCCAGCCCGCTCAAGGGCGCGAGCATCGAGTTCGCGGACCACCGGCAGTACGTCAAGGGCGACAACCTGCGCTCGATTGATTGGAAGGTGTTCGGCCGCACCGAGCGGCATTTCGTCAAACGCTACGAGGAGGAAACGAGCCTGCGCGTGCAGATCATCATCGACACGTCGGCGTCGATGGGCTACGCCTCGCCCGGCCAGCCGACCAAGTATCAATATGCCTGTCGCGTGGCCGCGTCGCTCGCGTACCTCGTCACGAAACAGCAGGACGCCGTGGGCCTGACGCTTTTCGACGATAAAATCCGCGAGCAGGTGCCCTCGCGCAGTGGTTCGCGGCATCTGCGGCTGATCGTCGAACGTCTCGCCGCCGCCGCCCCGGCCGGGCGCACGAACACGGGCGAGGCCTTGCACGCATTGGCGGAAATCCTCAGCCGCCGCGGGTTGATCGTCGTGCTGACTGACCTGTTCGACGACGCCGGGGCCGTGTTCCAGGCCATCGCGCACTTCCGCAAGAAGATGCACGACGTGATCCTCCTGCAAATCCTCGACCCCTGGGAACTGGACCTGCCGATGAGCCGGCTGGCCGAGTTCAAGGACATGGAAACGGGCGAAACCCTCGAACTCGACCCCGCACTGGCCCGCAACGCGTACAAGGCGGCGTTGCAGGCGGACATCGACGTGGCGCGCGGGCGGTGCGCGACGATGAACGTCGATTACCGGCTCGTATCCACGGCGGAGGCGTACGACGATTTCATCCAGCAGTACCTTTCGGACCGGCGGCGGATGTCGCTCTGACCCGGCCTTGCCATGCAATTTCTTTCGCCCTGGATGCTGTGGGGAATGGCGGCGCTGGCGGTGCCGTTGGCGATCCATCTCTGGCAGCGGCGCAAGGTCGTCCAGTTCCCGTTCAGCACGCTCAAATACCTGCGCGCCGTGGCCGCGCGCACGAGCCGCCGCGCGCGGCTGGAAAACCTGCTGTTGCTGTTGCTGCGGTGCGCCATTTTCGCGTTGCTCGCGCTCGCGGCGGCACGGCCGGCGGTGAACCGGAAGGCGTTCCGGGCGTTCGGCGGCGACGTGCAGCGCACGGTCGTCCTCGTGATCGACCGTTCGATGAGCATGAGCTACCGCAACGGCGACAGCACCCGCCTGGAAGCCGCCAAGGCGCAGGCGCTCACCGTGCTCGACAGCCTGAAACCGGGCGACGAGGCCGCCGTGTTCGCGGTGGCCGACCGGGCCGACCCGCTCGTGGCGCAGCCGACACAGGACCGCGGCGTGGCGCAGCGCGCGGTCGGCGGCTTGCAACCCGGGCTCGGGTCCACCGATCTTTCGACGGGTCTGATCGCCGCGCGCGAGGTCCTAGCGGCGTCCACCAAGCCGGTGCGCGAGCTTTACCTGTTCACCGACAGCCAGGCGAGCGGCTGGCGGTTCGATCCGCAGGCGGTGTTCGACGCCGGGTGGAAAAAGGCGGACGTGAGCCTCGTCGTCGTGCGGCCGGACGACACGGCGGCGATCAACGCGGCGCTGGCGAGGGTCCGCATCACCACGCCGCTGGCGACGGTGGGTGCCCGCGTGACCGGCGCGGCCACGGTGGAAAACCACTCGGCCGCGCCGTTGCACGATCTGCTGACGGTCAACTTCCTGGCGCGCGACGTGGTGAACCTGCCGGTGGACGTGCCGCCCCACGGGACCCAGGACGTGGCCTTCGATTTCCAGGTTCCCGCGGCCGTTCCCGGCAAGACCGCGCGCGGCGTGGCAAAACTCCAGGGCGACAACCTGCCGATGGACGACCAGTTTTTTTTCAGCGTGCCCATCCACCAGTTGCCGCGCGTGGCGGTGTTCGAGGGATCGTCGGTCGGGCCGGACCGGGTCCACAGCGGGTACTATTTGCGGCGGGCGTTGGCGGCGGGACCCGACGCGGGGTCGGAGCCGCCCGCGCTGGCGGCGTCGGCCATCGAGGAGACCGACCTCGGCGCGTATTCGGCGGTGTTCCTGGCAGACATTCCGCGTCTGAGCGACCGCGCGGTGGTCCGGCTCGACAACTTCGCCCGGGGCGGCGGCACGGTGGTTTATTTCCCGGGCGACTCGACGGACGTGACCGCCCTGGCGCGGGTCGATTTCCTGCCGGCCGTGGCGCAGCGGCTGCGGGATTTGCCCGGCGGGCGGTTGTCCTCGCAGATCACGGACCCGGGCAACGCGCTCTTTGCGAATGCCTGGGGGCCGGGCACGCCGTTCCCGCCGCTGCCACAGCACCGGCTCATCGAGTGGAAACTCAAGCCGGGCGCGCGGGCGCTCGTGCTCGCGGGCGGCTCGGAGGGGTTCGTGATGGCGGGCGACGTGGGCGCGGGGCGCGTGTATTTAATCAATGCGTCGCCGGACCGCGCGTGGGGCGATTTCCCGCTCTCGCCCGCGTTCCTGCCGTTGTTGCAGCAGATCGCGCTGCAATCGACCGAGCGCGGCCAGACGCCGGGTGATTTCCGCGTCGGCCAGGCGATCCCGGCGAGCCCGGTCCTGCCGCGCGACGTGCCGCTCACGGTCGGCCTGCCCGACGGCTCGACGCTGCCGCTCCTGCTCGGCGACCGGCCGACGATCCTCGACCATGCCCCGCAGGCGGGTTTCTATCAGGTCGGCCCGGCGGCGGACCCGGCGCTGCTCACGTTCGAGGTGAACGCACCCGAGCACGAGTCGGACCTGGAGCCGATATCGGAAGACGCGCTCGCGGCCCTCACGCCGCACGAGAGCATCGCGGGACCGGACAGCTTGCGCGCGTGGCTAACCCAGAGCCGGGGCATGGTGCCGCTGTGGCCGTGGGTGCTGGGGCTGGCGGCGCTGGCGTTCGCGGCGGAGGGCGTGGCGTCGAACCTCGCCGCGCGCCGCCGGGCGCAGGGCGAGACGACCCACATCAAGACCGGCCGGCTCAACAAACGACGCCTGGGCAGCCCCTTCCGCGCGGGGAACGCCGAGGCACCCGAACCCGCGGAAACCGCCGCTGCCACGCCGTGAACGACCTGGTTTTTCATCCCGTACTGCCGTGGGGGCTGCTGGGCGCGGCGGCGTGCGCGGCGCTGGCGCTGCTCGGCTGGAGCCTGTGGTTCGGGCTGCGGTCAAAAGCGCGGCTCGCCTGCCTGGGAGCCCTCCGGCTGCTCGCCCTGGCGGGGGTTTTCATCGTTCTCACGCAACCGCAGGAACAACGGCAGGAAGTGACCATCCTGCGTCCGCAGGTGGCCGTGCTGGTGGACGATTCCGCGAGCATGAACGACCCCGTGGATGGCGGGCAGCCGCGCCGGGCCGCGCGGGTGAAGGAGTTTCTCGATTCGCCCGCCGTGCAGGCCGCGCGCGACTCTTACGATTTCCGCGTCTTCAACCTCGACGGGACGGAACTCCCCGCCGACCATGCGCCCGCCGACTTCAACGCCAACGCCTCCAACATCGCCGGCGGCGTGGGGCAGTTGGTCGAACACTTCAAGGGCCAGCCGCTGGCGGCGGTGCTCGTGCTCACCGATGGGTTGGACACCAGCGGCGTCGCCCGGCCGGAGGCGGCTTCGTACGGCGTGCCGGTGGAGACCTTCGAGCTGGAAAAACCGTTCACGCCCCGGCCGCGCGAGCAGCGTATTTCCATCGCCGGAGCGGACTTCCCGCCGCGGGTGGTCGTCGGCTGGCGCTCGGAAATCCATCTTTCCATCGCGGGCAGCGGCGTGAGCGGCAAGGCCGTGCCCGTCGAACTCTGGCGCGCGGGCCGCAAGGTCGGCGAGACCACGACGGCCTTCAACGAGGACGAGCAGACGCGGCAGGTCACGCTCGAATACACGCACGAGCGGGCCGGCGTGGACCAGTTCGAGGTGCGCGTGCGCGATGCCGCCGCCGACAAGGAAGCGCAAGCGTATCCGTTCACCATCACCGTGATGGAGCCGGGCAAGCGCGTGCTTTATGTGCAAAATCAGCTCTCCTTCGACTACAAATTCCTGCGCAAGGCCATCGTGTCGGACCGCAACCTGCAACTCGCCTCGTTCACGCGCTGGTCCGACGGCCGCTTGGTCAACCTGGACGACCGCGGCGGCGCGGCCCCGGCGCTGGATTTCTCGCCGCACGGCCTGGCGAACAACGCCGTCGTGATCCTCGGCG
>CAZZYS010000380.1:0-4129 GCA_964658285.1 uncultured Verrucomicrobiota bacterium
CGAGACCCTCGCCGCCACCCTGCGCGCCAACCGTTACGAGATGCGCCCGACGCTGCACCGGCTTTTCACGAGCGCGGAGTTTTATTCGCCCGCCGCCATGCGCACCCAGATCAAGAGTCCCGTGCAATGGGTCGTCCAGACCGCGCGCGAACTGGAGATCACCTTGCCCGGACGCGGCCCGCTGCAAGGGGCGTTGCGGCAGATGGGTCAGGTGCCTTTCAACCCGCCGAGCGTCAAGGGTTGGGACGGCGGCAAGGCGTGGATCAGCACTTCCACGCTGCTGACCCGCTACAACCTCGCCGGCAATCTGCTCGGCACCGGTCCGCTGCATCCCGCCGCGCCCGTGCTCGACGAGGAAGGCGCGGAAATCCCCGAAGTCGCGGCCGGCCCCTCGGTCCCCACCGAAAAACCCGACCTCCAGAAGCTCGCCCCGCCGGCGTTGCGCGACGACCCGACAGCATTGGTGAAAACCCTCGCTGCCCGCCTCTTCCACGGTGCGCCGACGGACAAGCAGCAAACCGCCTTCCTCGCCTACCTGCGCACGACCGCCCCCGTCGGACGCGCCTCCGACCAGGCTGTCGCCGGATTGATGCACCTGATGATGAGCACGCCGCATTTCCAGCTTTGCTGAACCCTCTTTCCTCCCTCCCACACCTCCAGCTTTTCATTCCATGAGCCACGATTCCCACCACGATTCCGACGACGGCCACGTCCGCGGCACGCTCCAAACCCGCCGCTCGTTCCTGCGCACCAGCCTGCTGGGCGCGGCGGCGAGTTGGACGCTGCCGACGTTCATCAACTCGACCTTCAACGTCCTCCACGCCGACGCCGCCGACCGCGCCACGCAGATCGTCACCGGCACCGACGGCCCCATCCTCGTCGTGCTCCAGCAGGCCGGCGGCAATGATGGGCTGAACATGCTCCCGCCCTGGGCCGACGACGCCTACCACCGCGCCCGGCCCTCGCTCGGCATCGGGGCCGACAAGGTGCTCAAGCTGGACGGCTATTGCGGCCTGCACCCCGCCCTCTCGCCGCTGAAGGCGCTCTACGACCAGGGCAACATGGCCGTCGTCCAGGGCGTGGGTTACCCGAACCCGAACCGCTCGCACTTCCGCTCGACCGAGATCTGGCAGACGGCGGCGGATTCCAACCGCAGCCTGCCCTACGGCTGGCTCGGACAATATTTCGACCATTGCTGCCAGGGCGCACCGGCGACGGTGGGTGTTTCCATCGGCGGGCAAACCCCGCAGGCGTTCAACTCGGCGCATCCCACCGGCGTTTCCTTTGCCAACCCCGAACAATACCGCTGGATCGACCACAATTCGCCCCAGGTCAGCGGGGTGTCAGCCGACGCGTTCTTCCGGCAGATGAGCCAGTCCGAGGATACCTCCTCCGGCGGTTCCATCGGTTCGATCAACTCGGGCGGCGGCGCGCACGCCGGCAACCTCAGTTCGCTCGACTTCCTGGAACGCACCACGCTCGACGCGCAGGTTTCCAGCGACAAGGTCCTCGAAATCGCGCGCAAAACCCAGTCCAGGGCGAGCTATCCCAACAACAAGCTGGCCGACAGCCTGAGCCTCGTGGCGCGGATGATCGCCGGCGGCCTGCCGACGCGCGTGTACTACGTCAGCCACGGCGGCTACGACACCCATCAGGGGCAGGAAAAAACGCACGAACGGCTGATGACGGAGTTCGGCTCGGCGCTCGGCGCGTTTTGCGCGGACCTGAAGGCGCAGGGGAATTTCAACCGCGTGATGGTGATCACTTTCAGCGAGTTCGGCCGGCGCGTGGCGCAAAACGCCAGCGGCGGGACGGACCACGGCGCGGCGGCCCCGATGTTCATGTTCGGGGGCGGGGTCAAGCCCGGCCTGTACGGCAAATATCCGAGCCTGACGCAGCTCACCGAGGGGGGCGACCTGGCGTACAGCACGGATTTCCGCAGCGTCTACGCGACGGCGCTGGAGCGTTGGTTGAAGGTGTCGAGCGCCGACGTGCTCGGACGGCGTTTCCCGGTGCTGGGGATGGTGTAGCGCGCCCGCCCGGGCGCGGACTCAGCGCACGGGGATGAAGCGCAAACCCGGCACACGGTGGAAATGCGCGTCGTCGCTCAGCAGCGGTAGGTCGTGCTCCAGAGCCAGTGCCGCATTCCAAGCGTCGTTGGCTGGAATCGCAAGGCCGATCCGTTGAAGATGCGCGGTAATCCGTCCGTAGTATCTGACCGTGTGGTCGGTCGAATGAATGGTGATAGCGGACCCGACCGCGGCAGAAACGCGTTCGAGCTCTTTCGTCGAGTCGTTCGCTCGATATACCCCGGTGAAAAGTTCCGCCAAAGTGGCAAATGGGACCACAGCGTCTGAACTGGCAACCTGACGGAGACGCATCAAAAGGATGACCGCGCTGGTATCCAGCAAGTGGGCTCCGGCAGGTGAAAGATTCACGCAGGCAGACGGCAGGGTTCTTCTATCTTCTCGAAAGCTTCGTTGATGACGCGCTCAAATGCCGCCGCATCTTCCTCCGGCCACGGCGGCAAACTGGCAGAGTCACGGAAGGCAGCAGGATCGACGCCCATTTCCCGGCAGAGAGAAGCCAACGCTTCGCCAACCGTTGAGTAGTTCGCGGGCCGAGCGGAATCTCTCCCGGAAATAATGGGAATGGACATTCCGGCAATATATTGCCCGGGCATCGCCGAAACAAGTAGTGATTGCCGCACGACATTCCCCGGGACCTCCGGTCGGAATCCCTGTGCATCCCCCGCCCCGTTCTGCTACACCGGGCGCGGGCACCATGACCACCACGCCAGCGCCAACCCCCGCTCCATCTCTCCCACGCCGTTGGCTCATCGCCCGGATCGTCGCCAACGCCTTCCTGCTCGTTTTCCTGCTCTGGTCGCTGCGCACGATCCTCACCACTCCCGAGATGCAGGGCGACGCGCGCCTGCGCTACCATGTCGCCAGAGTCTGGCACGCGGGCGGCAATCCCTACGACCCCGCCGCCGTTTCCCGCACCGCCGGCGAGGAGTTTGACACCGCCTACATCTACCCGCCCGACACGCTGCCGTTTTACGACGTGTTCACGCCGTTCGGCCCCACGGGCGCGCGGTCCGTCTACCTGGGCTTCCAACTCGCGCTGCTCGTCGCGTTGCTCGCGTGCTGGCAACGTTTTTTCCTCGAACCCGGCGACCGTTTCCACCCCCTTTTCTTCGTCCTGTGTCTGGCCGGTTTCAGCAATGCGTTGCTCACCGACCTGCGCGTGGGAAACATCTCGCTCTTCGAGCAAACCCTCCTCTGGTGGGGGCTAGCGGCCTGGCTGCGGGGGCGTTACGTCCTCTTCGCGGTCCTGTTGTGGTTCGCGTCGGCGTGCAAGCTGACGCCGCTGGCCTTCAGCGTGCTTTTGTTGCTGCCGCCCGTGCGGCGGTGGGGGCTTTTCGGGGTCGTGTGGCTGGCGACGGCGGTGCGGCTCGGACTGGATCGTTTGCTGAGTCCGGCGTTGTTCCACGATTTCACGACCGCGCTGTTCGGCGGGTTCGGCGGCGCGCACGACGGCGGACACAATAACCCGTGCGCCGTCGAGTTGCTCAAGAGCCTCGCGTCACTGTTCGGCCCGTCCCTGGAGGAACCACAGATCGCGGCCGTCACGCGGCTGCTTTACCTCGTGCTCGTCGTCGCCGTGCTGGGAGCGTCGTTTTTGGCGTGGCGGGCGGTCTGCCGACGCTCGCCGGACGACGCGCGCGGCCTGCGCCTGATTTTTCTGGTGTGTCTGGCGTACACCCTGACCGTGCCGCGCATGAAAGACTATTCGTACATCCTGCTCTTGCCGGTGGTCTGGCGGGTGGGCAAATGGACGCTCGCGCGCCGTCCGCCGGCCTGGCTAGGGCTCGTCGTGTTGGCCTGCCTGTCGAATTACTCGTACTTCGAGTCGCTCACGACGTTCTACGGCCTGCTGTGGGATTACCTTCCCTACCTGATCGCCGCGGTTGCCTGGGGACTGTTGCTCGGGGAAGCGTTCCGTGCGCCGGACCAGGCGCAATCCGACGCCCTGTCCTCCCCGCCGGGCGCGCCCCCGCGGGAACCGGACAGGTACACCGCTTCTCAGGTTGGATGATGGATCAAACTCCCGCGCCGCAGGCGCG
>CAZZYS010000381.1:0-4116 GCA_964658285.1 uncultured Verrucomicrobiota bacterium
GTGTTGCCGGTCAGGTGAGTGACCGCCTGATGCTCGAAGCCGAGCAGCCCGACAACGTTGACGATCCCTGCCACGAACGCGAGTGCCCATCCACCCGCGAGAACCCACGGAGGCAGTCTAGAAATCACAACTTCGCGTTCCGCAGCCGCAGGGCGTTGGTGATGACCGACACGGAACTCAGGCTCATCGCGGCACCAGCGATCATCGGGCTGAGCAGCAGGCCGCAGAACGGGTAGAGCACCCCCGCCGCCACCGGGATGCCCAGCGCATTGTAGAGAAAGGCGAATAGGAGGTTCTGGCGGATGTTGCGCATGCTCGCCCGGCTCAGGCGGACGGCTTTGACGATCCCGCGCAGGTCGCCGCTCACGAGGGTGATCCCCGCGCTTTGCATCGCCACGTCGGTACCGGTGCCCATCGCGATGCCGACTTCCGCTTCGCTCAAGGCCGGGGCGTCGTTGATGCCGTCTCCCGCCATCGCCACGTGCTGGCCTGCCGCGCCGAGTTTTTTGAGATAAGCCACTTTCCCGGCGGGTTCGATCTCCGCCTCGAACGCGTCCAGGCCGAGTTGCCCGGCCACCACAGCGGCGGTGCGGCGGTTGTCCCCCGTGAGCATGACGATCTTCAAGCCGAGCGCGTGGAGTTCGCGGACGGCTTCGGCGGTGGTGGGCTTGATCGGGTCGGCGACGGCGAGGATGCCAGCGGGCTTGCCGTCGATGCCGACGAACATCACGGTCTTGCCCGCTTCCTCCAGTCGGGCGGCGGAGCTTTCGAGCGGTTCCAGGCCGGTGATGCCTTCGTGACGCAGAAGGTCCGGCTTGCCGATCAGCACGGCGCGGCCCGCGACATTGCCGGCGACACCGCCCGCCGTCACGGAACGAAAATCTTGCGCGGCGGCGGCATCCAGCCCGCGTTCCCGCACGCCCTGCACGATGGCGGCGGCGAGCGGATGTTCGCTGTTTTGCTCCAGGGCGGCGGCGAGGCGCAGGAGTTCGTTCGCGTCGAAACCGCCCTGCGGCAAGACATCCACGAGCCGGGGTTTGCCCTCCGTGAGCGTACCGGTTTTGTCCACGACGAGCGTGGTGATTTTCTCCAGGCGTTCGAGCGCCTCGGCGTTTTTCATGAGCACCCCTTCCCGCGCGCCGCGTCCCACTCCGACCATGATCGACATGGGCGTGGCGAGGCCGAGGGCACAGGGGCAGGCAATGATCAGGACCGCCACGGCGTTGACGACGGCATGGGCGAGCCGCGGCTCCGGTCCGAGGGACATCCACACGACAAAGGTGGCCACCGAGAGCAACAGCACCACCGGCACGAAGACCCCCGCGACCTTGTCCGCCAGCCCCTGGATGGGCGCGCGGCTGCGCTGGGCCTCGGCGACCATCGCGACGATCTGCCCGAGCAAGGTATCGCTGCCGATGCGTTCGGCGCGCATGACGAAACTGCCGGGGCCGTTGACGGTGCCGCCCGTGACCTTGTCGCCGACCATTTTTTCCACGGGCAGTGGTTCGCCGGTCAGCATGGATTCTTCCACGTTGGAGTGGCCCTCCGTCACCGCTCCATCGACGGGCACTTTGTCACCTGGAACGACGCGCAAGAGGTCGCCGACTTGCACCTGATCCAACGGCACTTCCTGGTCGCCGCCGGGCGAGACCTTGCGCGCAGTCGGCGGCGCGAGATTGAGCAACGCCTTGATGGCACTGCCGGTGCGGCTGCGGGCGCGGAGTTCGAGCACCTGCCCGAGGAGTACCAACACGATGATCACCGCCGCCGCCTCGAAGTAGATCGGCATTTTCCCGTCGTGCCGCATCGTGGGGGGGAAAAGTTGAGGAAACAGCATCGCCACCGCGCTGAAAAGAAAGGCCGCGCCGACCCCGATGACGATGAGCGTGAACATGTTCAGGCGGCGGGTCACCAGGGAGTGCCCGCCGCGTTGCAGCAACGGCCAGCCCGCCCAACCGACCACGGGGACGGCGAGAGCGAACTGGGTCCAGCGAGAGATTTGGCCATTGACCCAGGGCTGTCTGCCCAGCGCCGGGATCAGGTGCGACATCGCCAGGAGAAACACCGGCAGCGCGAGCGCGACCCCGATCCAAAATCGCCGCGTCATGTCGCGCAGTTCGGCATGCTCTCCGTCGTCCGCGCCTGCGGTGGCCGCGGCGGGTTCCAGCGCCATACCGCACTTCGGGCAGTCGCCGGGATGGTCCTGCCGCACCTCCGGGTGCATCGGACAGGTGTAGATCGTTTTGCCCGGCCCGGGTGCAGCCGTTGTCGGCCTTGGCTGGTGAACGTCGGATGGATGCAAGGTTGCGGGCATGACCGTGCTTTTCCTGTTCAAACCTCCGGATGGCGAAACCTTTTCCGCGTTGGCTTCACCGAATATGCTATTTCGCAACCAACTCGTCGGCCCAATAAGTCTTGCGCCCGTAGTGCCCATGGAGCCTGTCCTCATAGTCCCGGTCGAGCAGCGTGTCCGGCATGTATTCCGGTGCCTGTTTGATAGCTTCGCGCGAAAGTTTGACGAAGACCTTCGATTCGCTCCAGCTCACGTCCTCGAGCCATTGCGGTGAAATGAGCACCTTCTTACCCGGCCACCAGTTTTGCGTGTCCACCACGAGATAACAAATGGCCCAGGTTTCGTCATCGAGAATGAAATCCGCGACATGGCCAATGCCGCCATCATTGGCTTCAATATGGTAGCGGCTCACCGTGTGAGTGCTGCGCAAGTTGGGGTCCCACGATTTTTCCCTCTGGGTAAGTTCTCTCGATTGTTCACGATCGCGCATGATATAGGGATAGGAGCCCCACGCACAGGTGCCGCTATAGTACATCGGCCAGTCGTAATATCGGTAGTAGTCATCCTCGAATTGCCGGGAAACAGGTTGGTCGCTGTCGAGCGAAGGGCTGTCCTCGATCTGTTTTCGCGTCAGGTCGACGGAGATGTCCTGCTCCAACCGGAGTGCGCCGACGAGATCGTAGGGCGAGATGAGCACCTGCCGGCCGGTCAGCCAATTTCCCGTGTCGGCGACGAGGTAGCGAATGGTCCAATGCCGGTCGTCGAAGAGGAAGTCCTTCACGTGCCCGATTTCCCCGTCGAGGCTGTAGAGTTGATAGCCGGTGAGTGTTTTGACGTTGTAGAGCATGGGCGTTCTTCCGTTGGTCTTCTGATCGGCATGAGTTACCGAAGGCAAGATGCGCCGAGCGTGGCGGCTTCGCTATCAGGTGTAACCCGCATAAGCTCGCCCACAGCTAGAGGCTGTTATGAACTCGTGCGTGGGCTGAGGTAAGTTCATGGATGAACGAACCTTCAGGGCGGCGAGCGTACCAAAGTGATGTGAACGACGAGGAGTGGGCGTTTGTGGTCAGCTACTTGTGCCTGCTGCGAGCAGACGCCCAGCAGCGTGTGTACGCTCTGCGCGAGGTGTTTAACGCTTTGCGCTACCTGGTGTGGGCGGGCTGTCCGTGGCGCGGGTTGCCGCACGACCTGCCGCCCTGGGAGATGGTTTATCAGCAAAGCCAGCGCTGGATCAAAGCCGGTGTCTTTGAGACGATGTGCCATGACCTGCGGGTGCTTTTGCGTCTGGTGGCCGGGCGGACGGCAGACCCTTCAGCCGCCATCTTCGATGGGCGCACTCTCCAGAGTACGCCGGAGAGCGGTGCCCGCGCGGGCTACGACGGGCACAAAAAGAAAAAGGGCAGCAAAACGCACGTGGCCGTCGACACGCTCGGCCACCTGCTCGCTTTGCACGTCACCGCCGCCAACGCACAGGAGCGCGATCAGGTGGCGGTGCTGGCGCAGGCTGTGCAGGAGGCCACCGGCGACCAGGTGCAACTCGCTTACGTGGACCAAGGTTACACGGGAGACAAAGCGGCCGAAGCGGCCGCTGCGCACGGCATCGCATTGGAAGTGGTCAAACTTTCCGAGGCCAAAAAGGGCTTCGTTCTGTTGCCCCGGCGCTGGGTAGTGGAACGCTCCTTTGGCTGGATCGCCCGCTGCCGACGCTTGGCCCGTGACTACGAACGGCTGCCCACTACCTTGGCTGGACTGACTTGGTTGTTCTTCGCTAGCTTATTGCTCACCCGCTTCCACCTCTAACAAGTTCATAACAGCCTCTAGCC
>CAZZYS010000382.1:0-4107 GCA_964658285.1 uncultured Verrucomicrobiota bacterium
GGCAAGATCACGGATTCGCTCGGTCGCAAGATCGACTTCCGCAACACGATCATCATCATGACCTCCAACGTCGGCGCGGAACTCATCAAGCGGCAAATGTCGCTCGGGTTCGGCGTACCGAAGGACGAGCAGGACTACGACACGATGAAGAGCAAAATCCTGGAGGAGGCCAAACGCGTCTTCAAGCCAGAGTTCCTCAATCGTCTTGACGACCAGATCGTGTTCCACACGCTCAACCGGACGGATCTCATGCGGATCGTGGACCTGGAGGTTTCCAAGGTCACGAAGCGCGTCCGTCAGAAGGCGATCCACGTCGTGCTCGACCAGTCGGCGCACGAGTTCCTCATCGAAAAGGGCTACGACCCGACCTACGGCGCGCGGCCGATGCGCCGCGCGGTGGAGAAGTTCCTCGAAGACCCGCTCGCCGAAGAACTCCTCCGTGGCGGCATCAAAGCCGGGGACACGCTGGAAGTGTCCGCCGCCGGTGGGAAGCTCGCTTTCCACGTGGTCGAGCCGCAAGGCAGCAGCAGTGAGCCTGCGGCGGCGAGCTGATCGCGGCTAAAATCCTGAACCCTTCACAACCGCCGTCCGGCCGACCGCGCCGGGCGGCGGTTTTTTCTTCGCGCCGGCCGGTGGCGGCGTTACGGTGTCGTGCCCCCGATGAGTTGGATGTTGATTTATCACCTTGCGGTCAGTGTGTTTCTGCTGGTGGTGACACTGAACATCGCCCTGAACTGGGGAGTCTTCGTCACTCCGCGACCGAGACGTTTCAACGCCGCCGACGCGCCGCTGGTCTCGGTCCTCGTGCCCGCGCGTAATGAGGCGGGACGCATCGCTCCCTGCTTGCGTTCGCTCCTCGCGCAGGATTATCCGAACTACGAGATCGTCGTGCTCGACGACCATTCGGAGGATGACACGGCGCGCATCGTCCTCGATCTCGGCCTGTCGCGCGAAAAAACGTCCACCCGCCGTGTGGTCCAAGGCCGCCCGCTGCCCGCCGGTTGGGTCGGCAAGAACTGGGCGTGCCACCAACTCTCCGCCGAGGCGCGGGGTGAATACCTTCTTTTTACCGACGCCGACACGGTCCATGCGCCCGGGGCACTCGGGGCGTGCGTGGGCCACGCCATCGACACGCGCGCGTCGCTGCTCTCCGCCTGGCCCCGGCAGGAAACGGGCACCTGGAGCGAAAAAGCGGTGATCCCGCTCGTGTACGTTTTGTTGCTGGGCGCGTTGCCCCACCGCGTCCTGCACCGGCTCCAGCGTCACCCGCACTACGCGCGCCGGGTGTCCGCGAAGGGTCTCGCCACGCTGGGCGCGGCGAACGGGCAGTACGTCCTCTTTCACCGGGAAGCCTACGAGCGGATCGGCGGGCACGCGGCGGCACGCGACCATCTCGTGGAGGACGTGGCGCTCGGCCGCCTCGTGGCCGCGCGCACGGCGGAGGGGATGCGGCTGGTCAACTGCGACGGTTCGCAACTCGTGAGTTGCCGGATGTACACGTCGTTCGCCGAGGTCTGGGAAGGATTCACCAAAAACCTGCGCGCCGCCTTCGCGGAATCGGCCGCGACGTTCTGGGTGTTCGGGCTTTTGCAAGCCTTCGGGCTCGTGCTGCCGTTCGTCTGGGCGTGCTTGCCGTGGGTCAGCGGGCGCTGGTGGTGGCTGCCGGTGTTGCAGGTCGGCTGGCTGTATGCGTTGCGCGGGGCTTTGGCGGCGCGATTCGGCACGTCCTGGACGGGCGTCTGGCTGCACCCGGTCGGTCAGGCGCTGTCGCTGCTCATCGGGTTGAACAGTTGGCGGTTGAGCACGCAACGCGGCGTCACCTGGAAGGGGCGCACCTACCGCATGAACGAGTCGGCTAACGCTGGTGAAGAGTGTAGTCGTCGAGCGTGAGGATCAACGTGTCGAGCACCGCGTCCACGCTCTCCTTGAGTTTGCCTTCCTGCGCCAAGGCGTCGGCGCGAGCGACGAGCGCGGCTTTGCGGTCGTGCATCACCCCATTGGCCATCAACTCTTCGGTGGTCCCCGCCGCGCCCAACAAGGCCGGATAAGTCTTTTCGCCGAGGCGAGTGATCCACCCACCCGGCGTTGGGAAGTAGCACGCCAACACGTTGTCGCCACCATCAAGTAATCCCAAATCGCGAGCGACGCCTTTCACGGCGTGGCCCCGGACATTTCCAAGCGGTTCGGTGTCGTACGACCACAGGCGCACCACGATGCGGTGGCCGGTCGCGCGCTCGTAGTTGGCGAGTTTGTAATTGAAGTTCTTCACCCGAAAGTCGGGCAACGACCGCGTCCCGTCGAGGAGGTAAGAGTATCCAGCCGGCGCGGCGGGGTGGCGTTTGGCCAGCGTTGCCTCTTTCAACGCCTCGAACCGCGCGGCGTCCGCCCGGAACGCCTCCGCCGCCGCGCCCGTGCGTCTGATCGTAACATGCACGATCCGGTCGCCCGGCGCGATCTGCTTGACCACTTCCATCCCGCGCACGACCTGGCCGAAAACACTGTGGAGGTAGTTCAGGCGATTGGTCTCGGCGAGCGTGATGAAAAACTGGCTGCCGTTCGTGTCCGGCCCATCGTTGGCCATCGACAGGACGCCTGCCATGTCGTGCGCTAGGCCCGGGCTGAACTCATCGGGAAACGAATAGTCGGGACCGCCCTCACCGAGCTTGTCGGGGGGCGTCGTCGGATCGGCCGAAAGCGGGTCACCCCCCTGGATGACGAAACCTTTGACCACGCGGTGGAACGTCAGCCCATCGTAGAACGGTTGGCCGAGCGGCCGGTTCCAGAAGGGCAGCGTGCCTTCGGCGAGACCGACGAAGTTCATGACGGTCAGCGGCGTGGACTGGAAGTCGAGTTCGACCTCGATCAGACCCTTGGAAGTTTCGATCTCGGCGTAGATGTGTCCGATGGGGTCGGTCGAAAACGTGGCGGGACGTGCGGAGTCGTTGGGAAGCGGCGCGGGACCGGGAGGGACGAACTCGGTTTGACCCGAGGCGAGCAGGGGCAGGCAGAGGACCGCGAGGAGCGAGGCAAAGATTTTCATGGCCGGGAAACGGGGCTACGGAACCAACGGTGGGGAGTTTTCGAGGTAGAGGGCGTGCAAACGGCGAACTGCATCGTCGAGGCTCGGACGATCCACCAACCAGGTGATGCGAAACGAAGAGGTCGCCATCCCGCGCGCGGGGATGCCCGCGTCGCGCAAGCAGGCGCTGCCGGAGAGAAGGTTGCGGTAGCTCGCGTTGATGCCCGTGCCGATTGCGCTGACCGCGCCGAGGTCATCGCGCAAATTCGCCCGGTGACCCATCAACTCCTCGAAGCCGCGTCGGAGTGCGACGGGTTCCTCGTGCAGATTCTCGCGCGAGAACACGACGCTGAGCGCATCCCCTGCGCCGGAACCGTCCAAGGGCGGCTTGAGCGCCGTCGCGTGGAGCTGTTTGCCGCAAATCCCGCGCGTCTCCATCCACGCCAACACGTCGAGGTTCGAGAAGCCTTCGGTCTGGAGCACGAGCACGTCGCGTTCGCTGACGACCGCCGCGACGCTGCCCGGTTGGCGCGGGGCGAACCGCCGGACCACCGTGCCGTCCACCGCGCCGCCCGCCTGCTCCGGCGGGGGCTGCGCCGTGGCGCGCGCGTAGATGGCGATGCCGCGTTCCTTGGCGAACTCGACGGCCTGCGCGTTGAGCACCCGCGCGCCCGCTTCGGCCATCTCCTGCATTTCCTCGTAGTTGAGTTCGCCCAGCCGCCGCGCCCCTGGCACGACGCGCGGATCGGCGGAATACACGCCGTCCACGTCACTGCAAATCTCGCACCATCGCGCGCCAAGCGCCGCGGCCATCGCTACCGCCGTCGTGTCGCTGCCGCCGCGGCCCAGGGTGGTGACCTCCTTCTTGTAGGAAACGCCCTGGTAGCCCGCGACCACCACGATCTTGCCGCGCGCGAGTTCGTCCTGCACGCGGAAGGGGCGGACCTCGATGATGCGCGCGTCGGAATGGCGGTCGTTGGTGATGATGCCGCTCTGGCTGCCGGTGAAGGAGATCGCGTCGCCGCCGAGTTCGCGCACGGCGATGCACAACAACGCCATCGAGATGCGCTCGCCGGCGGACAGGAGCA
>CAZZYS010000383.1:0-4093 GCA_964658285.1 uncultured Verrucomicrobiota bacterium
AGGAGATGACCGACCTCAACGACGTGCAGCGCAAGCTCGTCGGCAATCTTTCCAAAGGCTACCGCCAGCGCGTCGGTCTGGCCGAAGCCCTCGTTGGCGACCCTGACCTGCTCATCCTCGACGAACCCACCATCGGCCTGGACCCCAACCAGATCCGGCAGGTGCGCGACCTCATCAAGAACCTCGGCCAGAAACACACGATCCTGCTCTCCACCCACATCCTGCCCGAGGTGGAAATGACCTGTTCGCGCGTCATCATCCTGCACAAGGGCAAGATCGAGGCGAGCGACACCCCGCAAAACCTCCTGAGCCACCTGCGCGCCGTCGGCAACATCCGCCTGGAGGTCGATACCGCCACGGACAACGGCATCGCCGAACTCCAGAAGGTGCCCGGCATCAAGGAAGTCGTGCTGGAGACCGCGCCGCCGGTCGGCTCCGTCATGGCCGCCGAAAACGCCGCCGCCGATGGCAACGGCAACGCCCGCGCCGGAAAAGCGGACGGCAGCGAGCGCGCGGGTTATCGCGGGTTCCTCTTGAAGGTCGATGCCGGCGCGGACCCCCGCGCGGAAATCTACCGTCTCGCCGTGGACCGGCACTGGTCCCTGCGCGAGCTTTCCCGCCGTCGCGCCACGCTCGAAGACGTGTTCGTCGAGATCACGCACGCGGAGTAAACGCCACCGGGACCCGGCCGGACTTTCCCTCCGTGGAGCCGGTCGTCCCGTCGCTGCCTGTCTGCCGATTGCCCTGAGATCATCGTCCCCCTTTTCCCCGTTCGTTTCCCATGAGAAAATTCCTCGTCCTGCTCGAACGCGAGATGAAGTCCTACTTCTACTCGCCCATCGCTTACATCGTGCTGTGTTTCTTCCTGGCGCTGGCCGGTTTCAACACCTTCTTTGTCCTCACCGCGCTGGTCCACGGCCCGTCGGATGTCTCGCTGACGGAGGCGTTCTTTTACAACATCATCTTCTGGTTCGTCTTCCTGCCGGTGATCCCGTTCATCACGATGCGGCTCTACTCGGAGGAGTTCAAATCGGGCACCATCGAGACGCTGATGACCGCGCCGGTCGAGGACTGGCAGGTAGTGGCCTCGAAGTTCGCCGGGGCGCTGCTTTTCTACATCGTCCTGTGGCTGCCCACGGTGCTGCATTTCGCCGTCTACCAGTACGTGACGGGGAACGCCGCGGCACCCACGCCCGGGCTTTACTTCAGCGGCTATTTCCTGCTGCTGCTCATGGGGATGTTCTACCTGTCGCTGGGCTGCCTGGCCTCGGTGGTCACGCGCAACCAGATCATTGCCGCCGTCATCACCCTGGTGCTCGTGCTGCTCGTGTTTTTCGCCGGGCTGCTGGGGATCGTCTTGCCCAACATCAGCCAGGGCGTCCGCGACATCGTGGCGTACTTCTCCAGCTTCGACCACATGCGGAACTACTCCCGCGGCCTCATCGACACCCAGGCCATCGTTTTCTATGTCACGATGACGGTTTTCCTCCAGGTGCTCACCTACCACATCTTCCAGTACCGCAAGTGGAAGGCGTAGGTCCGCCGTGCTCCTGTCCGCTGATTTTTAACCCGTTGATTTTCCCCTGTTATGGCCGCTGAACCCGCCACGGAAAAACCCGTCGATCCCACCCCCGCCGCCGCGCCCGTGCCCGAGAAGTCCCGGCGTCCGTCTCGCGCCGGCTTCGGCCGCCGCCTGACCATCGGCACGAACGTCCTCGTGCAAATCGTGCTGGCGGCGTTCATCCTGCTCGTTGTCAACGGCTACGCGTTTAAGCACTTCCATCGATTCGACGTCAGCCGCGAACACCGCAGCGCCCTGAGCGACCGCACGAAGCAGTTCCTGCGCGGCCTCGACAAGCCGGTCAAGATCATCGTGCTCATCAGCGAGCGTTCACCGCTCCAGGGCGACGTGGCGAACCTCGCCACCGAGTACCGCAACACGCAGAACAAGTACGTCACGCTCGACATTACCGATCCGTTCCGCGACTACAACCGCGCGGCCGAACTCCAGACCAAGTACAAGCTCGCCCAGCAGGAAAACGTCGTGATCCTCGATTGCGAGGGCCGCACCAAGGTCATCTCGCAGGACAAGATGGCCGAGATCGATCCCGGCAACGAGATGACCGGGACGGCTCCGCAGGTCACCGCCTTCACGGGCGAACAGGCCATCACGGCCGGACTCATCGAGGTCACCGAGGGCAAGAAAAGCACCGTTTACTATGTGCAGGGCCACGGCGAGCCGAGCCTGGCCAAGGGCAAGCAGTACGGCCCCATCGGCGACCAGCTCGCGTCCGAGCATCTCACCGTCGGGGAACTCAACCTCCTCAACATCGACGCCGTCCCCGCCGACGCCACGGTGGTCATGCTTATGGGCGCGCGGTACGATCTGACCGACCGCGAGGTCAAGCTGCTCTCCGATTACTGGGACAAGGGCGGCCGGCTGCTCGTCCTGCTCAATCCCGACTTTGTCACCCCGCACCTGGCGAATTTCCTCACTCGCCTGGGTGTGCGGCCCGATGACGACCGCATCCTCGGCGTCGTGAACGCACTCGGCGTGCGCCGCCTCATCAGCAGTGCGCTCACGCTTTTCGCCGGGGACACCCCGATTGCCCTGCGTCTCTCCGAGTTGACGCCGTTGTTCATGGGCAGCACGCAGTCCTTGTCGCTCACGCCCGAGGCCGGGGCGGCTTCCGGGTTGAAGGTCGGCCCGCTGCTCATCGCGGCCAAGGGTTTCTGGGGCGAGACGGACTACAAGGACATGGAGAACACCGGGGCCGAGAACGACCCCGCCAAGGACAAGCAAGCGCCGCTCTACGTCGCCGCCACCGTGGAAAAAGGCGCGGTGGGCGACCAGCGCGTGCAGGTCACCGCCTCGCGCATGATCGTCTTCGGCAACGCGCGCTTCGTGGACCCGGAGTCGATGGACCAGCAGATGTACGACCTGTTCATCAACAGCGTGAACTGGCTCGGGGAACGCGAGGCCCTCATCGGCATCCCGCCCAAGCAGGTCAGGGCGACGGTCCTGAGCATCCCCGAGGAACAGATGGGCGAGTTGCGCTCGATCTTGATCTTCGGCATCCCCGGCGTGTGCGCGCTCCTGGGCTTCGTGGTGTGGTGGTGGCGTCGCCGGTCCTGACCGGTCCCCCTCCCCCCTCCCCCGCGTGCGTTCCTTTCCGTTTTTCTTTTCCCTGCCATGAGTTCGAAACCCACCCTCTATCTGCTGGCGGTTGCCGCCGTGCTCGTCGCGTTCTTTTACTTCTACGAGCAAAAACAGCCCGGCACCCGCGAGTCCCGTTCCGACGCCAAGCGTCTGCTGGTCGTGGACCGCGACGATGTCACGGGATTGACCGTGACCGACCACGATCTCAAGATCGATCTCGCCAAGGAAGAGACCCACCACTGGCGCATGAAGTCGCCCGTCGCCGACCGCGCCGACCAGTCGCTCATCGATCAGGTGATGACCGAACTGGACACCGCGAACACGGACGAGACTTTCAAGGTCAGCGCGGACGACAAGTCCAAGTTGCAGGAATACGGCCTCCAGGCCCCGCACGTCCGCCTGCTGGTCACCCGCAAAGGCGACGCGAAACCCATCGAACTCCTCTTCGGCAACGACACCGCCATCGAGGGCAAGACCTACGCCCGCATCGAAGGCACCGACCAGGTGCAGATCACTTCCAACGACCTCAAGAAGCTGCTCCAAAAGGACATCAACTCCTGGCGCGACCATCGCGTGGTCGATCTCGCCGCCACGGACGTGTCCCGGTTCACGATCAAGAACGCGTCGGTCGAGATCGAACTCCAGCGCGACGGCACGCATTGGAAGATCGCCAAGCCCCTGGCCGCGCGCGGCGACGACGCGAAGATCAACGACCTCCTTTCCCAGGTGACGAATCTGACCGTGACCAAGTTCGTCGCCGACGACAAGGCCGACGCCGCGACCTACGGACTGGCCCAACCGCGTGGCGTGCTGACGCTTTACACCGCCGACAACGCGAAGGGCACCGAGTTGATGATCGGTGGCGTCCCCTCGGCGGCACCGGCGGCTTCGCCCTCGCCGGGGGCCTCACCCGACGCCGCGCCGACGCCCGCG
>CAZZYS010000384.1:0-4071 GCA_964658285.1 uncultured Verrucomicrobiota bacterium
TATCCCACTTTTACGGCTCCACGAAGGAGATGGAAGCCAAGGAAGCCCCGAAGACGCAGGACAAACCTGCTCCCGTCTCATCGGCGGGCGACGGCAATCCGCTCGACGACCTCGGCGGCGATTTGCTGGCGTCGGTGTCGCGTTCGTTTTCGCTGACGATTCACCTGCTGCCTGAACCGCTGCGCGAGCCGATCACGTTGGGCTACCTCGTCGCCCGCGCCCAAGACACGGTGGCCGATACCCCGGCCGTTCCCGCCGGGTCGCGGCTCGAACACTTGCGCGCCCTGCTGGACATGGTCAAATACGGCCCGGACCCGGAAATCATCCGCCCGCTCACCCGCGACCTCGTTTCCAAGCAAAAGCACGACGGCGAACGCGAACTGCTCGGACAACTCGAACGCTGCCTCGCCTGGCTCGAAGCCCAGCCCACCGACGACCGCTGGGAGCTCCGCCGCACCCTGGCCCGCATCGGCCGGGCGCAGGAACTCGATCTCCTGCGTTTCGGCGACGCCACCGCCGCCGCGCCCAAGTCTCTCGCCACCGCCGCCGAACTCGACGAATACACGTACCTCATCGCCGGTTGCGTCGGCGAACTCTGGACGCGGCTCTGTCAGCGGCACCTCGAAGCGGGTTGGTCCAAGCTCGATGAAACCGGGATGCTCGCGCTCGGTCGGCGGTTCGGACAGGGTTTGCAGATGGTCAACATCCTGCGCGACCTGCCGGAGGATTTGGCGAACGGACGTTGTTACATCCCCGCCGATTTGCTGGCGGACCACGACCTCGCGGCGGCGGACCTCCTCAAGGAACCGGCCCGCGCCCGTCCGGTGCTCGACGCCATGCGCCAGGAGGCGCTCGAACACCTCGACGCCGCCTGGGATTACGTGAAGGCGCTCACGCCGCGCAAGCTGCGTTACGCGTGTGCGCTGCCGGTGCTCATCGGGTTGGAAACGCTCGGACTACTCGCAAAAACTTCGCCGTTGGAGTCGTCCGAACGGCTCAAGATTTCGCGCGGATCGGTCGCCAGCCTGATGGCGTCGGCGAAGGTGGGCGCGTTATTTAACCCGTGGCTGAATCGTTTGCATTCCAAGCTGCGCAAGAAGGCGGCCTGAACGCGGGCTGGTGCCCACGCCGTAGCTTGAGATCAACAAGGCTTTTCTCTGATCGGTGGACGGCGCTCTCCAAGCGGCGTTGGTTGCCGCACGCCGCAGGCGTCTCGAACTATTGGCGGCTATGCCGCAATCAGGACCAACGCCGCTCGGAGAGCGCCGTCCACCTCGGACAAGAACAGTTCTTCTCTTCCGGGAGAGCCGCTCAGAGCGGCACTGATGGCTGCCTCTGAGCATCGCGGATGATGTTGTAAGCAATTCTCGCGCGCTCGATGAGGTCGAACGCCGGCGGGGCGAAACGTCCCGCGCCCGGCCACGACGCACCTGCCCCCATCCACATGGAAAAGGGGTTTGTCGCGCCGAAACTGATCGTGCCGCTCCCGTCGCTGCGCTCGTTCAACGATACGTCTGAGAGAGTACGTAGTTGCAGACTTTTGACCTGCCGGGAGAAAAGGCCGCTGAGAATGATCACGCGTTCATTGGTTACGCCGTAGAACGTCCGGGCACGAGTGCGCGCATCAACGAAGAACCTCCCGAAAATCATGTACAGCCCGACGGCGACAAACGGCAGACCGAAAAGCGGGAAGACCAACGAAATCGGAAAAGGCGCGTGTCCGCGGACCATCGTCAGCGCCATCGTTTCCCAGAACACCGCAAACCCACCCCACACCAGACTAAAGGGGATCAGGATCGCATCCTGCGCGCGAAACCGTACCCCGCCAAGCGGCTGACCCGACCACAGCAGACGTTCGCCGGGATCGAGGTACGGTGCGATGACCGTTTGCGCCGGTTGGATCATCAGCAGATATCCCCAGTTGGAACGCTACCGCGAAATATCCGCCTGGCTCAGCAGCTTGAACCCATCGCCACCCAACACACTCGCCGCGCACTCGTGGTCTTCGACGTGCAATGCGAGGGCAGCGCGGCTGTTGGGCCGGGTGAGGAGCGGATAGCTGAAATAAATATTCACCTCCGCCGCCAGCAGGGACGCGAGCAGCCGGGCAAGACCCGTCGCCACTTCTTCCATCTCGACGACCACCATCTCACACACCCCAAAGGCGATGTCGTTGTCCTTGAAAAGCGCCTCGACCACTTCCGGGTCGCTGACAATGACGCGCACGATGGACGAATCCGTCGAATCCTGCACGCTCAGGCCCACCACATCGACCGAGTGTCGATTGAGCAGCTTCACCACTTCGAGCAGAGCACCGACCTTGTTCTTCAGGAACACGGAGAATTGCCGCACGCGCGGGCCGTCGAATTTCTGCGTCGTTTCCGTGAGGATCGAATCAAATGCCATAAAGCGAAGTGCCTGCCGTCGTGCCGCTCCATCGTGCCTGCCCACTCGCCGCCGTAACCCCCTTTTGCCCTACTTGTACGAGTACACGAGACAAAAATCCGTCGGCTCGCCGTCCAAAAGTTGCACGCTGACGTAATACGGGCCGCTGGCCACGGGCGAGACCCCCGCCGCCGCACGCTTGGTGTCCTGGAAAAACTCTTCCGCTTCCACCTGCTTGCCGGTTTCGTCGAACACGGTCACGGACACCTTTTTCGATTTATCCGTGGCCCCAAGCGAAAACCAATACTGATTGCCGGCGTAGAGATTGACCACCACGCGCTGCGGCTCGTTGGGCTGGAGCCGGCCGCTCCAGTGGCCGTCACGGATTTTGTAGCCGTCGTTGGAAAAGCCGCCGGCCATTTCGAGGGCGACCTCGCGGGATTCCACCTGCCCCTCGCTTTCGGCCGGGGCGGCAAACATCAAACGGGTCACGCCGACGACCACCATCGCCAACAGGTAGATGGCCATGAAAGCGCCGCGGAACGGGGCACGGGGAGCAAGCTGCAAAGTTTTCATCAAGGGTACGGTCACTTCGCGGCGATCTGTTCCACCAGCTTGGTCGCCTGTTCATGGAGCTTTTGCACGTCTTCCTTCGGGGCCGTCGCGCCGAGCGGGAAGGACACGGTCTTCGCCATGTCGGCCAGACCGGCGTCCACGGCCTTCAGCAGCGCGGTGTCCTTGCTGCGGGCGGACAATTTATCGAGCTTGGTGCGCAGGAACTCCACCAACGCCGGCTGGCGCAGGATGCAGGACGTGTTTTGCGAAAAATTCTTGAGCACCACGTCGCTGACGACCTGGGTGCCGCGAATCCAGCCGCCGATGCTCAGGAGCGTGATGAGATCGTCGTCGTGCAGCGATTCCATCGCCTGCTTGACCTCGTTCTGCGTGGATTCGAGTTCCTCGCGCAGGCTGGCCCAGTTGTTGTCGTCGGCGAACGCCGTGATGCTCGCGGCCCGGGCGAGGATTTCCTGGCTGATGCTGAGGGTCTTGGCGAGGGCGAGGATGTCGCGGCCGATGTTTTTGACCTGCTGGGCGTCCTGCGCCTCCACGGCGATGTAGCCGTCGGCGATGAGTCCGCCGAGGTTGAGGGCGGCCTGCGCGCGGTCCTTGTAGGCGGTGTTGATGGGGCCGCGGGCCTGGGCGGTCCAGTTGGGCTTGCACTGCTTGTTGAGCGCGGCGAAGAGTTCGCCGGGCGACGGGACCGTGAAGGTGTCGAGCGACGTGGCTTCGGCCATCTCGGCAGTGGTCAGGGGCGTCGCCTCAGGGACCGCCGACGTGGCGGTGGACGCGGGTGCGGCGGCGGTCGAGGGCGCGTCAGCGTCCGCGGGGGAAGCGGCGGGCTTGTCGGGTTTGTCCTTTTTGCCGCTGCCCGATTTCTGCCTGGCAGGGGTCGGGTCGGCGGCGTGGACGACGGAGGGGTGTCCCACGCCCAGCCAAAGGACGGCTGCGCCAACGGTGGCGGCGAGGACGGTGGACGGCTTCCAGCGCGGATCGGACATAGCGATGGACCGACTATAGGAAGGCAAAAGCCAAAAGGCAAAACACAAATGACGGAAGCGGATTCCGTCCCGTGCCCCGCCCGCGTGTTCCCGCCGCGTCCTTTTGCGTTTTGCCTTTTTGCTTTTG
>CAZZYS010000385.1:0-4053 GCA_964658285.1 uncultured Verrucomicrobiota bacterium
TCCGAGCACCGACGGAGACGACGGCGTGTATCTGTACGACTTCAAGAGCGGCGGCTTTTTCTACACGTCATCCACTTTCCCGTTCCCGTACCTCTACGATTTCAGCCTGAACACGGTGCTGTACTATTATCCCGACCCGGCCAACCCGGGCCGCTACAACACGAACGGCTACCGCTTCTTCTACCGTTTCGACAACGGCCAGATCATCACGAAATGATGCCGGTCGCCTCGTTCACTTGACCAGCCCCAGCGAAGCCAACCCGAACGTGTACTCGAACGCCACCTCGTGCAGTCGGTCATAGCGGCCGGACGCTCCGCCGTGGCCGGCGTCGAGGTTGATTTTCATGAGCAGCGGGTGGTGGTCGGTCTTGAGCGTGCGCAGCTTCGCCGCGTACTTCGCCGGTTCCCAGTAGGGCACCTGGCTGTCGTTGAGCGAGGTCAGGATCAGGATGTCGGGATAGTTCGCCGCGCGGAGATTGTCGTAGGGACTGTAGCTCTTGATATAATCGTACTCCGATTTGACGTTCGGATTGCCCCATTCGATGTACTCGCTCGTCGTCAGCGGCAGGGTGGCGTCGCTCATCGTGTTCAGCACATCCACGAACGGCACCGCCAGCACCGCCGCCTTGCACACGTCGGGCCGCAGGTTGAGCGTCGCGCCGATCAAGAGGCCGCCCGCGCTGCCGCCTTCGATCACGAGGCGGTCGTGCGCCGTGTACTTGTTGTCCGCCAGATAATCCGCGCACGCGACGAAATCGGTGAACGTATTTTTCTTGGTCATCATCCGGCCGCCCTCGTGCCACGCCTCGCCGAGTTCGCCGCCGCCACGGATGTGCGCGATGGCGTAGATCACCCCGCGCTCCAGCAGCGAGATGCGCGCGGACGAAAACGTCGGGTCTTCCGAAATACCGTATGACCCATAACCGTACAACCAGCACGGTGCCTTGCCGTCGAGCGCCACATCCTTGCGCCGGATCACGTCCAACGGGATCGGTGTGCCGTCGGCGGCTTTCACCTGCACGCGTTCGACCGTGTACCGCGAGGCGTCGTAACCGCCGAGGATTTCGCTGCGCTTGAGGAGTTTCTGTTCTCCCGTGGCGAAGTTGTATTCAAAGATGCTCAGCGGCGTGACCGGCGACTGGTAGTTGAAGCGGAACACGCCCGCGTCAAACTCCGCGTTGTGGTCCGCGCCCGCGTCGTACGCGGCCTCGGGCAGCGGGATCGTTTCCAGCTTCTTCGTGGCGAAGTGGTACACCCGGAAACGCGGCAGCGCCTCGGCGCGTTCGCCGATGACGGCATATTCCTTGAACGGCTGGAACTCCTCGATCTTGACCCCCGGGTGGGAAGGGATGACTTCCGTCCACTGCGCGACCTCCGGGGACGCGACCGGGGCCGTCACGACGCGGAATTCTTTCGCGCCGTCGTTCGTGCGGATGTAGAACAGGTCCTCGCGGTGCTCGGGGTAGTATTCGATCTCGTTGCGGCGCGCGACGATGAGTTTCGGCTCGGTCTTCGGGTAATCGGCGATCACGTAGCTGAATTCGGTCGTGCGCTTGCTGGCCGATCCGATGAAAATCATCGCGCCGTCGAGTGAACGCTCGGCGCTCACGTCAAAGAGTTCGTCTTTGTCCTCGTAGACTAACGTCGGGGCTTTTTCGCCCAGGGTGTAACGAAACACCTTGTCGGAACGCTTGGTTTCCGGGTCTTCGGTGACGACAAATAAAGTCTTGTTGTCGGCGGCCCAGGTGATGCCGGCGACCTTGCCGATGGGCGTCTTGATCTCCTCGCCGGTGGCGAGGTTCTTCAGGTGGAAGTCGTAATCCCGGTGGCCGTTCACATCGGTCGAGTAGGCCAGCATGGTGTTGTCGTCGCTGTAGTCGAAATCACCCAGCGCCATGAACTTTTGTCCCTCGGCAAGTTTGTTCACGTCGAGGACGATTTCTTCCGACGCGTCCACGCTGCCTTTCTTGCGGCAGAGGATGGGATATTGTTTGCCTTCCTCGGTGCGGGCGTAGAGCCAGTAACCCCGTTGTGGGTACGGAGCCGTCACGTCGGTCTGTTTGATGCGGTTGAGCAGTTCGTTGTAGAGCTTGTCCTCGAAAGCCTTGAAAGGGGCCATCACCGCGGCGGTGTAGGTATTCTCGGCCTTGAGATGGTCGATGACGGCGGGGTTGGTCTTTTCGCGCAGCCAGAAATAGGGGTCCTGAATTTTGTCGCCGTGCAAGCCGACGGTCTTCGGCTTGCGTTCGGTCACGGGCGGTTTGGCGGCGTCGGGGTCGAGAACGAGCGGGTTGGTGCCGGTGGCGGGGTCGGGCGTGGGAACGTCGATGGCGGGGAGGGAGGTGGTCATCAGGAGGGGCAACAGAACGGCGGCGAGACGCGGCAGGCTTGAATGCATAAACGTGCCGGGACTGTAAGCCGGGAATCCGTCGTCGGCAAAATGAACGCTGGCTGGCAGGGCGGCTCGTCCGCCTTTTTCTTCTCCGTGTTCTCCCATGCCCGCGAGCGTCTGTGTGATAAGGTCCCGTCTGCATGAAGACAGCCCGCGATTGGAAGAACTTCTACGCCGACGAACGCGAACGCCTCGGCGCGGCGGGGTTGCGAGCGTGCCTGGACCGTGCGGACGCGCTCGGATTACCCGACCTGCTGCACGGCGCGGATGCGGTGGTGTTCCCGCATACGCGCCTGGAAACTTCCGGCGAACTCGCCGCCGCCGCCGCCCTGGCCGCGGTGCGTTCCGGCTGCGACACCGTGCTGGCTCTGGGCGTGCTGCACGGCGCGCGGGTGAAAGACGGCGCGCTCGTGCGCGACGCGCGGGGCGGCGGTGAACAGGCGCGGACCGAGTTGCGGCGGGTCCACGGTCCCGGCGCGCCGGGTGACCGCAGGCATTGGGAAGAGGAATTTTCGCTCGACGGCTTCAGCGCGCTGCTCGGCGCCGCCGCGGACCGGGAAGGCCGACGGCCGTTGCGGCTCGTGCGCCGGTTTCCGTTTCTGACGGGTGAACATCCCGCCGATCTCCCCGGCATGGACGAACTTTGCACGCTCCGCACCAGCCCGGGAGGGGCGTTCCTCGTGGCGACGGCGGACCCGATCCATCACGGCGTCGGCTACGAGACTCCGGCCGCCGACCTGCGTGCGCACGGCGACCCGGCCACGGCCGGATGGGCTCTGGCGAGCGTGCATGACGGGTTCCAGCGGCTCGCGGCGCGCGATTTCGGCGGTTTCCTGAAAGACGCGGAGGCCGCGAAATCGGATTTCCGCGATGCCGGTCCGGTGGTGGTCCATTTACTCGGCGGCGATTTGCGTGCGACTGTCCATGACCTGCGCCTGGTCGATTACTCCGATGTGCTGGCCGCGCCCGCGCCGACCTGGGTGGCCGGTGCGCTCGCCACGTTTGTCAACTGCCCATGAGAACTTCCATCCTCCTCGCCGCGTGTTGCGGTTGGCTCGCCCCCGCGCTGCCGGTCGGCGCGCAAAACGCCGCGGCCCCGACACCGAACGCGGCCTATCCCGACTCGCCGGCGCGGGCTAACCCTCGCGCGGGTGCGACCAAGCGCGCCGTCAGCGCCGACGACGGCAAGCGCGGTCCGCGCGGCCCGCTCGACTGGGAACGCACGGTGGCGCTTTCTCCCGATGGCAGGTTGTTCGTGACGCTGAACCTGGACGGGCGAATGCGCGTTTGGGAAACCGTCAGCGGCCGGTCGGAGGTCGAACTGCCTGCCGGGGTGATCGCGGTGGCTTTTTCACCCAACGGCCGCCTGATCGCGGGTCGTTTCGAGAAACCAGCGGGCGGGGCCGGTGGTCGTTCCTGGCAGGTGTTCGGTGCCGCCGACGGCAAGCCCGCCGGTCCGCCGCTCGTGAACCCTAACGCGGACGACGACGGCGCGGAAGCGGTCGTTTTCTCGCCTGACGGCAAGTTGGTGGCGGGATTCACGGGGGCGGGTGCAAACATCCACGTGGCATTATGGGACGCTGCCGGGGCCAAGCCGTTGGCCATCCAACCCGTCAAGGAACTCTACGGCGGGGGCATGCTGTCGTTTTCACCGGACGGCA
>CAZZYS010000386.1:0-4037 GCA_964658285.1 uncultured Verrucomicrobiota bacterium
TTTTCTCCAGTCCGACGTGCCGCAGGTCACGGAACTCGCCTGGATTCTGAGCACCGTCACGCCGATGGGGTTGCTCGAACGCGCCACGTCCTACAAGGACAAGCTGGCCCACGGCATCGCCGCCTCGCACGGGCTTTTCGCGTATCCCGTGCTGATGGCGGCGGATATTTTGCTCTACGACAGCGACGTGGTGCCAGTCGGCCGGGACCAGAAGCAGCACCTGGAAATCACGCGTGATCTCGCCACGAAGTTCAACGAAATCTACGGCGAGACCTTCAAGCTCCCGCAGCCGCGCATCCAGGAACAAACCGCCATCGTGCCGGGTCTCGACGGCCAGAAGATGAGCAAGAGCTACGACAACACCATCGAGATTTTCGCCGACGAGAAGACGATCCGCAAAAAGATCATGGGGCTGGTGACGGACTCGACGCCGGTGGAAGCGCCGAAGGACCCGGAGGGTTCGACGGTCGTGGCGTTGTACCGGTTGTTCGCCAGCCCGGAGGACGTGGCGAAGATGGAAGAGGAATTCCGCGCGGGCGGGGTGGGCTACGGGGATTTCAAGAAGCGACTCTTCGGCGCGGTGTGGGAGTTTTTCGCGCCGATGCGCCGACGCCGGGAAGAGATTCTCGCGGAAAAAGGCTACGTGGACGACGTGCTGGCCCACGGCGCGCGGCAGGCGCGGGCGAGTGCCAGCCACGTCATGCAACGCGTGCGCAAGGCGGTCGGCTTGCGCGAGCAGCCGTGACGCGGAAGCAGCTCTTTTACGCTCGCCACATTCTCGTTCCCAATACCGTCAAGCGAACATCACAGTTGCTGTCAGGCGCGCTGTGACGGGTATTAAACGCCGCCCCCAACTTCGAGAAACTACTTCGGAATGGTCACCGTCAGGTTCTCGCCCGAGATGGTGACGGGCTTCTGGCCGGGTGCGGTCACGATGATCTTGGCGTTGCCCGTGAAGTTCTCCACCCCGGTCTTTGCACAGTAGCTCACGTCGCCGTCGGTGGACACCGCGATGCTGCCTGCTGGATTGGTTTGTGACAAGGCAACGGTCAGTTGACCGAACTGAAATGTCGGACCCGCACCGGGCTTCTGTGTGGCAGCGTCTGTAGAGTCAGCGTAAGAGGGCAGAACGGATGCGGCGAACGCGAGGGCGAGGATGGTGAATGTTGTCTTCATGGTTTCGTTTGGTTTGTGTTGGTGCGGTCCAGCTAGTAGTCATGCCAACCTTGTGGATATAGCTTCCGGTGCTCTACGATCAATCGCTGAATGTCGTTGATCTCGGAACGTGAGAACCCGGCACTCGACTGCAGTGGGATCGGGTCGAGCCAAAACTTGGTCTTGCTGGTATCGCGCTCGACATGGACGTGTGGCGGCTCGTGGCGGTCTCAGCATAGAAGAAGAAACGGTAAGGGGCCAAATCGCGGGACGGTCGGCACCGGGCGAGAATGCCCAAATAAGAACCGCCTGAAAAGAAAAACCGCGTGGATGACGCCCCGCGAATCCAAGCTCAGTGACAGAGGCTGGCGAGAACAAACTCAACCTTGGAGCCAGCCTCTGCTCGCTGGAGCGCGTGGTTAAGTTTTTTGACCGTGCAAATCATCTGCCAGCCTTCGCTTCCTTGATCTCCCTTTCCATTTTGAGAGCAGCGGTTGCATCTGCCCGAAACCATTCGAGAGCTTCTTTGATGCGATCAGCGTAGAAAGTAAAAGGCACCCAGCCGTGCCCTCCCTTGTAGTTCTTGAGCAAAGTCGATGCGCCCATTTTGGAAAGATGGGAAGCCGCCAGTTCGGCTTCGGTGTAAGGACAGATGACCTCGTCAGGCGAGTGCCAGAAATAATATCGTTTGTCCTTCGCGTTTTCAGCCTGCTCAAACCAAGCTGGCTGGAAACGAGACATAGCAATGAACGAACCGTGAATTTGTGGATTCTCGAAGGAGCAACTATAAAGCACATGACCGCTCGACGACCAGCCCAGCGTGAAAACCCAGCCGGGATGAATCGGGTAGGATTTGCTGACATCGGCGATGACCGCCGCAACAAACTCCTCGCTGCTGAACCGGGCTTCCTTGTTGGGAAATGCCTTGCCCGGCCAGACAACGCTCGACTCATCCAGTTTTCCCCAGACGGGTGCGACCAATTCCGCCACGATGAAATCTTTGGGCGTGCCGACCGCGGTGATCACATTGGCGCAGAACGGCAGAAACTCCGCGCTGCCTGAACCGCCAGGTAGAACGAGAAGCAGGGCGTACTCCTTTGGAATGTCGGCTGGTACCAAGCGGTGGGTAATAACGAAGTAACGTTTTGCAGCGTCGCCTGCCACGGTGTGCTCCTCCGCCTTGACGGACGGATCGATCTCTTGCCCTCTAGAGAGGGGGGCTGAAATGAGAAACCCGAACAGTGCAAGATCAAAAAGCAGTGGTTTCATGCGTTGAGGGGGAATAGAGATCGTGACGCCTCCAAGCTCAGGCGACGGGTAGCGGCGAAGTCAAGGCTTGGATACAGAAAAGACACTCCCGCCGCTGCCTGTTCGCTGGAGCGCGCTGTTAGGCAACGGGAGTGGGCGTGGACTACGGAGTGATGAGATGTAGAAGGCGCTCGCCAGCGGGAACAAGGGATGAAAGGTCGTCGCTGGGTAGCTCGCTGATGTGTGGATAGGCAGCGATGATCTGCCAAGGCAGCGAGTGGTAAACGCTCTCGAACTCTGCGAGCGCGGCGGATTGCTCGGCACTCAGACACGCGGCCATCTCCAGGCTGGCGATAGCCCAGGTGAGATCGCGCAGGCGATGAAAGCACGCGGAGTCGGAGAAACTCTCCATGCCGGGAACCTTGCGGGCGCGGCGATCCGGCTGGACGAGGAACCGAAGGGGTACGCACGTCCCGACGAAACAACTGCGTTGCTGTTCAAGGGTCAGCATGAATGCGGAAGTCGCCTGACGCCTCCAAGCTCAGCGACAGAGGCTGGCGAAAGAGGACGTGGAGTGCAAGAAAAAGCCGACCGCCAGCCTCTGTTCGCTGGAGCGCGTTGTTAAGCGATGCGGGTGGATAGACGGCTAGCGGCGAAACCAACGGAAGCACAAATAGCAGGCACGGAGCAGAAAGTACGAGCACATGGTGCCAGCAAACGCGCCGAAGTACAGGGACGAGAGAAAGCTCTCGCCGCGCTGCTGGAAGGTGAAGGCGACGCCAACTGCTACTACAAGAGCAAGACCGTAGAAGGCGATGGTGACGGCGAGTGACCAGCCTGGCGACAGAACAGGCGGTCGGTCACGGCTAGGTAAAGTCGCTTTCATACACTTGGCGCGAGCATCGCCAACAAGCAGTAAACGCCCTTTTGACGCAAAACAACACGCCATCGTGGTGTGTAATGAGGCATCTAACCCAGATGAGAGCGGTGGAATGCGCCATTACAGTTCAACCACCGCCCGACTACTCAGGCGGCTTGTTGATCGGTTTCGACCGACCGCGCCTCACGGGCCGCCAAAAACAATTCCCAGTCGGCGATGCCGTGGCTGTTGCGCAGGAGCATGGTCACGGGCAGCTCGCGCGGCGCGCTGGGCGCGCGCAGCAGGCGCAGGCCCACCTCCTCGGGCGTCCGGTCGGCCTTGCGGCTGTTGACCTGCCGACACGCCAACACGCAGTTCTCCCACGTCGTCGTCCCACCCCGGCTGCGCGGCACGACGTGGTCGATGTTGCCCTCGCCCGGGGCCAGCACCTTGCCCGTGTACTGGCAGCGCCGCCCGTCGCGCTCCCAGATGGCGCGCGCGCTCAACGCCGGCCGGCGCCGGGGCACGCGGTCGTAGCGGCAGAGCACGAGCACGGTGGGCACGCGGATGGCTCCGCGCACGGTGCGCACGAAGCGGTCAGCCGGGCGCACGGGCAGCGCCATCCACTCGGGCCACGAGCGCACGGGCGTGAGCGCGCCGTCGCTGGCGTCGATGTCCAGGCCGCAGGCCGCGCCGGTCATCATCTGCGCGAAGGCGTCGGCGGGCGTGCGCGCCGCGATGGCCTGCCAGTGCCGGTTGAGCACCAACACGGTGG
>CAZZYS010000387.1:0-4008 GCA_964658285.1 uncultured Verrucomicrobiota bacterium
GCCGACATGGCGGGAACGCGCGTCAAGCTTCTGCGGGTGATCCCGAGTCCTGAAGCAACCATCTTCGGTATCGCCGCTCTGAAAGGACAACTGAGTCCCGCCGCGGAGAAATTTTGGCAGTGCGCGAAAGAATCAGTCGCGTCAAGGGAAGTGAGGTAAATCTCGATCAGCGATTACCATGACGGCTCGTCGCAAAGATCATGTCGCGAGGCTCCAAACCACTGCCATTCACAACCACTGGCGAAGCTTTTTACCCCGGGGCGCGAGAATGGATTCACGGGGTCTGCGGCTCGGCGGGCTTCACGCTGACGACCTCCTACGAGGAGGACCGCGCGCTAGCCATAATCCACAGTTTCTACGAATTTAGAATAATCGCGCCTTTCGAAGTCAGGAATCGACGATTCTATTTATAAAAATGAATATTACGCTACAGGCTCTCTCCGAGGGTATTGTAGTCATCATCTCGCATAAGACAAGCCTCGTCCAATCGATCGCGCGCTTACATACACGAGCACTCACAGCGATTTTTTAACGTCAAGACTGTTTGCCGTATAACATCGCTATAGACACCGCTGTAGCAGTGCTACAGTCCCTGTATGGGCACACGGGAGACACTGGTAGCCGCGGCTTTGAAAATCATCGAACGGGATGGGGCGGCGGAGTTTTCGACGCGGGCGGTTTGCTCCCTCGCTAAGGTGACTGCCCCCACCCTCTACCATCACTTCGGCAGCGCCGACGGCCTGCTGAGCGCTGCCATCGCCGAGGCGTTCGAGCAGTACCTGGCGAGTAAGAAGGTTGCTGACCAACAGCCGGACGGGGAGACGGCCCTGCGGGAGGGCTGGGACAACTACGTCCGCTTCGCTGCCAATCGCCCACGGCTGTACGCCGTCATGATCTCCCGCCTCCTGCTCGGGGCCAGGATCCCTGCCGCCGAGGAGGCGCGAGCACTCTTCGCGGCACGGATGAAAGGCTTGGCAGCCGAGGGCAGGTTGGCCATGGAACCTGAGGTCGCGGCCGATCTCCTCTGGTCTTCTACGCACGCTGCCGCCGTTCTGTACGTGATGGCCGAAGGGCAGCGGACGCCCGACCCGCTTGTCATCGACGGTCTCCGCGACCGGGCACTGGCGACCATTTTCAATCCTAAACCAAAAGGAAAACGCAAATGAACCTGTTCATTACCGGGGGTTCCGGCTTTCTCGGATCCCGCATGATCAAGCGGCTCGCGGCCGACGGCCACACCGTGTTTGCCCTCGCGCGGAGCGAGGTGTCCGACGGGAAGATTCGCTCACTGGGGGCGACCCCGGTCCGGGGAGATCTCGAACATCCCGAGACGCTCACGCTGCCCACGGTCGACGCCGTCGTTCACGCTGCGGCCTACTTCCGCTTCGCGGGACCAAGAGCCCCTTATTTCCGCACGAACTTGATGGGCACCGAAGCACTCCTGAAGGCTGCGGAACGGGCCACCGCGAAGACGTTTGTCCACATCAGCGCGGCGGGGATCATCATGGACGACCGGGGCTCGCCCATCCGAAGCGCTGACGAGGCGGCCCCTACTTTTCCGAAGAGCTTCTCGGGTTATATCGCCAGCAAGGCGCAGGGGGAGGCATTGGTGCTGGCGGCGAACCGGCCCGGGTTCCGCACGATTGCCCTCCGGCCGCCGTTGATCTGGGGTCCGGGCGACGCGTTCAGCCGCGAGTTGCCCCGCGCCATCCGGTCCGGCCAGTTCGCCTTCGTCAACCGCGGCGAGTACCCGTTCTCCACCTGCCACGTCGATAACGTGATCGAGGCCGTGCAGTGCGTGATCGAACGAGGCACCGGCGGGAGAGCCTACTTCGTAACCGACCGGGAGCCCACGACCTTCCGGGCCTTCGTCGCCGCGGTCGCCGGCGTGAACGGGTTGTCCATCGACCGGCTCCGCTCGGTCCCCTACGGCCTGGCGTTCACGTTGGGTCGCATCATGGAGATCGTGGCCGCCGTCCGGCTCTCAAAAGTGGACCCGCCGATGTCACGGTCGCTGGCGCGGATGATCGGGCGGGAGTTCACGGTTGATGACGGGGCCGCGCGCCGAGAATTTGGCTACGTCGGCAAAACGTCGCGGGCAGAGGGAATGGCGACCTACACCTGACCTAGCGCGTCGGGGCTCGAACCTGCGACATGCCCCCGACTAGAATGAGTTCACGCACGACGATGTGCCGTGCGTCAAAGACGGTCCTTTGATGCTTCGCAGGCGCAGTGAATATACCTTTGTCGTAAACGGAGATTTTCGAAGACTTTTCTGACGAATCTGCACCGCTGCTGCGGACTCGCCTCATGGAGACACCGAACTTACCAGCCGCTCCCAGTTGCCATGGGCAAATCGTTCCTTGTCTTCCCGGGAGAGCGTCGTTGCCTCCAAGAAGGCGCGCCCCGGGCGACCCGGCCGGTACTGGTAGGGATAATCCGTGGAGAAGATGATGCGCTCGGGACCGACGACCTCCAGGGCACGTTGCAGGTACGCTTGGCTCCACATGCCGCTCGGCGTCACGTACAGGTTCTGCCGGAAGTAGTCGGCGACGGGTCTTTGCAGCTTGGTCACCCTGGCAAGAGAGTTGAGCCGTTCCAGGTAGAACAGAACGACCTCGCCCCAGTGGCCGAGGATGATTTGCAGCGTAGGAAACTCGTCGAACACTCCGGCCAGCATCAGCCGCACGAACTGGATACCGGCTTCGTAGTGCCAGCCCAGCCCGAACGCGGCGAACGCCGTGTCCACTGGTTCGCCGAAGCCCGAGTAGAGGGCCTCCCGCACACACCGCTGCGGAATTTGCGGGTGGATGTAGAGGGGGACGCCGAGCTTGGCCGCCATGCCAAGCATCGGTCGAAGGTCCGGATGATCCAGGTGTTTCTCGCGGGTGCGGCCACAGAGCATGGCACCGCATAGCCCGAGTTGACGCACGCCGCGCTCCAGTTCAAGTGCGGCCTCGGCGGGGGCGGCGGTCGGCAAGGTGGCAAGGCCCTGGAAGCGGGTGGGATGCTTGGCGACCGTGGCAGCCAACAGCTCGTTGGTGCATTGCGCCAGGGGCACGCTCTCCGCCGCTTCGAGGTTGTGCAAGCTGGGTGTCGTCACGGAGAGGACCTGCACATCGACGCCGCCTTCGTCCATCAGCGCCAGCCGCATTTCCCCGAGATCATCGAGCCGCTCTTCGATCTCACCCCGGTCGAACGCTGCGGTACCTTCTGTTCCGATGGCGGAGGCGGCCCAGGCTGCGCGGATGCCAGCAGTCAAAAAATGTTCCTCGATGCCGATCAGCTTTGTCATTGTCACCAACGTTTTCTAGATACGAGCGAAAGCAAGCGCAACAAAGGCCGCTGCCAATCTCACGGTTTTAGAAACGGTGGTTTAGCAGAACGGGTTTTGTCGTGAGGTTAGCAAGGCCGCCGACGCCACAGTAATCTGCGCTTCGTGCGCGATCTTGGCGGTAGCAAACTTGGCTTGGGTTCCACGCGTAGCGTCTTCCGGGGCCGCTGACCTTGTCCGTACCGCCGCCCAATGCTTCTGATCGGCTTCCGACGATCCGATAGCACCGGGCGCATGGCCGAGCGCGGCAGGCGGTCGCGCCAACAGGCTGGTGTCCGTTGAAGGATTCGCCTCACCTCCCTATGTGCGGTCCACACGGGGTGCGGTTGAGGTGCAAAACCACACGAATGACCTGCTCAGACAGGGCGTAGCTACGAATTTACAATAATGAATATTACATAAGTGCCTACGCAAAAGAATTTTGCAAACCTCATTGCGGGAGACACTAGCCAGATGCATCGACAAACTTTTCGATGGCAGCGGACCGTCACGATGACCGATAGCTGGGACCGGAAAAACGGCGGCCACGGACGCCAGGTTGCCCATCCAGAGCGCTTGTACCGGGACGGAAATCGGTCAGGCATCGACCATGGAGTCTACTACCACGCGGCGGCTGGCGTGGAGCGAACCGAAGCGAACGCCTTGATTAGCAGGCACCTGGCAGATTGCGCGGG
>CAZZYS010000388.1:0-4007 GCA_964658285.1 uncultured Verrucomicrobiota bacterium
TACTGTGACCATCACCGCGCGCGTCCATAATCACCAGATCGTCCTGCCCGCCAACGTGGAAGTTGCCGAAGGCGCGGAGGTGCAGGTCACCTTGCCCGACACCGCGACGGACGAAAAAGACGGCAATCCGATGACCTGGATGCTGAAGTATGCTGGCACGGTGGATTCTCTGCCGCCCGACGCGGCGGAGCGGCACAATGAACTTGCCCACGGACGCAAGCGCCGACCTTTGTGATGCGAGTTTTCGCGGACACGTATTTCTACCTCGCTTTGCTCAACCCACGCGACGCCGCATACGGAACGGCGCACCGCTGGTCGTCTGGTTCCAGCATCCGGGAAGTGGTAACGACTGCCTGGGTGTTGCTTGAACTTGCCGACGCCATGCACATGCCCGGCGGGCGAACCGTTGCCGCCAGTTTCATCGCCGATCTGCACCTCGCCGTAAACACGCGCATTGTGCCAGCTTCCGAGAAATTGCTCGAACGCGGCTTCGTTCTATACGCCAGCCGCCCCGACAAGGCTTGGTCACTGACCGATTGCCTCTCCTTCGTCGTCATGGCGGACGAACGCCTGACGCAGGCTCTCACGGGAGACCATCACTTTACACAGGCAGGCTACGAAGCGCTGATGCAGGAGTGAGTTCATCCCGCCGGAAAATTGATAACCGGCGCGGTTTTATCGATTTTCGTTTTGACGGGAACTTGCCATGTTGACGGCAGCCCCGCACCGGTCTTTCCCTTTTCTCCCGTTTCCCCGCCATGAGCACCCCGCCTGCCTCCCCCACCCTGCCGCCCCCCTCGGCGGTCCGGACTTTTCTCGCTCGCACCATCCAATTTTTCGGGACGATCTTCTTTCGCCTGATTTACCGCGTCAACCTCGTCGGACTCAAAAACATCCCGGCGACGGGCGGCGTGCTGCTGCTGCCCAATCACATCACCTGGATCGATGCCATCATCCTGCAAATAAGCTGCCCGCGGCCGATCCGTTTCCTGATCTTCGACGCGATCTACAAGAACCCGGTGCTCAACCCGATCCTGCGCATTTTCGAGACGATCCCCATCTCGGCCGCGCACGCCAAGGAAGGACTCCGCGCCGCGGCCGAACGTCTCCAGGCCGGTGAGGTCGTCTGCGTATTTCCCGAGGGTGAACTGAGCCGCACCGGCACCCTGCTAAGGCTCAAGAAAGGTTTCGAGATCATCGCGCGCAAGGGGGCCGCGCCGGTGGTCCCCGTGTGGATGGACCAGCTCTGGGGGTCCATTTTTTCGTTCGAGGGCGGCCGGTTTTTCCGCAAGTTGCCCAAGCGTTTCCCCTACCCCGTGACGGTGGCCTTCGGCGAACCGCTCGCGCCCGACGCGGCCGATGTCGCCACGGTGCGCCAGCGGTTGCTCGACCTCGGCGAGGCCAGCTACGAACTCCGTCCCGCCCTCCGCCGCAACCTCGCCGAGGCCTGTGTGCGCGGCCTCAAGCACCGGCCGGGCGAAATCGCGGTCGTGGACGGCATGGACCACTCGACGCTCACCCGCGGGATGCTCCTGGCGGCGGCGGCGGTCCTGTCGAAGGAGATTCGCCAGCGCATCCCCGGCCAACGCGTGGGCATCGTCCTGCCGCCGAGCAAGGGCGGCGTGCTGGCCAACCTCGCCGTGTTGCTGGCGGGCAAGGTGCCGGTCAGCCTGAATTTCACCTCCGGCCGCGCCGCGCTGGAGTCGGCCATGAGCCGTGCGGGGATCGACACGGTCATCACGGCCAGCATCGTCCAGAAGAAGATGGACACGTTCCCGTGGCCGGAAAAAGTCCTCCTGCTCAACGAACTCCTGCCCCCGCTCAAAAAACGCATCGGCCTGTGGCGCGGGATCGTGGCGGTGACGCCCTGGTGGATGCTGACCAAACTGCTGGGCATCCGCAGCCTGGGCGGGCACGAGGAGGCCGTATTGCTCTTTACCAGCGGCAGTTCCGGCGAGCCCAAGGGCGTGGTCCTGAGCCACCGCAACATCATGGCCAACATCTCCCAGTTCCGCGTGCTGGTGAACCTCAAACAGGGCGAAGGCGTGCTGGCGTCGCTGCCGTTTTTCCACAGTTTCGGCTGCACGGTCACGCTCTGGTTCCCGATCATCGAGGGTCTGCGCGCCATCACGTACCCGAACCCGCTCGACGTGGCCAAAAACGCCGAACTCGTCCAACGGTACGGGATTTCGCTCTTCATCGCCACGCCGACGTTCCTGCGGTCCTACATCCGCAAGGTGGACAAGGAACAGCTCCAGAGCGTCCGGCTGGTCATCACGGGCGCGGAGAAGCTGCCGAAGGCCATCGCGGAGGCGTTCGAGGAGAAGTTCGGCAAGCAGGTCATGGAAGGCTACGGCCTGACGGAGACCTCGCCGGTGCTGAGTTGCAACCTGCCCGATGTCAGTCTCAACGACGCGGGCAACACGACCCAATTCGCCTACCGGCCGGGTTCCGTGGGCAAACTGGCTCAGGGTCTGGCCGCGCGCATCCGCGATCCCGACACCGGCGAAGACCTGGGCTTGCACGACACCGGGATGCTCTGGGTGCGCGGGGCCAACATCTTCGAGGGTTACCTGAACGAGCCGGCGAAAACGGCGGAGGTCATCCGCGACGGCTGGTTCCGCACGGGCGACCTCGGGCGTTTCGACGAGGACGGGTTCCTGTTTATCGAAGGGCGGCAATCGCGTTTTTCCAAGATCGCGGGCGAGATGGTGCCCCACGAGACGGTGGAAACCAAGGTCCACGAGGCGCTCGGCCTGCCCGCGACGGGCGAGCGTTTGTTGATGATCGTCGGCGTGCCCGACGAGGCGAAAGGCGAGGCGCTCGTCATGCTCTCGACGGTGGACATCTGCCAGTCCGACCTGCGCACGAAACTCGCCGGCCTGGGCGTGCCCAACCTCTGGGTGCCGCGCACGATCAAGCGCATCGAGGCGCTGCCCATCTTGGGTTCGGGCAAGCTCGACCTCAAGGGCTGCCGGGACCTGGCGCTGGCCAAGGACGTTCCTGCGGAGGCGTAAGTAGACGGCATTCGTCAAAAGGCATCGATCTCGAATTCGCGCGCACCCTGTTGACCCGGCAAGGCATCTGCTGCTATAACGGCATGTTCGGAATCCCTCTGTCCATGCCTCGCTCGATCCTGTCCCGCTGTTTGACCGCGCTCGCCCTCGCGGCGCTGGGTCTGCCGGCCGTCCCCACGGCCCGGGCGGAGGTGACCGTCCAGACGGCGGAAGTCGCGCCTACCCCCCGGTTCGTGGTGCCGACGGCCGATTATTTCGTCGCCGCCGCCACGGGCGACCTCAACACCCTGCAGCGCTGCCTGGACGAGGGCGTGCAGGTCGATTGTCCGGTCCCGCAGCCGCTGCCCGATGGCCTCCTGACGACGTTTTCGCCCAGGTCGCGCGGCGGACTGCTGTTGCGCGACCCAGGCGCGACGGCGCTGATGCTGGCCACGGCGGCGGGCAAAATCGACGCGATGCAGTTTCTCATCAAGGCGAAGGCCAACTGCGAGGCGCGCACGCATTCGGACACCCGGCCACTCGACATCGCCGCCGAGCGCAACGACACGTCGGCCATGCAGATGCTCATCGGCGTCACCCCGCAGAGCGACGCCGCGCGGCTGAACGTGGAGATCGACCTGACGGCCCAGCGCGCCACGGTCACGCGCGACGGCCAAACACTTCTCACGACCAAGGTTTCCAGCGGACGCACGGACAAGCCCACGCCGCCGGGCAAATACGTCGTCACGCACAAGTACACGGAGTGGCACTCGACGTTGTACCACAACGCCTCGATGCCATATTTCCTGCGGTTGTCGTGCTCGGCGGTGGGATTGCACGCGGGGGTGTTGCCGGGCTACCCGGCGTCGCACGGCTGCGTGCGGTTGCCCTCGGACGTGGCGAAGAAGTTGTTCGAGATCATCCCGCGCGGGACGACGGTGGTGATCCGCTGAAACAGGCCGCCGCCGGCTTGTCCGGAGAGCGGCTGGGCACGGTCGGATACCACGAGCC
>CAZZYS010000389.1:0-3381 GCA_964658285.1 uncultured Verrucomicrobiota bacterium
CGAGGCCATGTCGATGACGAAACGGTACTTCACGTCCGCCTTGACCACGCGGTCCCAGGCTTCGTTGATCTGATCCATCGTGATCATTTCCACATCGCAGACGATGCCGTGCTCGCCGCAGAAATCGAGCATCTCCTGGGTCTCGGGGATACCGCCGATGGCACTGCCCGCGAAGTTGCGCCGTGGCAGCAACAGGTTGAACACGGCTACGGGCAGCGGCTTCTCCGGCGCGCCGACCTGGCACAGCGTGCCGTCGAGCTTGAGCAAGCTCAGGTAGGCATTGATGTCGTGTTCCGCCGACACGCAATCCAGGATGAAGTCGAAACTGGCCGAGTGTTTTTTCATCTCGTCCTCGTTTTTGGAGATGACCACCTCGTCCGCGCCGAGCTTTTTGCCGTCCTCCACCTTGCCGGGCGACGTGGTGAAGAGCACCGTGTGCGCGCCAAGCGCGTGGGCGAATTTGACGCCCATGTGCCCGAGACCGCCCAGGCCGACGATACCGACCTTCTGTCCTTTGCCCACCTTCCAATGGTGCAGCGGCGAGTAGGTCGTGATGCCCGCGCAAAGCAGCGGGGCTACCGCCTTAAGATCGAGATTCTTCGGCACTTGCAGGACGAACGCCTCCTCGACGGTGATGTTCGTCGAGTAACCGCCGAAGGTGTGGCCGCCGAGTTTCTTGTCCTCGCCGTTGTAGGTGCCGGTGAAGCCGTTGAGACAGTATTGTTCCAGTCCCCGCTCGCAGGACGCGCACGTCCGGCATGAATCGACCATGCAGCCGACAGCCGCGAGGTCGCCTACTTTAAATTTACTCATTCCGTCGCCGACGGCGGTGACACGGCCGACGATTTCGTGGCCGGGCACGCAGGGATACGTGGTGCCGGCCCACTCGCCGCGGCCGGTGTGGATGTCGGAGTGACACACTCCGCAGTAGAGGATTTCGATGGCCACGTCGGTCGCGCCCGCGTCGCGCCGGGGGATCGTGAAAGGGGCCAGCCGCGAGGTGGCGCTCTGAGCGGCGTAGGCTTTGGTCGGAGTCGTGTGCATATTAGAAAGAACATGCACCGGGTTCGCCGAATTGAAAGGTCCACCCGGTCACTCGACCGTGACGGCGATGCGGTGAGTTTCCGTTTTCGCGCCCCGATAGAATGTCACTTCGTAGGATTCGCCCGGGAGCGCGAAGAGCTGAAACCGCGTCGTGGTCGTCTGACTTTTCGGTTCGTTGATGACGTTGGGAGTCAGCACCACGGCTCCGTAGTCCTCATAGATCGGCCCGGCGACGGCACCGTAACCACCGGGCACCAGGCTGGCCTCGACATAATCGGCGACGCCGAAAATCGACACGAGTTTGCCGTGCGGTTGAGCATGGAAGCGCACCGTCCAGCCCACGTTGATTTTGCCAAAGTCGGTGGGTGTACTCGGCACCAGGACCGTCGCGCTGCCGGCGGGGGCCGACTGCGGCGGGTTGAATGCCGTCGGGTAAAGAAACTCGCGGATCATCTCGACCTGTCCCTCGGATTTATCGGCGGACAGGACCACGCTGCCGATATTAGAAACCTCGATCTTATATTGCGCAGGCGGCGGATTACCCGTGGGCGCGGTCAGTTCGAGCACACGCTGGATAGTCAGATGCTTTTTTGCCGTCGAAGCGGCGGCGATGCCAACGAAACCAATCGCTGTGCAGACGAGGACGACGCGAAGGGGGGTGTTCATAGGAGGGAGGTCAGAATCTGGAGGTTAACGGGCGACAGCTTGATGCAAAACAAAAAACTATTTCCCCGCCGCCTGCCCGGAAGACCACCCGCCGCCGATGGCGCGCACGAGGGCAATCGTCGCGGCGAAACGTGCGTTGCGCGTCTGGACGAGATTGAGTTCCGCGCCGAGCAGCGAGCGTTGCGCATCGACGACATCGAAGTAGTTGGTCGCGCCTTCGATGTAACGTTTCTGGGACAATCCGAGCACCTGCCCGGCGTCCTCCGCGGCGCGTTGGCGCGCCTCGGCCTGCGCGGCCCGCTGGCGTAGATCGGAGAGCGAGGTCTCGACCTCCTTGTACGCGGTGATCGCCGTCGCGCGGTAGGCGGCGAGCGCGCCTTCGCGCCGGGCTTTGGCGGCGCGCAGATCGGCCACGTTGCGACCGCCCTCGAAGATCGGCACATGGATGCGGCCCAACACGGACAACGCCCGGCTCTGCGCGTCGAAAAGCTGGTTGTCGTTCGCGCTCTCGAAGCCGGCGTTGCCCTCGATGTCGAACGTCGGCAAGAACTGCGCGCGCGACACGCTGATGCGTTCGTCGGCGGCGACGAGCTGGCGTTCGGCTTCCACCAGATCGGGTCGGCGAGAGAGCAGTTGCATCGGCACACCCGGCGGGACCGACGGCAGCGGGCTATCCTCCAACGGACGCACGGGCACGCGGAACGTGCTCGCGGACTGGCCGCAGAGCGCGGCGAGATTGTTTTCCAACTCGGCGCGCTGGCGCGTGATCTCCTCGGCGTCGGCCTGGGTGTTATCGAGTTCCACCCTCGCGCGGGCAAGGTCGGAAGGACCGGCGACGCCCGCGCTGAAGCGTTCCTGGCTCAGGCGCACGGCGTCGCGCCGCAATTCCAGGTTGCGCCGCAGCACGACCGCTTCGGAATCCAACGCGCGCAGGGCGAAATATCCCGTGGCCATGTCGGCGCTCAGGCTCAAAGCCACCGCGCGCCGATCCGCCTCGGCAGCCTGCGCGCTCGCGCGGGCACTGGCGTAGGCGTGGCGGACCCGGCCGAACACGTCGAGTTCGTAGGAAACCGTCAGCGGGGCACGGAAATCGTTGAACGTCGCGGCAAGTCCCCGGCTGGCGAAGGCCGGAATCTGCCCGTTGCCGCCCGCGCCGAGGACCGCGCCGAACGCGCCCGCGTTCCCGACGAGTTGCGCGCGCAGGATCGGCCCGGTGTTGGTCGTGCGTTGCCGCTCGACGGAGAGGTTCGATTCCACCGTCGGATAGTATCCGGCGGCGGCGGTACGCGTGCCCTGCCGCGCCTCATCGATGCGCGCGACCGTGCGGGCGAGGTCCTGGTTCGAGGCGGCGGCCTGAAGCTCCAGACCGTCGAGCGTGGCGTCGTGAAAAATGTGCCACCACGGCGCGGTGGATTGCGCGTCGCCGGGCGCGGCGGGGTCCGTCGGGATCGGACGCGCGGCGGGAGCGTTCTTGAAGCGCGCGGGCGCTTCGACCGGCGGCGGCGTGGGCTTCGGGGCGGCGTGGGTCGGCGATGTCGCAAGACTGATGGCCGCGAGCAGCCACACGGCGATGCATCGCCGTGCCGTCCCAAGGTAGGGATGCCTCTCCGAGGCAGTCCCAAATTTCCCTGCTGGACTTCGACCGTCGCTCAAAACTTTCCAGAAACAATA
>CAZZYS010000389.1:3391-3997 GCA_964658285.1 uncultured Verrucomicrobiota bacterium
CTCGGAGAGGCATCCCTACCTTGTTGACGACCGGCCGCACGGCGGCCTGACCAGAAAAGCGAGCAATCATCTTCAGCGCACCCGCACGTTGACCACCGACGACAACCCGGGCCGGATGCGGTTCTCGTAACCGCGCGTGCCTTCGCGGTCGAACACGATCTTGACCGGCAGGCGTTGGACGACCTTGGTGAAATTGCCCGTCGCGTTGTCCGGTGGCAACAGCGCGAACTGTGCCCCCGTCGCGGGTGAGATGCTGTCGATTCGACCCGAGAATGTATGGCCGGGAATGGCGTCAATGGTGATCTCCACCGGCTGCCCGTCGTGCATTTTGGCGAGTTGCGTTTCCTTGAAGTTGCCGACGACCCACAGGTCCGGCTCGACGAGCGCGAAGAGCGCCTGCCCGGCCTGCACGCGGTTGCCGGTCTCGACGTTTTTGTTGCCGATGCGCCCGTCGGTCGGCGCGGCCAGCGCCGTGTAGGAAAGCTCGCGTTCGGCGTCCTTCACGGCGGCCTCGTTCGCGCCGACGTTCGCCTGGGCGGCGGCCAGCGACGCCTGCGCGCTCTCGACCTGGGCTCTGGTGGCGACGACGTTCGACTGCACCCCGGC
>CAZZYS010000390.1:0-3995 GCA_964658285.1 uncultured Verrucomicrobiota bacterium
AGTTGCCCGGTTGCTGATTGCCAGGCTTCCCCTGTCCCGGAGGCTCGCTTCCGTCCGGTCGTGACCCCGGGTTGGGTATCTCCGCCGCCGGGGCATCGCCCGTCTTCGCTCCCGGATCGTTCGACGCGAGACGTTGCAGGTTGGCGCGGTCCCGTTCCAGCCGTTCGACGAGACGCGCGAGTTCTTCCGACGAAAGCGGCCCGGGGTTGCGCTGCTTCGCGGCAAGTTCGGCCAGTTGCCGGAGGCGGTCGGCGGCGGCCTGCGCGCGTTCGGGGCTGAGGGGCTGGGCACGGAGTTTTTCCAGGGCGTTGCGCGTTTCCGGCGCACTGAGCGCCCGGGCCAGATCGTTGAGCCGCTTGGCCGCCTCGCTCGATCCGGTATCCTGCTGCGCCTGCGCCTGCGCGGCCAGGTCGCGCGCGGCCTGCCGGGCTTGTTTCGCAGCCCGCTCGGCGCGTGCGCGGGCGGCCTCGGGGCTGTCCTGGCGCGTGGCGTCGCGGGCCTGGTCGGCGGCCTCGTTCAAGGCGTGTTGGGCATCGGCCAGTTGCAGCTTTGCCTGTTCTTCGCCGACGCGGTTCATGGCGTCCACGGCAGCTTGCAACTCGCGCGCCGCCACCGCCGCCGGTTCGCGCGCGGCCGGGGTGTCGCCGCCGTCGATTTGACGCAACGATTCGCGCGCCCGGTCGTGCCCTTGTTCCAGGTGCCCGGTGATCTCGGGGTTGAAAACCCGCCCGTTGAGCAGGGCACCGACGCGCTGGCTGATCTGGGTCTGGCGTTCGGCCAGCGTGCCCTCGATCTTGTCCGGGTCCGGCGGGTGGGTGAGGTCCGGCGCGGGCGCGGGGTCGGACGGGGCCGCGCCGTCCGGTTTGGCCAGGTCTTCGGCGAGTTTCGCCTGCGCGGCGGCGAGCGTCTCCAACTGGCCGCCGACGGTCTTGAAACGCTGCTTCATCTCGAACTGCTGCTTGTCGCCGAACGGGTCATCGACCTTCGGCTTCTGGCCGTGCGAGGTGCCACCGTGCGGGGCGATTTTGCGGGCCAGTTTTTCCACCTCCGTGATCAATCCCAACGCCTTGCCCTGCGGCGTCAGCGCGGGTCCGTTGGCGCTGGCGGCGATCTTCTGCGCGGCCTCCCCCATGAAGGGCTTTGCCTGCGTGATCAGATTGACGATCTCCGCCGGGGCGCCATCCTCGATCAACTGCTGGATAGCCTCGCCCGTCTTCTTTTCCAACGCGGCTTCTTCCCCGCCCACGCGTGCGTTTTCTTTCTTCCATTCCGCGCTCTGCTGATCCAAGTCGGAGTGAGCGAGGACAAAATTTTCCTTGATGAGCCGCAACTGCGCGACTTTCAGCGCGCCGATGAGCGCGAAGGCCGTGCTTCCTTCGTTACCAAGCACCTCGCGGATATCTTCGCGGAACGGCTTGATCTGTACGAACTGCACGCTGGAAACCGTCTCGGGCAACTTGCGGTCGTCGATGCGCTGGGCGCGCAAGTAGTACGAAACCACGTCGAACGGCTCCACTTCCAACTGGTCGAGGTAGATCGAAGCCGACACCGGGTGCGCGCCGGGGTCTTTCAAAAGGTCGGCCGGGACCGGCACGCTCAGGCGCGGCTGCCCGTTGACGGACATTTCCAGCGCCAGGTCGCGCAGGCCGCTGGCGGAGGTCGCCAGGGCTTGCAGAGGGACTTCCTCGATGGGGGTCGCCTTGACTTCGGAAGCGGGTGTCTTCCACGTGATGCGTGCCGTGGGCACCGCCGCCGGCACCGGCTTGGGGGGCGGCTTGGCAGCGGCGGCGGCCAGACTCGTCCAAGGACGCGTCCAACTGAGCAGCGCGGCCAGGTGCGCTAGCACCAGGATGGCCGCCAGCGCACCGAGCGCCAGGAGCGGCCCGCGGGGCGGCGGCGCGACACGTTGACGGGCGAGGAACCCGGCGGCCTCCTCGCGCTGGGCCTGCGCCATCGCGCCCGCGTCGCCGCGCAGGACGGCGGCGGTCTCCAGGCGGTTGTCGGCGTCCAGACGTTTATCGAGCCGTCGCGCGGCGCGCAACCCGGCGCGGCGGCGCAACCACCACACGCCCCCGGCCGTCAGGAACGTCAGCGCCACGCCGGCGGCCCACCAGTGGGGCAGGTAGCCCCATTGCTCGACCCGCGCGAGGGACGGGTGCCGCCGCCAATCCAACCCCAACGTCGCCGTGAGACCGGCCGCGACGATGACCAGCGGCCAGCCCAGGCGCGTCCAGAGGTCGTGGTGGCGCAGCAAACGGTCGGTGAGCGGAACGGCGGCGACGGGTGAATTCATAGGCGGGGCGGTCGGTGCGTTTACAGGGCGGTGCGGTTGGCCAGGGCGAGTTCGGCGAGGATGAAAGCCCCGCAGGCCGCCAGCACCCACCACCAGAAGCGTTGTTGATTTTCCGCCGCCTCGCCGTTCATGGGCAACGCCGACGCCAGCGATGACGATTCGGTCGAAGGCGGTGGCGCGGTGGATTCCAGCGCCCCGAGTTGCTCAAAATTGGGCCAGGGGGCAAGATCGGATTCCTCGGTCGGCGTGTTGACCGCATAGATTTTGCGTTCTCCCCCCTTGCCGGTGAACGCATACAGACCCGGCTCACCGGGGCGCACGCTGCCGCTCACGGTGCGGTCGGGCGGCGGCGACGCGGCGTCCAGGGCGTGCCACACGCCGTCGCCCGGCGGCAGCGGGATCACGTCGCCCACCCGCCAATCGCTCCGCGCTGCGCCCGCCGATCCCAGCCAGAGCGCCGCCTGATGCACGAACGGGACAAAAGAGGGTTGGGCAGGCCAGTTGGTCGCGCCACGCTCCAGCGGGAACCCGGCCACCAGGATGCGCCGGCCGTCGGACTTCCATTCGGCCAGCGCGGTCTTGCCGTCGGGCCAGTTGGCGATGGGCACCAGCGCGCCGCCCGTCAGATCGAACCCACGGTAAAACTCCACGTTGAGCAGCGGCAGCAGGCTCTGCCCGGCGAACGCCGCGAGGATCGGGTGGTCGGGGTCCCAGTCGCGCAGGTGTTCCGCGCCGCCGTCCGGCGCGGGGTCGCGCGGGGCGACGCCGATGCCCTGTTTTTGCAGGAAGGCGTTTTGCTCGGGCGACCCATCGACGAACACCCAGACCGGCCCGCCGTCGGCCACGAATCGTTCCAGGTGTTCCGCCTGCGGCGGTTGGAACGCCCCGGACCCACGCACGATGGCCACCGCGTCCAGCGGCCACGGACCGTCCGGCAAAGCCACGGGTTCCAGGCCGCCCGCTTCCAACCGTTGCGTGGAGCGCAGCGCGTGCGCGAGGAAATCCGTGCCCGGCGCGGCGTCCAGGAGGACCTTGCCAGCCGTCGGTTTAGCCAGCGCCAGCCAGGCAGTGTCGTCGGCGGGCAAGTCATCCGGTTCGACGAGGGAAACGCGCACGCCGGGCACGTCTGGCGGCAGGGTGAAACGCAGTTCCACCGGGTTGTCGCCCGCGTGCAGGGCAACCGTTTGCTCGGCGAGCGTCTGGCCGTTAGCGATCACCGCGACCCGCCGCCGGTCCTGTTCCGGCGCAAAGAGTCGCACCGTGGCGGCGACTCCCGGCCGCGCGTCGGACGCCCCGGCCCCCAGACGGCGCAAGGCGACAATCGCCGCCTGCCGACCCGGTGCCGGGGCAGGCGGCGCGAGGCGCACTTTGATCCCGGCGGGCAGCGCGCGGCCTAGGTCCACGCCCAACCAGCCGAGCCGTTGTTCGTCGGCCATCCACGCGAGGGTCTTCGTGCCGGCGGGCACGGCGGCGAGAGCATCGCTCGCCAGTTGCAGGGCCGGAGCGTAGCGCGTTTTCTCGAATCCGGGCCGCGCGTCCCGCAGCACGGCCCGCACGTGGGTCAGGTCGTCGGTCATGGGCGCGAGCCACGCCGGGACCGGGTGCATGACGAGGACCGCCGCCTGGTCGCCGGGTTGCAGAGCATCGAGTTGCCCAGACGCCCAATCGCGCGCCGCCACCCAGCGCCCGGTTGCCTGCATAC
>CAZZYS010000391.1:0-3995 GCA_964658285.1 uncultured Verrucomicrobiota bacterium
GGAAACGGAAGTTTGCCACTGCACCGTCTGGTCGACGTGCGAGAAGAGTTGCAGCGGCTTGCCCACGAGAGGGTTGCTGTAGTCCGCTTTGGTGAGCGGATAGACGAGCGTGCCGACGTTGAAGATCGCCGCCATCTTGCCGTTGTTAAACAGCGATTGCAGCTCCGGCGCGGCCGGGTGGATGCCGTAGGTGTGGTTGTCGCTGGTCAGGTTGTTGAGCGCGAGCGCGGTCGCGCCGCTGCCGTCGGTATTGGGGATGGCGAGGGCCGGGGTGCGGATGGCGGCGTAGTTGGCCCATTCCGAGGCGATGGTCGGGATGAAGAGGTTGTTGGCATCGTTGCCGCCCTGCAGGTACACGCAGACGAGCGCCTTGTAGTCGCTGATGGCCGGCGAGGTCTGCGCCATGGCCGCGTTGATGAGACGCAGGTCGCGGATCGTGTTGGAAAGTGCTGCCGTGCCGACCGTCGCACACAACGCCTGCCGGATGAAACTGCGCCGCGTGCGCAGGGAAGAATAGTGTTCGGGTAGCATGGGAAAGGGTGGTTATCAGAATTGAGTCGCACTTTGCGGCCAACGCGGGACGGCGGCTGCCGGGCGTTGTCCGGGACAGGTTGGTGTCAGCGTTGGACGGCGTATTCGGGCGAGATCATGATCAACTGGACGATGGAGCGCACGCGGTCGCGCACGTTCGTCGACGCGGCGGGATCGAAGTTCGGCTTGGTCACGGTGCCGACCGTGGTCGAGCCGGTGATGTAATTGACGATCTGGGTCTTCGTCGCGCTGGTGAGCTGCCCGCCGGTGAGCAGGTCGCTGAAGGTGTTCACCAATGAGGTCACGCCGTTGACATCGGCAACGCTGTACGGCGCGGCCATGTAGGTGCTCAGGTCGAGCATGAGCGAGCCGTTGTTGAACGAACACAGGCCATTCGGGTTGCCCGAGTAGAGGAACGTCTGGTTGAGTGTGTTCGTCAGTGTGACGATGTTGGTGTCCGTCGTCAGTTGGAACTCTGGCGAGGTCACATTGGCCGCCGCGATCTCGCCAGGATACTCGTAATTCGGATAGAAGTAGTTGAACACAGTCGGGGCCCCCAACGGCGACTGGGTGAGGCTGCCGTCGGTGTAGCCCATGTCAAAGCGGCTGGTCGCTCCGGCGACCTTGCCCGAGCGGGATTGCGGCAGCGGCTGGAGCGGATAGAAGTAGGCGTAGCGAAGGTTGGCATTTCGGGAGTACACCACCGTGTTCTTCACCGTGAAGTGATTCTCGTCCACGATGGTGTCCACGGTGAACACCCCCACGGGCAGCACCCCGCCGGGAGCGTCCAGCCAGAGCTTGTCGCCCGGCTTGAAATTCGCGTTGGTGAAGTTGAAGATCGTGACCTTGTTCGGCTGCCCGTTGATCGGGTTGTCCACGAAGTAAGCGCATCCCATCTCGGGTACGATCACGCCGGTGCCGGTGGGCTTGGTGGGCGTGTAAACCTGGAGATTGTTGCCGCTCTTCGCTCCGCAGGTGTAGACCCCGTCCGGACCCGTGCCAGCGGGCAGGAATTGCAGGTAAACCTGGGGATAAACCGTCGTGCCGTTGACCACGTTGATGCTGGGTCCGCCGGTCTTCACGATCAGGTTCGTGGACGGCGTCACCGTGGTCGGGGCGGTCACGGTGAACCCCACGTTGTTGATCCCCGCCACTCCGACGGAATACGACGTCGTGGTGGGCGCGGGGCTGGCGGCGACCGTGTAGTTGCCGGTGTTCGGGTTGTCCCAGGGCGCGACGGGCGGCGTGCCGGTGTCGTTGGCGCTGAAGTCCAGGTAAACACTGTCGCCCGCGGCGAGCCGGCTGGGCGCGCTGCCGGCGGGCAGGGTGATGTTCATCAGCGTGGGGCTACTCTGGCTATAGCTGCCGACGCTGTTGGTGAACAGGAACGTGCGCGCCGGGGCGGCGATGCGCATCAATGGTTCCCGCTGCTTGCCCGAGGGGGCCGCGGCGGTGTTCACGTTGCGCGCCTCGCCGTCGAGCAGGATCGCGCGGACGACCGCCCCCAGGTTGCCGCGCACGTGCGCGCTGGTGCCGTCGTCGTTGAACTTCTGCACGACCCGGTACAGGTAGGCCGGGCTGGGGTTGCTCTTGACGAGACGCTGGATCAACTGCCGGCAGACGAAGGGGCCGACGTTGGGATGGTAGAAGATGGCGTCAATCGCCTGGTCCAGATCGGCGTTGCAATAGGCGTTGCACAGCGCGGTGCTGGGGTCCGACGCCGTGCCGCTGGTGCCGCCCGTGGCGATGCTGTAGCCGGCGGCCGGGGGCAGCACGACGTTGTCCAGGATGTTCTTCGCGCCGAGTTCGTGGTAGCCGGGCACCAGGTTCATCGGATCGGTCCAATCGGCCGACGGATTGAAGTTGGTGAGCTGCTTGCCAGCCGCCGGGGCGGCCTGCGCGAAGGTCCAGCCGGTGAACACGCGCGCCATGCCCGTGACGGTGTCTTGGTCATAGGTGGGCACCAGATTGCCCTGCGAATCCAGGACCAGCGAGCCGTCGGGCCACTGCCGGTTCAATCCGATGGAGAAAAGCTGCATGATCTCCCGCGCGTAGTTTTCACTCGGGTGCAGTCCGGTGGCGAGACTGCCCTTGGGATTGCCCTGCATGTTGAGGTAATAGCCCATGGCGGGCTGCAGGGTGACGGCCTTGAGCAGGTCGCGGTAGTTGCCGAAGGAGCCGTCCAGAAGCGTGTCGTAGTAGGAGGCGAGGGAGGTGGCGTAATCCGCCAGCACGATCTCGTTGAAAAACGAAGTCACCATCGTCTCGCTCAGGGCAAAGGCGACGCGCTGCCGGAGCTGGTCGGGAGCCGTGATGGACTCGCGCCACCAGCAGTCGGCCATCAGATCAGCCTTGTAGACGTGGATGATGTCGTTGCTCGGACGCGACAGGACATCGGCCAGCACGTGGGTCGCGGGCAGCGACATCTGGCTGGTGATCCAGGCGGCGTAGCCGTTCGCCTGGACGGCGGCCACGTCCACCGGCGCGGCCCCGTAGGCGGCCTGGTTGAGGAAACGCGCCGCGCCGGCCAGCGTGGTGTGGTCGTCGGTGAAGCCCGGATCGGCCACCGGCGTTGGCGGTTGCTGCGAGCCGGTCACGGAGGTGAAATTGCCGCTGATCTCGCCGGCCGGGTATTTGACGGTTTCCACCTTCAGGTAGGCTTTGCCCTCCTGGAGGTCGGTGACCATCGTCGAAGCGGAAACGCCGCTGCTGCTGGCGAAGGTCCAGATGTAACCGCCGTCGGCTGTTTTCAGGTCCGGGCGGAATTTATCGACGGCGTTGATGTCGTAGAGCAGGGCGTCCGCGCCGTGGTCGTCCGGGCCGTAAATCGCGTAGGAAGTCTGCGGTGAGGACAGGCCGCTGTAGTTGAAGTGCAGCAACGCCTGGGTCTGGCCCGCGTTGAGGCTCATCGTGGCGGAGCCGGCGGCGGAGGAGATGGCACCGGGCAGCGGCGAGAGGTTGGTGGCGAACAGCGACCCGCTGCTCACCAGACCTGCCGGGTAGTCGAAGCGCGTGAGCAGATAGCCCGGCACGATGCCGTTGCCGACGGTCGTCGGAGCCGTCGCGGCTCCCGTGGGGTCTTGCAGCCAGCCGACGCTGAGATTGCTCGACGCGCCCGACCCGCCGGTGTTGTGCAAAACCTCGTAGTAGTACGACTGCCCGGCGACGAGGGCCAGCCAGGGTGAACGCTGGCGGGTCTGGCCGGCGTCGTTCCAACTCCGCGACGCGGTGCCGGGTGTCGTGACCCACGCGCGGCGGACCGTGTCCACCGGCTCGGCGCTATTCGAGACCCAGAGTTCGGCGGCGTTGCTCGCGGCCAGCCAGAAATAATAATTGCCCGTCACCGGCGCGGTGAAGTAACCGCGCAGGCGCTCGCCGGTGTTGTTCGCGCGGGCGGTGTTGTCCTCCGGCGAGGTGAGGGTCGTGTCGATGCTGGCGGGCGTGGTGGCCAACGGCAGGTCGGA
>CAZZYS010000392.1:0-3983 GCA_964658285.1 uncultured Verrucomicrobiota bacterium
GCATCCCCGTGCACATGATCGAGACGATCAACAAGCTGATGCGGGTGCAGAAGCAGCTCGTCCAGGAATACGGCCGCGAACCCACCCCGGAAGAGGTAGCCGAGGAAGTCCACCTGCCCGTGGAGCGCGTCCGCCAGGTGCTCAAGATGGCGCAGCAACCCATCTCGTTGCAGGCCCCGGTCGGTGACAGCGAAGACACCAACTTCGGCGATTTCATCGAGGACAAGGGGGCTGACAACCCGTCGGACATGACGGCCATCGTCCTGCTCAAGGGCAAGATCAAGGACGTGCTCGAAACGCTGACGGAACGCGAGCGGCAGGTGCTCGAACAACGTTTCGGACTGATCGACGGATACAGCCGCACGCTCGAAGAGGTCGGCCGTCAGTTCAAGGTGACCCGCGAGCGCATCCGGCAGATCGAAGCCAAGGCTTTGCGCAAAATGCGTCACCCGACCCGGATCCGGCAATTGGAAGGCTTCCTGGAAGCGACCGAAAATTGAGCGTGCCCCGCGCCGCCGCGCGTTGCGTCGGCGAACTTGCCCGCCGTGCTTGGCGATGTTAGAACGGCTGGCGTGTCATCCTGTAACGTGTTCTCCGCGTTTGTCCGGGGCGAGGGTTTTCCGCTCGCGCAGGATGGCACTCTGACGGCCTTCAACCTGAGCGTCGCGGGTGGGACCGTGGCGGTGGCGGTCCTTTTGTACCTGGCTTTCGTCGCGGTTGGCCGCCTGCTCAAACGCCGGCTCGGGACCCGGCTGGGCGCGATCTATCAGGTTTTCAGCACGGTCTTCGCCGCATACCTCGCGGTCGTTTTGCTAAGACCGGGGTTTATCGACACGCGCGAGTTGGGAGCGTTGTCGTCGGTCTTTGGTGCCGGGGTGTTAGTGCGGCTACTCGACCAGTACTTCTGGCGCTGGTACTTTGAGGAAAAACGCAAGGCCCCCATACCGAAATTCATCCGCGAGGTGACCGGCCTGCTGGTCTTCGTGGTCGCGGTACTGCTCGTTCTCCAGTTCGGCTACAACGTGCGCGTGCCGGGGCTCCTGGCGGCGTCAGGCGTGGTGGGCATCATCCTCGGTTTTGCCCTCCAGGATTCGCTCGGGAACATCATCGCGGGTTTTGCGTTGCAGTTCGGCCGGCCGTTTACCGTCGGCGACTGGCTGCTGGTGGACCAGGTGCACGCGCAGGCGGTCGAGATCAACTGGCGCTCGACGCGCTTCGTCACGACCGACTCGGTGCAACTCGACGTGCCGAACCAGCAGATCGTCCGCCAGACCATCGTCAACTACCACGGCGGCGGCAGCCTGCACGCGATGCGCTTCGAGGTGGGAGTCGATGCCGACGTGCCCCCGAACCGGGTCAAGGATGTCCTCGTCCGGGCAACGGCTTCGGCGGCCGGAGTGGTCGGTGATCCTGGCCCTAGCGTGTATCTGAAAAGTTTTGGCGAGAGCGCGGTCGTTTACGAGGTCCGCTTCTGGTTGGAGGACCACCGACTCTACAACACGGTCGCCGACGCGGTGAGAACGAACATCTGGTACGCCCTGCGCCGTCAGCAGATCAAGATTCCCTTCCCGACGCGCAGCATCCACCTCGAACGCACGACGCCCCCGAGCGCCGGGGCCGTCCAGCCCTCGGGCCGTCCCCACGAACCGACCCGGGAAATGCTGGCCCGCCAGCCGCTCTTTCAAGGGATGCGCGAGGACCATCTCACCACGCTGGTGGAGCGTTCGCCCGTGCACCATTATGGACGCGGTGAGACGATCATCCGGGAAAAGGCGGATGGCGCGTCGATGTTCGTCCTGGTCACCGGCGAGGCAGCCGTCAACGTCCTGATGGACGGGCAACAGACGCGCGTGGCGACGCTCGAAGATGGAGATTGCTTCGGCGAGATGTCGCTCCTGACGGGGGAAAAACGCAGCGCGAGCGTGCTGGCGGTGAACGATTGCGAGGTGATGGAAATCACCAAACGGACGTTCGGCGAAATCATCGCCGGGGACGCCGACCTGCTCCAGCGATTGAGCGAACTCCTCGCCCAACGCCAGATGGCCAACGACGGCATCGTCCAGGCCCGTGCACAGCATTCGGCCCTGGTAAGCGCGAAACAACAGGAATACCAGGCTGGCTTCCTGGACAAATTGCGCTCGTTTTTCGAGCTTTGACGCGCCGTCAGCGGTACGTCGGCCGGTCGATCCAGAAGGGCCTGGCCACCCCTTTGCGATACGCGTCGAGAGCCTGCGGCGACGAGTTCACCCGCAAATTACTGTAAAGGAACGTGTTCGAGTTTTGCCACCGTTCGTGCCAGTACACGGCGGCGTGAATCCTCGGAAAGCTCTCTTCGATGGTCGTCAACGCGTTGGCGATCCATTCGGCTTTGTTCCCCGTCGCCGGGAACTCGCCCACGCCCCACTCCGCCAGCATCATCGGCTTGGTCTGATCGACGGCGGCTAACTCGGCGTAGGGTTTGTCGACCATATCCTCGAACTCGTCCCAATCGCCCTCGGGAAAAAGTTTTCCGTAAACGCTCAACCCGAGCCAGTCCACGTACGCCGGGCCGGGGTAATAAAGCGCCATCGTGTTCGTCGCGTCGTAGGGTTCGGCGAAATTATTGACGTGGAACACCCAGAGCACGTTCGCGGCACCACGGGCGCGCACCCTGTCAACGATGTATCGGTAAGCGCGTTTAAAATACGCGGGTCCGACATACCGCTGAGGCACGCTGCCCGCAATCGGCCGCGATCCGCCGTAAAAGGAGCCGCTCCACGGAAACCAGTTTCCGTTCATCTCGTTGCAGAGTGAGACAAGCAGGGGTTTGCCCAGCGCCTTCGCTCCGTCCGCCCACTGGTCGATGTACGCGTCCCACTGACCTTCCAAAATACTCTCAAGATTAAATTTGTCGGGCCCTTTCAAGATGATCAGGTCTTCCCGGTACGGGCGATCCCAGGGCGACCAATAAATCAATGGCACCGAGCCATACTCGGTGACGATTTGCGCCGCGGCGGTGGGAAAGTTTTGCTCTCCCCAGTAACTGGAAAACGCGATGATGGCCTGATGTTTGCCGGTCAGCCGCTCGAACTCTTCGATGCCGTCCAGAGTCACCGCGTCTTCCTGTTCGCCGAAGTCGATGTACGCGCCGGTGTACGCACCACGGTCCGGCACCGCGAGGCCGAGGTGGCTCGCGGCGGGATCCGGCGGATTCGGGCCGGACGCCGGGGGTCGGTCGCACGAAACCCCGCACAGGGTCAGCCAACCCAGCAGCGTCCAAAGCCACGGTTTGCCGCCGGGTGTCTTCGTGGTCAAGCGCGTGACGGCACCGTCGCAGCCGCGGTCCGCTCCAGTTTGCCCCATCCGACCAGGACGCCACGCGCGGCGTTGATGATCGATTTCCAAACCACCCAACTCAACAGCGGACGATAAACCAGCCGCATGGGAATCATGATCCAGCTACGTCGAAACGGCTCCTTTTCCAAACCGCAAGCCAACAGGGCCAGAAGCTGATCGAGGACCAAAAAAATCAGAAAGTAGGGCAGCACCGCCCGCCCATCGCCCAACAGGATGGAGGCCAGGAGCAGCAGATCAACCATCGGGGTCAGCGCGACCAGGATGATCTGAAAAAACCAGATGCTCGGCAGGCTGAAAAAACCCAGCGCCCGAAAACGCGGGTTGAACAGCATGTCGCGGTGTTTCCAGAGGCATTGCATCGTCCCGAAACACCAGCGGAAGCGCTGCTTGGCCAGCGCGCGGATGGTCTCGGGCGCTTCCGTCCATGCCACCGCGCCTGACACGTAGCGCACGAGGTAACCGTGGCGGTGCAGGGACAAGGTCAGGTCGGTGTCTTCCGCCAACGTATCCGGTTGGAAACCTCCCACCGCGCGCAACGCCTCGCGATCCACCGCGCTGATCGCGCCGGGTGCGACGGTGATGCAATCCCACGCGTCGTACGCGCGCCGGTCCAGGTTGAACCCGCAAATGTATTCGAGCGCCTGGCA
>CAZZYS010000393.1:0-3981 GCA_964658285.1 uncultured Verrucomicrobiota bacterium
CGGGAGCGCGCTTCCAAAGCGGACACGGCAACGGAGTGCCGTGGCTACAGCTTACCCAATCGAGCACCGCTCTAAAGTAGAACGCCCTGAATTACGGGCACGATTATCCAAATCGAATTTGGCAACGGCCCGGAGAGCCAGCAGGACCTCATTGACGACCGGCCGCTGGCGCGGCCTGCCCGGGAGTTCCCTCGACCGGCACCGCCGGTTTCGGGTCGTCGGCACCGGCAGCAGGACGTTCGACGGGCGGGCGGTCCTCTTTTTTCTTGCCCCGGCCGGTCAACTTTTCGATGACCGAAAAAAACACCGGCGTCAGGAAAATGCCGAAGATCGTCACGCCGATCATCCCGCTGAACACCGCCGTGCCGAGCACCTGCCGCATCTCCGCGCCCGCCCCCGTGGCGATGACCAACGGCACCACGCCCAGGATGAACGCGAAACTCGTCATCAGGATCGGGCGCAACCGCAGCCGCGCCGCCTCCACCGCCGCCTCGTTGCGATCCTTGCCCGCGTCCACCTGCTGCCGGGCAAACTCCACGATCAGGATCGCGTTCTTGCACGCGAGCCCCACCAACACCACGAAGGCGATTTGCGTGAAGATGTTGTTGTCCAGACCGCGCAGGAAAATACCCGCCAGCGCCGAGAGCAGGCACATCGGCACGATCAGGATGATCGCCAGCGGCAGGCTCCAGCTTTCGTACTGCGCGGAGAGCGCCAGGAACACAAACAGCACGCACAACGGAAAAATGTAGAGTGCCGTGTTGCCCGCGAGCACTTCCTGCAAGGAGAGTTCCGTCCACTCGTAGCCGAACTGGTCGGAGAGCGTGTCCTTGACGGCGTGCTCCATCTTGGTGATGGCGTCGCCCGAGCTGACCCCCGGCAGGGTCGCGCCGTTGATGTCCGCGCTCGGGTACAGGTTATAGTGCATGATCTTGTCCGGGGCGTTGATCTCCTGCACGTCCATCAAGGTGCCCAGCGGGACCATGCCGCCGCTGTTGTTGCGCGTGTAGAGATTGCGAATCTGGTCGGCGCGCGCGCGGTACATCGGCTCGCCCTGGATGTTCACCTGGTAGGTGCGGCCCAGGAAGTTGAAATCGTTCGTGTAATACGCGCCGAGATCGGCCTGGAGCGTCTGGAAAACCGACGCGATGGGCACGTCCAGCGCCTCTACCTTTTCGCGGTCGATGTTGAGGTAAATCTGCGGCACCTGCGGGCGCAACGTCGTGTAGAAACCGACGAGGCCGCCTTCCTTCGCGCCGGCCGCCATGAGTTCGTCGCCCATCTTCGCCAGCGCCTGCGTGCCGGCGGCGTGCTGGTCCTGCAACTGGAGCTTGAACCCGGCCGCGTTGCCGATGCCCTGCACGGGCGGCGGCGGCACGACGATCACGAACGCATCCTGGATGCCCGCGACGAGCCCCTGCACCTTGGCTAAAATCACGTCCATCGTCTGCTCCGGGTGGCCCTTGCGTTCGTCGAAGGGCTTGAACGGCAGGAACATCGTCAGCGAGTTGGAGCGGTTCGTAAAATCCAGTGCCGACAGGCCCGTGATCTCGACCGTGTACCCGACGCCCGGCACCGTGCGGGCCAGCTCCGAGATTTGTTTGCGCACGGCGTCGGTGCGCTGGAGCGACGCGCCGTCGGGCAGTTGCGCCACGCAAAAGATGTAGCCCTGGTCCTGCGTCGGGATGAAGCCGGTGGGGATCGTCTTGAAACCGACCCCGGTCAGGAACAGCAGGCCCGCGTAGATGAGCAGCGCGACGACCGAAAACCGGATCAGCCGCTGCACGATCCAGGTGTAGCCGCGGTTGGCGGCGTCGAAAGTTTTGTTGAAGAGCCGGAAGAACCAGCCGAGCAAAAACTCGACGAGGCGGGTGAGGAAATCCTTCTTCGCGTCGCGCGGACGCAGCAGCATCGCGGCGAGCGCGGGCGAGAGGGTGAGCGAATTGAACGCGGAGATGACCGTCGCCACCGCGATGGTCAGCGCGAACTGCCGGTAAAACTGCCCCGTGATGCCCGAGATCAGCGCCGTGGGCACGAACACCGCCGTCAGCACGATGGCGATGGCGACGACCGCGCCGCTGACCTCGTCCATCGCCTTTTCCGTGGCCTCGACGGGCGAGTGGCCCTGCTCCAGCCAGCGTTCCACGTTTTCCACGACCACGATGGCGTCGTCCACCACGATGCCGATGGCCAGCACCAACCCGAAAAGCGACAGGTTGTTCAGCGAGAACCCGAAGACCTTCATCACCGCGAACGTGCCGACGAGCGACACCGGCACGGCGCACAGCGGGATGATCGTCGCGCGCCACGATTGCAAAAAGATCAGCACCACGATGACCACCAGCACGATGGCCTCGCCCAGCGTGTGCTCGACGGCGTTGACCGACTCCGCGATGAACGTCGTCGGGTTGTAGGCGATCTCGTACTTCAGCCCCGGGGGGAAGCTGGCGGCGAGACGCTTCATCTCGTTCTGGATCGATGCCGCCGTCTGGAGGGCGTTGGCGCCGGGCAACTGGAAAATGGCGATGCCCACCGAGGGCTTGCCGCTCAGGTAGGAGCCGTTGACGTAGGTCTTCGCGCCGAGTTCCGCGTAGCCCACGTCGCCGAAGCGCACGAGCTGGCCGTTGCTGCCGCGCTTGACGATGATTTTTTCGAACTCCTTCGGGTCCGTCAGGCGGCCCTTGGTGTTGACGATGAGCTGGAAATCCGTCCCGCGCGGAGCGGGTTCCGCCCCGAGCGTGCCGGCGGCAACCTGGACGTTCTGCGCCTGAACAGCGGTGATGACATCGCTGGAGGTCAACCCGCGCGAGTATAATTTATCCGGGTCCAGCCACAGGCGCATGGAATACTCGCTCGCGCCGAAGATCTGCACGTTGCCCACGCCCTCGATGCGCTTGATGACCTCCTGAATCTGGAGCACGGCGTAGTTCGCCATGTAGAGCGTGTCGTACTTGTCGCCGTCCGACAATAGATTGACGACGAGCATGATGTTAGGCGACTGCTTCTGGACCGTGACGCCGATGTTGCGCACGTCCTGGGGAAGCTGCGGGGTGGCGATGGCGACCCGGTTTTGTACCAGCACCTGCGCCACGTCGAGGTTCGTGCCGAGCTTGAAGGTGATGGTCAGCGTCATCGTGCCGTCGCTGGCGCTCTGGCTGCTCATGTAGAGCATGTTTTCCACGCCATTGACCTGCTGCTCGATGGGCGTGGCCACGGTGTCGGCCAGGGTCTGCGGGTTCGCGCCGGGATAGACGGCGGTGACCACGACCGTCGGCGGCGCGATCTCCGGGTACGACGCCACCGGCAACTGCGTGTAGCTGATGCCGCCCAGGATGAGCAGGACCAGCGACAGCACGATGGCGAAGATCGGCCGGTGGATGAAGAAATGGGCGAATTTCATGGTGCGGCGCTTTCCCCGTCAACGATTCCCCGCGTTCACTTGCCGCCCGGCGACGGCTTCGCCTGCAACTCGTCGGAGGCGAACTGGTCCATCTTGCCCTGTTCGGGTTTGACCTGGCTGCCGGGCCGCACCTTCATGACGCCGTTGATGATGACCTGATCGTCCGGCTTGAGTCCCTGGACGACGACGCGCAGACCGTCGATGACCGGGCCGAGCGTGACCGGCCGCTGGTCCACCTTGTTGTCGGCGAGCAGCACGTAGACGAATTTCTGCCCCTGGTCGGAACCGACCGCGCGGTCCGTGATGAGTAGGCCGTCCTTCTCCGGGCTGGTGGGAATTTGCATCCGGATGAACATGCCGCCCAGCAGGCTGTCGTCCTTGTTGGCGAACTGCCCGCGGATGGACAGCGTGCCGGTGGCGGCGTTGATCTGGTTGTCCACGAAATCGATGCTGCCCTTGTGCGGGAAACCGTTCTCGCCCGCCAGCGCGATGGCCACCTGGATCGTGCTGTCGCGCGCGTCCTTGACGGTGCCCTCGTTGATCATCTTCTGGTAGGCGATGACGGTGCGCTCGTCCACGTC
>CAZZYS010000394.1:0-3979 GCA_964658285.1 uncultured Verrucomicrobiota bacterium
ACTGCTGGTGCCGGTGGTGCCGGTGGTCGGGTTGCCCGTGCCCGTGCCCGGTGTCGCGGCGGCCGTCGTCGCGGTGCCCGTCGTCCCGCCGCCGGCCCAGGCCGCCGTGGTCATCTGCCAATGGTAGGAGGGAAAGTCCGTGCCGAAATCGCCGTTGCTCTGCGCGGCACCTTGCCAGGCGTTGTCCACGAGCATTTCGTTGAGTTTGTTTTCGGCGAGGCTGCCCGCGTACGACCCGCGTTCGGCGACCTCGGAGGTGCGGCTGGCCAGCCCGAGCGCGCCGACGATGGCCGGCACCGCGATGGCTAGAAAGAGCAGCGAGGCGAGGATTTCGACGAGGGTGAACCCGCCCCGGCGCGCGCGCGTGGTCATCGGATTCATCGGGTGCCCTTCACGATCTCGTAGCCGTAGGCGTCGGAGGTTTGCGAGACGGCCAGCGAGTCACCCGCGCGGTCCACGACGCGCACGCTGGGCAGGCTGCCGGGGTCGAGCGTCCCGTCCGGCGCGAACTCCGCCACGACGACCCCGCCGTGGGTCCCGCTCGCGTTGGCGGTGCCGGTGGTTTGTCCCTGCGCCGCCGTGCCCGTGGGCGGGACGGACGACACCATCCCTTGCCCGACCGGATCGAAATGCGCGTCGTCCTGCAATGGATATTCGCGCGCCCGGGCGTTCTCGCCGCCTGACCCGTAGCCGGGCTTGGCGTCCACGCCGCAACGGCCGCCGTCCACGTCGATCCACATCACCATCGGGATGCCCTGCGAGACGGCCTCGTCGCGGGCGTACTCGGTGAGGGCCAGCAGGCGGTCGGCTTGCCCGTCGAGGTTGTGCCCGCGCATCGAGCGCGAGAGCGACGGCACGGCGATGGCCGCGAGCGTCACCAGCAACGCCATGACGATCACCAACTCGATCAGCGTGAACGCGCGGACCCGCAAATTATTTGCTGCCCCAGTTGGTGATGTCATCGTCGGTGCCGGTGCGGCCGTCGGGACCGGCGCACGTCAGGTCGAAGCCGCTGGCGTTGTGCTTGCCGGGATAGTCGTAGGTGTACGCGTTGCCCCACGGATCGGGCGGGATGCGTTCGAGGTACGGGCCTTTCCAGTTCGTCGCGCCGTTGGGCTGGTTGACCAGATCATTGAGGTTGCCCCCTTTCGGGTAATAGCCGTTGTCCACCTCAAACGAATCCAGCGCGGTCTTGAACGATTGGATTTGCGACGCCGCCGCCGTGACCTTGGCCTGTTGGCTGCGGCCGGCCATCTTCGGGATGACGATGGCCGCCAGCGTGGCCAGGATCACGAGGACGAGCAGCATTTCGACGAGCGTAAAACCGCCGGAGCGGGAGGTGGAAGACAGAGGGCGGAGTTTCATGGGGTTGATGTTAGTTATTTGATCTGGTCCTGAATGGCAAAAATCGGGATGACCATGCCGATGAAGATGACGCCGATGACCGCGGCGATGGCGAAGAGCATGAGCGGTTCGGCCAGCGAAACGGCGGTCTTCAACTGCCGGTCGAGCGTGACCTCGGTGACGCCCGCCAGCCGCACGAGTTCCGTGTCGAGGCGGCCGGTTTCCTCGGCGACGGAGATCATCTCCAGCGTCGAGCCGCCGAAGAGCGCGCGGTTCTCGGCGAGGCTGCCGGAGAGAGTTTCGCCTTTTTTCACGCGCTCGGTGGAATCGGTCACGAGGTCGATGAGCGTCTGGTAGCCGAGCGACCGGCGGGCGACGTTGAGTCCGTTGACTAACGTCACGCCCGCGTTGAGCAAGGTTCCTAACATCCGGCAAAAGCGCGCCATCGCGATCTGCGACATCAACGGGCCGATGACGGGCGTATTCAAGAGGATGCCTTCCACCTGGCGGCGCGTCTTGTCGTTGCGCCACCAAGTGCGGCCGAACCACACCACCGCCGCCACGCCCGCGAGCACGAAGAGGCCGTTGTGCCGCAACAGGTCGCTCGCGCCCACGATGACGCGCGTGATGAGCGGCAGCGTGGCGTTGAAACCCGCAAATAACGTCTGGAAACGCGGGATGAAGAACACGAGCAGGAAAATCACCACGCCGGTCGCCAGGGTCATCAGCACGGCGGGATACATCATTGCGGCGGAGACCTTGGCGCGCAGTTCCTTTTCGCGCGCCTGGAACTCCGCGATCTGCGCGAGCACCACGTCGAGGAATCCGCCCGCCTCGCCCGCCTCCACCATCGCCACGTAGATGCGCGGGAACACGTCGGGAGATTTCGCCATCGCCACGGCGAGCGGCGCGCCGTCGATGACGGCGTCGTGGAGTTCGCGCCATTTCGCGGCGGCGGGTGGGTTGGAGGTTTCCTTGTAGAGAATGGTCAACGCGCGGCTGAGCGGCACGCCGGCGGTCAACAGACTGGAGAGCGAACGCGTGAAATCCTCCAGCGCCGCGAACGGCACGCGCTTGGACTGGAAGCCGAACGCCGGTTTTTTCGCGCCGCCGCTGCCGTTGGCGGGAACCGGGACAGGTTGTTTCACGGCGCGCGCGGTGACCGCGCTGTTGCCGCCGACTTCCGCGAGCCGCAACGGAGTCAGCCCCTTGTCTTCGATCATGCCCATCGCCTCGGCACGGCCGCCCGCTTCGACCCTTCCCTGGGTCGTCGCGCCACCGGCGGCGAGGGCTCTGTATTCGAAGATGGGCATAGAGTTATTGCCGCGCTAGCGGCTTCGTCCCAAGGTAGGGATGCCTCTCCGAGGCAGTCCCAAATTTCGGATTGGATGACTGTGCCTTGTAGCATCCTCCCAGAAACGATAGGGACTGCCTCGGAGAGGCATCCCTACCTTGGGACGACCGGCCGCTTCGCGGCCTGCACGGAGAAGATAAGTGTGCGTCTTCATTTCGCGCTTTCGATCATCGCCGCGTCCTCGTCCTTGGAAACGCGCATCACTTCCGACGGCGTCGTGATCCCCTCGCGCACCAGCCGCCAGCCGTCCTCGATGAGCGTGCGCATCCCTTCCTTGCGGGCGACTTCCTTGACCTCCAGGCTGCTGCCGCCGCGCAGCAGCACCTGGCGGATGCCGGGGGTCATGCCCATGAGTTCAAACACCGCCTGCCGTCCGCTGTACCCGGTCAGGCGGCAGGACTTGCAACCGACCGCGCCGAACACCTCGATATCCCGCAGGGCCGCGACGTGCGTGCGCAACTCCCGCGTGCGCACGCTGGTGTCCAACTGCTTGCATTCCGGGCAGAGCACGCGCACGAGACGCTGGGCCATGACGGCTTCCAGTGACGACGCGACGAGATACGGCTCGACGCCCATGTCCACCAGACGCGTGAGCGCGCCGGGCGCGTCGTTGGTGTGCAGCGTCGAGAAAACCATGTGGCCGGTCAGCGACGCCTGCACGGCAATTTGAGCCGTCTCCTGATCGCGGATTTCACCGATGAGGACCACGTCCGGGTCATGGCGCAAAATCGCCCGCAGCCCGCGCGCGAACGTCATCCCCGCCTTCTCGGAAACCTGGATCTGGTTGATGCCCTTGATCTGGTACTCCACCGGGTCTTCGATGGTGATGATCTTGCGCACCGAATCGTTGATCTGCCCGAGCGCACTGTAGAGCGTCGTCGTCTTCCCCGAACCGGTCGGTCCCGTGACGAGCGCGATGCCGTGCGGCATGTCGAGGACGCGCTCGAAGAGTTTCAACTCGCGCTCGGCCATGTTCAGGCCCGCGAGGCCAGGCACGTTGCCGCCGCCCTGGCGCAGCAAACGCATCACCACCGCCTCGCCGTGGAGCATCGGGATGACCGAGACACGGATGTCCACGTCCTTGCCCTTCACACGAATCTTGATGCGGCCGTCCTGCGGCACGCGTTTCTCGGCGATGTTGAGGTTGCTGAGAATCTTGATGCGCGAGACAATCGCGGGTTGGAACCTCTTGATTTGGCCGGGGACCGAGACTTCCTGCAACAGGCCGTCGATGCGGTAGCGGATGCGTAGTTCGTGCTCGAACGGCTCGACGTGGATGTC
>CAZZYS010000395.1:0-2616 GCA_964658285.1 uncultured Verrucomicrobiota bacterium
GATAACGGATTTTAAGTCCGTTGCGTCTGCCATTTCGCCACGTCGGCATCCAGGTTCAAGCCAACCACGGCGGCTGGCGTGCACGCTCACAACATCCGCGCCGGCACCGGTGGCGGCAAGCGCAAAAAAAGTTTTGCGTTCTCGTCCGCGCGGGAAAACGACGTTCCGAGAAATCACCACGCCGGCGGCACGGCGCGGGGACCGGACCGGGGCTTCGATGCGTCGTCATTCCCTGCTTACCCGGCCCGGGCCGGTCGCGGCAGAGATTGGCCGCCGACCGGATCAAGACGCGTCGGGATCGACGAGCATATACCCCGCCGAACGCACCGTGCGGATGAAGCGCGGGTGCTTCGGATCGTCGCCGAGCTTGCGCCGCAACGCCGACACCTGCACGTCGATGGCCCGGTCGAAGACCTCGTACTCGCGCTCGCGGATTTCGGCGAGGAGATGGTCGCGCGTCTTGACCCGCCCCTTGGCCCGGGCCAGCGAAACGAGGATGTCGAATTCGCCGGGCGTCAGCACGAGCGTCTGGCCGGCGAGCGTCGCCTTGCGCGCTTCGGGACTGATGCGCAGGTCGGCGATGACGATTTCCCTCGGCGGCGCGCCATCCGCCGGCACGGTGCTGCCGGCCGCCGCGGCCCGCCGCGTGATGGCGTGCAGACGGGCCAGGAGCTGGCGGGTCGAACTGCCCTTGGGCAGATAGTCGTCCGCGCCGAGTTCCAGGCCCACGATCTGGTCGGCCTCGTCGCCCCGGGCGGTGAGCATGAGGACCGGCGCTCCGCTCGCCTTGCGGATGCGCCGCAGCACCTCGAAGCCGTCGAAACCCGGCAGCATCACGTCCAGGATGATCGCCTCCCACGGCCCGGCCAGCGCCTGGTCCACCCCCGCCGGCCCCGTGTGCGCGGAGCTGACCGCGTAGCCGTAGGCGGCGAGATAGTCGGAGATGAGCGCGCAAAAATCACGGTCGTCGTCGATGATGAGAACCTTCGATTTACCGTCTGGAGGCAGGTCCTGTCTGGTCGGGTTCATGGGTTGTACGGCTCCTGCATTCTAGCAGCCCGGGCCGGGCACGAGGCAAAGTTTACTTCCCCTTTACAAAAAAGCCGGTTTCGCTCATCCGATCCTTACAAACGGGTGCGAGGACTGGAGTGGAACCCGCTCTGCCCATGTCCTGCCACCGCCCTTCGCTCTACACGGTTTTGATCCGGATCGCCCCGCCGCTCCCGCCCTGTCCCCGGTGTTCGCCGCTGTCCGAAAACCCCGGCGACCGGCCGGACACCCGTCCCGGCGCGAGTGCCAGTAAGACACCGGCCGCCCCGCGCCCCTGCCATTACAAAATTCGTGTCTGACCCGGCCCCCGCCCGCCCCCTGGCCGCCGGTCGCGCCGCGCCGAAGCCGGTTGAACCGCCGCCGCGCTGGGCGATGAGTGCGGAAGACATGGCTTCCTCGCGCCGATCCTCGCTGCTCGCCTTCGTGACCTCGTTGCGATGGCCCCTGCTGGGCTGGTTCTTCCTGAACCTCGCCTTCATCAGCGCCGCGACGTTCGTCTTTCTGCGCGTGGAGTTCGGCCTCGGTCTCGGTTCGCTGCTCGGAGGCAAAACCGGCAGCCGACTGCAAACCGTCGCGCAGGGGCTGGCGGCGGAACTGCGAACCCAACCCACGAGTGCCTGGGACGAGACGCTGGCGCGCGTGGTCGGCCCGCATTTGCGAGACGGCACGGTGCGCGCCGCCATCGTGGACGACCAGGCCAACGTCCTCGCGGGGAGTTTGCCCCCGCTGCCCGCGAACGTGCGCCAGACGCTCGTCCGCGCGCCCGCGCCCGTCGAGACTCCACGGCAAAACCTCTCCAACGCGCGTCCGGGGGCGTTCGACGAGTTCCTGATCGTCAGCAGCAACCCTCGCCTGTATTGGGCCGGCGCGTATCTGCAAAACGTCAGCCTGTCGGCCCCGGGCAGCCCGCCGCGCTACGCGGCGCTGGTGTTCGCGTCGGAAACCTTGCGCGGCGGCGGGTTATTTTTTGATTATTCGCCTTGGCTGATGCTCGGTGGCGGGCTGCTGCTGTTGTCGGTCGGACTCTGGATTCCCTTCATCCGGCGGCTCACCCTCGGCCTGACCGACATGACCCAGACCGCCGAACGCATCGCGGAGGGACGTTTCCAACCGCCGCGCACGAGCACGCGCGGGGACGAACTCGGCCGGCTCGGCCGCGCCCTCGCGCACATGGCCGCGCGCCTGGAGGGTTACGTCAACGGCCAGAAGCGTTTCCTCGGCGACACCGCGCACGAACTGCTTTCTCCGCTCGCGCGCCTGGAGGTCGGCCTGTCGATCCTCGAACAACGCGCCAGCGACACCGACGCGCCCGTGGTCGAGCGTTCGCTGGGCGAGGTGCGCCATCTGGCGGGCATCGTGCAGGACCTGCTGCTTTTCACCAAATCCGAACTGCGCGCGGCCCCCGTGGTGATACAGACCATCCCACTGGCGGGTCTGGCCCGCGCGGTCGCCCGGCGCGAGACCGTGGGCGGGGCCGTCGTCAACGTCGATATCCCCGGCGAACTCCGCGCCAACGCCGACCGCGACCTGCTGGAGCGCGCGCTGTCCAACGCCGTGCGCAACGCC
>CAZZYS010000395.1:2626-3971 GCA_964658285.1 uncultured Verrucomicrobiota bacterium
CACGCTCCGGGCGAGGTCCGGCTGACGGTGTTCGACGAGGGGCCGGGCGCGCCGGAGGCGGCATTGGAGCAACTCTTCGACCCGTTCTTCCGCCCGGAAACGGCGCGCTCGCGCGAGACCGGTGGCACGGGCCTGGGGCTGGCGATTGTCAGGAGTTGCGTCGAGGCGTGCGGCGGCAGCGTCACCGCGAGCAACCGGACGAGCAACGGACTGGCCGTGACGTTCTGCCTGCACCGCGCGCCGGATGACTTGACGGCACGCGGTTCGTGAAGCGGCGGGCGGGATTTTAACACGGAGACACGGAGACCACGGAGACCAGAGGAGGGGGAAATGGGAGAAAGACCGAGGGCACAGTCTTCGTCTCTTCCCTCATCCGTGTTTTTCTCCTCTGGTCTCCGTGTTCTCCGTGTCTCCGTGTTAAAATAAACACTTCCCCGAAGGACGTGCGTGCCGTTGTCCATTGCACTCACGACGCGCAACTCCCCCCTTGCCACCCGCCGCTTTCTGGCCCACAGGAAATCATGGTGGAACTCACCCCGACGCAGCCGCAAATTTTCTCGGTCTGGGAACTCACCCGCACGGTGCGCGCGTGCCTCGAAGAAGGCATCGGCGAGGTCTGGGTGGAGGGCGAAATCTCCAACTTCCGCCGACAGGCTTCGGGCCACCAGTATTTCACGCTCAAGGACGACCGCAGCCAGCTCCCCTGCGTGTTTTTCCGCAACACGGCCGCCGCGTCCGCCGCCGTGCCGTTGGCGGACGGGATGCAGGTGCAGGTTTTCGGCGACCTGACCGTCTATGAATCGCGCGGTCAGTACCAGCTCGTCGTCGGTCTCGTGCAGGGTCGCGGCGTCGGGGCGCTCCAGGCGCGGTTCGAGGCGCTCAAGCGCAAACTGCACGCCGAGGGCCTGTTCGATCCCGCGCGCAAGCAGCCCCTGCCCGCGTTCCCGCTGACGGTGGGGGTCGTCACCTCGCCCACCGGCGCGGCCCTCCAGGACATGCTCAACATCCTGCGCCGCCGCGCGCCGTGGATGCGCGTGCTCGTGCATCCCGTGCGCGTGCAGGGTCAGGGGGCGTCGGTGGAGATCGTCAACGCCGTGCAGGAGTTCAACCGGTGGGCGCAGGAGCCCGGCGATGCCGCGTCGTCGCCGTCGAAGAAGGTGGACCTCATCGTCATCGCGCGTGGCGGCGGTTCCATCGAGGACCTGTGGGAGTTCAACGAGGAAATCGTGGCCCGCGCCGTGGCGGCCTCGGCCCTGCCGGTGGTGTCGGCGGTGGGGCACGAGATCGATTTTACCATCGCGGATTTTGCCGCCGATCTGCGCGCGCCCACCCCGAGCGCGGCGGC
>CAZZYS010000396.1:0-3966 GCA_964658285.1 uncultured Verrucomicrobiota bacterium
CGTTGTTGAAGAACTTCTCGTCCGCGCTCCACCAGAACGGGTTGTTGACGACGGCCGTGCCGGTCAGCGCGGCGTTCTTGAGGTAGCCCCGGTAGAACGGCACGTCCTGCGAGATGCGGTCGATGATCACGTCGTAACCGCAGGGTTCGCCCTGGAGCACCTTGTCGATGCGCACCGGTTCGGCGTGGACCACGCTGTGGCCGCGAGAGTTGATCCGGTCGATGACGGCGGGCGGGAAGGTGTTTTCCTGTCCGAAGAGGATGCCTGCTTTTTTCATAAATTAAACGACTCGGGAAAGATAGGTCGGCAGCATGTCGCGCCACCAGTTCCAATCGTGCGCGCACCAGCGGCGCTCGTCGAGCCAGTGGTTGATGCCCTTGGAGCGCAGGATGTCCGACATGCGGAAATTCTCGTCCCGGCAAATGTCCCAGTCGCCGGTGCCCAGGAAAATGCCCATGTGGTTGTACTTCCACGGGTCCTGGCACTGGGCCATGTAGTCGGGCGGGTTGTTGAAGTAGAAGTTATCGTCGTAGTACCCGCCCATGAAGCTGCGCATGTCGAACGCGCCGCTCAGGCTGAAAAGATGTTTTACCAGCCCCGGATGCCGGAAGGCGATGTTCGCCGCGTGGTAACCCCCGAAGCTCGCGCCGCCGACCGCGACGTAGTGGCAACTCCCCCGCCGCCGGGCGTAATCGAACACGTCGTGGACGATCATGTTCTCGTAGGCGATGTGGGTCTTCACTCGGTCGGCGGGGTGGATGCCACGGTTGTACCAACTCTCGGTGTCGATGGAGTCCGGGCAGTAGATCGTCACCTTGCCGTTGTCCACGAACCAGCGCACGGAGTCGATCAGCCCGAATTCCTTGTTCTGGTAGAACCGGCCGTAGCTGGTCGGGAACAGGATCAGCGGCAGCCCCGCGCCCTCGCCGAAGACGAGCATCTCGAACTCACGGCTCAGGTGCGGGGTGTACCAGCGGATGTAGTGTTCGTTCATCAGCAAAAAACGGACTGCCCTGTGGCGAACATGGAGAAATCCCGGCTCCGCACAAGCCTCGAAACACGCGCCCCCGTCATGGACAATCGCGCCAGCATCGCGCATAGGTTGGCCGGATTCAGCGTTTTCCCGACCGATGAGCGACGACGGCCACACCTTGACGGGCGACATCCGCCGGCACGACGCGTTCCCGTCCGCGCTGCTGGGCAACCGGCGCGACGTGCTCGTGTACCTGCCGCCGGGTTATTCGCGTTCGCGGCTGCGTTATCCCGTGCTTTACATGCACGACGGCCAGAACGTCTTCGACGCGGCGACCTCGTTCACCGGGACGGAGTGGGGGATCGACGAGACGGCCCAACGGCTCATCGAATCGAAGGAGATCGCCTCGCTCATCGTCGTCGCGGTGGCCAACGCGGGCGAGGACCGCATCCACGAATACACGCCCACGCGCGGACGCTACGAGACCTACGGCGTGCCGGGCCGCAGCAAGGGATTGGCGAGCCGGTACGGACGGTTCCTGGTGGAGGAACTCAAACCTTTCATCGATAAACGCTACCGCACCCGGCGCGAGGGTGAATACACGGGCCTGGGCGGCTCGTCACTCGGGGGATTGGTGACGCTGACGCTGGGGCTGCGGTTCCCGGAGGTGTTCACGCGGCTGGCGGTGATGTCGCCGTCGGTGTGGTGGGACGATTGCATCCTCTACAAGCTGGTGGACGGCATCAAACGCAAGCCGCCCCTAAAAATCTGGCTGGACACCGGCACGGCCGAACCCGGTTGGGAACGCGCGGGCGTGCTGCGTGATCATCTGGTGGCCAAGGGCTGGGTCGAGGGACAGGACCTCGTTTACAAGGACTACGCGGGGGCCGAACACCACGAAAGCGCGTGGGCCGGACGGATGGGCGAGGTGCTCAAGTATCTGTTTCCGCCCAAGGGACGCTAAGAAAAGCCCCGCTTTTCCATGAAGGCACCGTTCCTGCCCTTTGTCCTCGCCGGCTCGCTGCTCGTCGCCCGGGCCGGTGCCGCCGCCCCGTCGCCCGAGCCCGCCCCGCCCTCGTCCTCCGCCAGTCCGACCCCCGCGCCCACCCCCGCTGGTCTCGCCCTCACCGAGATTGCCCCCCAGGCCCAGACCAGGCTCGCCGCCCTCAATGGCATCGAGCCCGACGATGCCCCCGATAAAATCACGGACGCCGCCCGGACGGCCTTCCACGATCTGACCGCGCGCGCCGACGCGTTGGTCGAGCAAGGCGGCAAGACCGCTACGCCTGGTCCCACCTCGTCGCTTGACGCTTTGCGCGACCAGCTCGCCGCCTGGAAAAAGCTCCAAGAAACGCTCGACGAACAGATCAAGGCGCTCGGCAACCGGGGGGCCGAACTCGAAAACGCCAGCCGCGAAATCGAGGAAACCCAGAAGCTTTGGCAGGCCACCAGGACCGCCGCCCGGGAAGCCAGCGCCCCCGTCGAGACCCGCGAACTCGTCAACGACGTGCTTGCCGCCGCCATCGACGCTCGCAAGCGCGTCGCCGCGCGCCGTTCGACGGTCCTCTCCCTCCAGACGACCCTCAACGACGCGGGCACGCGCATCGCCGCCGGCCTCGCCAAGGCGCAGGCCGCCAACGCCGAGGCCGTCAAGACGCTGCTGGTCGCCGACAGCACGCCCCTCTGGACCGCCGGCGGCGCGCCCCGGCCGGACTTCTTCGCGCGCTGGAAGGAATCCGTCGGCGAACAATGGGGGCAGATCCAAGGTTTTTCCCGGCTGCACTGGGGCCTGTTCGCCCTCCACGGCGCGATCTTCGTGGTCCTGCTGGCGGTGATGTTCTGGCTGCGTCGGCAGGTGGCGCTCTGGACGGAAGACGAGCCGCATCTGACCCGCGCCGCGCCGATCTTTCGCGTGCCGGTGGCGACGGCGCTGGCCCTGTCGTTCGTCCTCAAGGGGAACATCTACGCCGGGACGCCGCCGTTGTTCCGCGCGCTGCTCGGCGCGGCGGCGCTGTTGCCGACGGTGGTCATCCTGCGGCGCGTGCTCGACCGTCGGTTGGGCCTGGTGCTGTACTCGCTGGTGGTTTTCTACGCGGTGGACCGGCTGCGGCTGGCCACGGCGGAGTTCCCGGCGACCAACCGCTGGATTTTCTGCGTGGAACTGGCCGGGGCCATCGTCGTCTACCTGCTGCTCATCCGCGCGCAGCGCCGCGTCCATCCCGACGGCGGCGCGTCGCTGGGGCGGGGGACGTTCGCGCTTTACGCGCTGGCCATCCTCGTCCTCGCCGTGGCGCTGGGGGCGGGCGTTTTCGGTTACCTGCGCCTCGGGGCGCTGCTCGGCGAGGCGGTGCTGTTCAGCAGCTACCTGGCGGTGGCGTTGTACACGCTGCTGCGGGTCATCGAGGGGTTCATCGCCATCGCCCTGCGCGTGCGTCCGGCCACGCAGTCACGGGTCGTGCGACAGCATCGTGACATGGTGCAGGACCGGAGTTACCGCGTCTTCCGGGCGGCGGCGGCGCTGTTCTGGGCGGCGGTGACGCTCGACCGGCTCCAGATTCTCCAGGGACTCCACGACGCGGTGACGGCGGTGCTGGACCACCGGCTGCCCCTGGGCGCGGTGAACCTGACGCTCGGCCGCATCCTCGCCTTCGGGCTGGCGGTCTGGGCGTCGGTCCTGATCTCGCGGGCGGTGCGGTTCTTTCTCGACGAGGAAATCTACGAGCGCGTGCAGCTCGCACCGGGACTGCCGTATGCGATCTCAACGATTCTCAATTATGCGATTCTCATCGTTGGCTTCCTCGTGGCATTGGGAGCGTTGGGCGTTCCGTTGACGCAATTCACCGTCCTGGCCGGGGCGTTCAGCGTGGGGCTCGGCTTCGGACTGCAGAACATCATCAACAATTTCGTCTCAGGCATCATCCTGCTCTTCGAGCGTCCGGTGAAGGTCGGCGACGTGATCCAGATCGGCGACGCCGTCGGCGAGGTGCGCCGCA
>CAZZYS010000397.1:0-3946 GCA_964658285.1 uncultured Verrucomicrobiota bacterium
TCATCCCAGCCAAAATAGGGACTGGCTCGGAGAGCCATCCCTACCTTGTTGACGATGCGCCTGCGGCGCGGCTGACCGCGGGCTTTTAATCAACCCGGGAAACGATGCAGGGATGCCCTATGGCAAGAACTTCTCCCGCAGGCCGGCCAGATAGTATTCCACGCGCGTCAGTTCGCCGGTGGCGGCGGCGACGAGTTCACCGGGCGGCATCCGGCGGCCTTGGGCGTGGACTTTCTCCCGCATCCAGCCAAGCAGGCCGTCGTAACGACCGGCGGCGAGTTCGGCCGGGAGACCCGGCACGTCGGTCAGCGCGCGTCGGTAGAGTTGCGCGGCGGCGAGGTTGCCGAGCGTGTACGTCGGGAAATAACCGATGAGCCCCTCGCTCCAATGGATGTCCTGCAAACAACCGTGCGCGTCGTCGGGCACCTTCAACCCGAACATCGCCTCGAAATCCTCGTTCCACGCGGCCGGCACGTCCCGGATCGCCAGTTCGCCCGCGAGGATGCGCCGCTCCAGCCCGAACCGCAGGATGACGTGCAGATCGTACGTCACCTGATCCGCTTCCACCCGGATGAACGACGGCCGCACGCGGTTGACCGCCGCGAACATCTCCTCCGGCGTCCGCGCCGCCAGACCCGGGAAATAATGCGCGGCGCGGGGCAACCAGTGCGCCCAAAATTCCCGCGCGCGTCCGACCTGGTTTTCCCAGAGCCGGCTCTGCGATTCGTGGATGCCCAGCGACACGTAGGTTCCCGCCGGGGTGCCGAAGGCTTCCTTGCGCAACCCTTGCTCGTACATGCCGTGCCCGGCCTCGTGCATCACGCCGTAGAGGGAAACGAGGAAGTTGCCCTCGTCGTAGCGCGTCGTCAGCCGGGTGTCGCCGGGCGCGAGGCCGTTGCAAAAGGGGTGCGTGGTCGTGTTGATCGTCCCCGCCGCGAAATCGAACCCCAGCGCCCCGGCGACCTCGCGGTTGAAGGCCGCCTGCTGCGCCTCGGGATAATGGCCCGCCAGCAAATCCGCAGGCACGCGCGCGGAACGCTCCGTCGCCGGTCCGAGCAACTCGACGATGGCCGGGCGCAACGTGGCGAACAGGGTGTCCAGCTCGGCGGCACGCGCGCCGGGCTCGAAGCCTTCGAGCAGGGCGTCGTAGGGATCGGCCGCGTAGCCCCATAGGTCGGCGAGACGGCGGGTGAGGGTGAAAACGTGTTCCAGGTGCGGCGCGAAATGGGCAAAATCCGACCGCCGCCGGGCCTCGGTCCACGCGGTGTTGGCGACGACCTTGGCGCGTTCGTACGCCTCGACGAGATCGGCGGGCAGCTTCGTGGCGCGGTCGTAGTCGTGCCGCCAGCCGCGGACGTTGGCGGCGGTGTCCGGGTCGGCGGCCGTGGCGAGTCCGGCGTCCTCGCAGGCGGCGATCCAGCCGCCGACCTCCGGGTCGGTGAACAGCCGGTGGGCCTGGCCGCTGAAGTACCCCAGTTGTTCCGCGCGGAAGTCCAGCGCCTTGGGCGGCATGAAGGTCTGCTGGTCCCAGTAGAGCAGCGCCGTGGTGCTGTGCAGGAGGGAGATTTCGTGCGCGCGCTCGCGGAGTTGGCGGTAGGGGGCGGAATGGGACATGCAGAATGCAGAATGCAGAATGCATTCTGCATTCTGCCTTCATGAAAATCGCCATCGGCTCCGACCACGCCGGTTTCCAGTACAAGGAAGCCATCAAGCAATACCTCCAATCGGCCGGACACGAGGTCATCGACAAGGGGGCGTTTGCCTACGACGCGGGGGATGATTACCCGACGTTCTGTGGACCGGCCGCCAAGGCGGTGCCAGCGGGCGAGGCCGAACGCGCCATCGTGCTCGGCGGTTCGGGCAACGGCGAGGCGATGGTCGCCAACCACGTCAGCGGCATCCGCTGCGCGCTGTGCTGGAACGTCGAGACCGCCCGCCTGGGCCGGATGCACAACGACGCCAACTGCATCTCCATCGGCGAGCGCATGGTCGATCTCACCACGGCGTTGGAGATCGTGCGCGTCTGGCTGGAAACGCCTTTCGAGGGCGGCCGGCACGCCGCGCGCATCGCCCACATCGAGGACTGAAAGCGGGCGTCCGGCGCGGGGGCGGACGACGATTCCTTCCCACCTATGAACGTCAAAACGAAACGCGCGAAGCTCCCCGCCACCGCGCCCGCCAAGCTAAGTCATTCGCTCGACAAGAGCACCCACCGGATCGATACCGGCATCAAGGAAGCCAACCGGCAGGCCGTGATCGCCCTCCTGCAGAAGGTCACGGCGAACCTGAGCGTGCTCTACACGAAGACGCGCAATTTCCATTGGAACATGACCGGGCCGCGTTTTCACACGATGCACCTGTTCTTTGAAGTGCAGTACAAGGAACTCAGCGAGGCTGCCGACGAGGTAGCCGAGCGGACCCGGATGCTGGGCGGGTTTTCGATTGGGACGCTGGCCGAGTTTCTGAAGCTGAGCGTGCTCAAGGAGGAACCGGGTGTGCGTCCTCCCATCGACGGGATGATCCAGACGCTGGTCAAGGATCACGAGACGATCATCAAGGGTTTGCGCGAGGACATCGACAAGTGTGACGACGACTACGAGGACACGGGCACGGCGGACTTCCTGACGGGCCTCATGGAGCAACACGAAAAGCTGGCCTGGATGTTGCGAGCGCACATGGAAGACCATCAGCCCCGCAACGACGCCTGAGAGGCGCCAACGAATCGACCTGGAAAAGCCTCCGCAGAAATTGCGGGGGCTTTTTCGTTTTTCTGGTCGGTGGATGGCGCTCTCCGAGCGGCATTGGTTTGCTCCACGCCGCAGGCGTCTATTCACTTCCAGGCGGCTGACGCTGCGAGTGGGACCAATGCCGCTCGGAGAGCGCCATCCACCTCCGTCGTGCCTCTCAACCAACACGTTTCTTGCGATGGACAGTCACTTTTTCTTTCGCGGAAACAGCGCGAACGCCAGCGCCAGCCCCGCCACTCCGGCAGCCAGCAGGTACGGGATCGGATCGGCTGGCGGCGGTGGCAAGGCATCGACGCCGCGCTCGTCCGTGTATGCGGGTTCGGGTACATAGCGCCCACGTTTCGGCGGCGAGAAGTGCCGCGCAAAAGTTGCCAGGTTTTCCGCGACCTCGCCGCCTTTCATCGGAATCCCGTGTCCGCAGGCCAGCGTGAGAGGTTCCAGGTCCACGAGCTGCCGCAAGGACCGTCCGTATTGCGTCCAGTCGCAGACGAACGGCGCGCCACCCGTGGCGATGTCCTGCCGTTGGGTGGCCAGCGAAACGTATGAATCCATGTCCAACGTCGCCACGGCATCCCCGGCGAGCAGGACACGGTCTGCGCGGTGAAAAAACGAAACGTGCCCCGGCGAATGACCCGGCGTGTGCAGCCAGCGCCAGCCGTCCATCCCCGGCAAATCACCCGTTCCCCGCGCCCCGCCCGCCGGGGCAGGGTCATCCGGCAGAGCACGCACCCGGGTGCCGAGGTCCCGCGCGCCGTAGGGCATGACGCGCGACAGGTTCGCAATCGCTCCGCCCACCGTCGGGTCGGGCGGCGGATAATCGGATCGGCCGGTGAGATACGGCATTTCCAGGCGGTGTGCGTACACCGGCACACCCCAATAATCCGCCAGCACCTGCGCGTTGCCCGCGTGGTCGAAGTGCCCGTGCGTCAGGAAGATCGCTTCCGGGCGGGATTTCAAGCCGAAGCGGCGTTCCGCCTTTTCGATGATCCTCGCGGCGAACCCCGGAATGCCGGTATCCACGACCGCCCACCGGCCGTCGGGGTCACCGATGAAGTACGCATTGACGAAAACCGTGGGGACACAAGCCAGACCGGGACAAATTTGTTGCATGGTACGCCGGCTGAATCGTCCCACCCGCCACGGGCGGATGCGGACCCGGGTTGCGAGTTGCGCGTTGTCGTTTTCATTGCTGGCATGGC
>CAZZYS010000398.1:0-3928 GCA_964658285.1 uncultured Verrucomicrobiota bacterium
ACAACAACATGACCGGCGGCCGGGGGTCCTGATTCCTAACGGCGCGCAGGGGGAGGAGCAGCAAAGGGAATCGCACTGAAGGAAATAGCCGGATGCCGCCGCTGGCAAGTTCAATTTGTGAAAAATTTCACAAGCTTGTGTATTTCCTCCACCGTCAAACGTTTATGCAAGACCTGGCCCGGAAAAATTGCCGTCGATTTATTCCGACACGAGCCGGGGCAACAGGCCGTCGAGGATGGCCGCCACCGACTCCCTGGCCGTCTGCTCGCCGGTGTGGACGACGATTTCCGGCGCTTCGGGACGTTCGTACGGGGCGTCGATCCCGGTGAACTGCTTGATCTCCCCGGCACGGGCCTTCTTATAAAGGTTTTTGGGATCGCGGCGTTCGCAGACTTCCAGCGACGCGTTCACGTAAACTTCGACGAATTCACAGCCGCCCTGGAGGGCGATTTCGCGCGCCCGGCGGCGGTCGGCACGGTACGGCGAGATGAACGCCGACACCGTGACGATGCCCGCGTCCGCCATCAACCGCGCGACCTCGCCGACGCGGCGGATGTTTTCGACGCGGTCCTCGGGCGAGAAGCCGAGGTTGGAGTTGAGACCGTGGCGAACGTTGTCCCCGTCGAGCACGTAGACGTGGACGTGCCGCGCGAAAAGCTCGCGTTCCAGCAGGCGCGCGAGGGTGGATTTTCCCGAACCACTGAGGCCGGTCAGCCAGACGACCGCCCCCCGGTGGCCGTCGCGCCGGGCACGGTCGCCGGCCGTGATCTCGCTCTCGCTCCAGGTGATGTTCTGGCTGACGACCCTGCCTGCCGGCCGGTGCGAGGGGGGATCGTCCGGGTGCATCGCGGGTATCCTAGCGAAGGCGGGATTCCACGTCAAAACCGGAAGCGCCGCCGTCGCTGGCGTCCCCGCCGCGAACGCGCTAGGCTGCGCCATGACGATCACGAAAAATCCTTCGACCAGCCAGTACCGCTGGCACCATGAACTCAAGCAGCTTTTCGTGCTTGGCATCGAACGCCACCGCACCGGCGAACTCACCCCGGAGAAACATTTTAACGAAGCGGAGCGTGCCTACCTGGCCACCGTGGGTCTGACGGCGCACGAGTTTTTTGATTTCGTGGACGATCACGTCCGCTACGACGGCGATCCGGACTGGGAAACGGTGTTGCTCGTCAACGCCGTCCGCCGGGATTATTTCCTCGCGGTCCAGCACGGCCAGTGGTCGACGAACCTGGTTTCCGTGGACAGCCTGCCGGCCAAGGACGCGAAACTCGACGGCATTCCCTGGCTGCCGCGCATCATCAAAAAAGCCGAGGCCAAGCTGCGGGGCGAGATGCCGCCGGAGTTGATGTACGGCTGCGGGGGCGACCGGAATTTTCTGCGCGAGCACGGGCTGAACGCGGCCGACCTCCTGCGCAACGTCTGGGCGGCCGACGGTGATGAGCAAAAAGTGCTGGCCTACGTGCGCGGTGGGGGCTGACGAGAACTGATCGCCGCAAAGCGGCGTCGATAGCAAGGTAGGGATGGCTCTCCGAGCCAGTCCCTAATTTTCCTTCTGGCTGACCGTTAACATGGTGACCTTCTACCCAAAAAATTTAGGGACTGGCTCGGAGAGCCATCCCTACCTTGGAGACGACCGGCGTGAATGCCGGGGGGTCGGCGAGGCTTTTGCTTTGGGCGATTCGTCTTCGTCTTTGGACACGCGTTCACGGCCCGGCATGGTGGTTTCGTTTGCAGCCACCGTTTGGCGAGAGGCGGCGTCGTTCAGATCGGCGATGCCGGGGATCGGGCCATAACCGGCGAAATCCGGCGCGTGATCGGGCACGGCGGCTGTGGCGGCGTCGGCCGGATCGCCCTCGCGCGCGGCGGGCATCCTGAAGTCGAACACGCTGACTCCGTTGCGCTTCTGGCCATCGTAGGGACGCCCGTCGCTGGCACCGAACATCAGCCGGTGGCCGTCCTTCTTGCGACGGCCGAGGTAGACCATCGTGTGGGTCACGGGCGGGTCGCGGTCAATATTGTAAGTGCCCGTCCAGAACATGAGGTCGCCGGGACGGAGTTCCGCCAGTTCGGCGTTGTCCTGTTTCTTGCTCAAGACCGGGTAAACACGCGACTTCCGGCGCACCCAGGAGTATTGCTCGCTGGCGTCCCTGGGAACGTCGGTGAAACCGTGCGATTTCAGCAAATAAAAGACCGTGCCCGAACAATCCATGCCGCCGCTGGCCGGATCGTCCGAGCCGTAGGTGTAGGTCAGATTTTTCCTGGTCAGGTCGAGTGCGGCCGTCAGGAGTTGCCGGATGGGTTCGGGCTGGGCGTCGAAACCTTCGATCTCGGCTGGCTCAATGGATGACACCGCCGCCGTGGCGGTTGAAAGGTGATTGTCAGTCGGGCCTTTGGAAGGCGCGACTTCCCGTTCGGACGAAGGTTTCGCCGACGGGTTGGGTGTCGCGGTGGACTTGTCAGGCTCGGATGCCGGCGTCGGAGTCGCCTCGACGGTGGAACGGCGGTGGTGACGCGTGCCGGATTGCGCCCGGGCGCGGACGGGATGGGACAGCGCGACGGCGAGCAGAAGCGCCATCCAGGCGGCGGGTTTTCGAGCGGATAACGAAAGGTGCATACGTCTGTTGAAATATCGGTTGCCGGACGGCCGCTGGCTCCCGTGTCGATCTTGCCAGAGGGGTGCGACCGACGCACCTTCCTGCCTGTCATGCCGCCGGACCAGCCTGTTTCGCCGTCACTTTACGAACGCGTCGGCGGACGCGCCAAACTGGCGATCCTGGTGCGCAATTTTTACAGCAGCCTGCAAATCCATCCGACGCTCGGGCCGATCTTCGCGGCGCACATCGAAAGCTGGCCGGCCCATCACGCCACGCTCACCGATTTCTGGTCGCTGCAAACCGGCGGACCGGCAGGGTATCACGGCCGGCTGATGCAAGCGCACGCGCGCCTGGGACTGCAGCCGGAGTTCTTCGAGATGTGGCTCACGCAATGGCGGCAAAGTTGCCGGCTGCACTTCGAGGAACGCGAGGCCAGCGAGATGATCGCGTTGGCCGAAAGCCTCGCCGCGCGGATGCGTGAAAGTGTCTGAAGCGAATTGCAAGGGCAAGGGAAAAGCGTCTATTGGCAGGGTCATGAGCGCTCTGCCAAAACGTTATTTCACGCCGGAGGAATACCTGTTGCTCGAAGATCGGGCGGAGTACAAGAGTCAGTACGTCGCCGGGGAAATCTTCGCGATGGCAGGCGCGCAGCCTGAACACGCCGAAATCACCGACAACCTGACGTTCGCTTTGCGGACGCGCTTTCATGGTCGCCCCTGCCGCTCATACTCCGCGGATATGCGGGTACGTGTTCCGCCCGGCGAGCTTTGGACTTACCCGGATGTGACTGCACTCTGCGGAGAACCCCGTTTTGACCGTTCCAGGGGTCCAGCCACTTTGCTCAACCCGCAGGTGATCTTTGAAGTCCTCTCGCCAGGCACGGAAGCTTTCGACCGTGGCGATAAGTTTACTCGTTACCGCAAGCTCGACTCGCTGACCGACTACATTCTGGTGGCAGCCGACCGGACCCTGGTCGAGCACCATGCGCTGCAACCGGATGGAAGCTGGACTCTACGTACCTACGACCAAGCGCATCAGGTGCTCTCCCTGGTCAATTTGAAGTGCGAGTTACCCCTGGCGGAAATCTACGAGCGCGTGACGTTTCCAGGCTCTGGACCTGCGAATTGAGCGTCGGCAGGTTCCCGTTCACACGCTCTTTGCCAACTCTCGCAGAAGGTTGCGGTTCAGCCGCGCGCCGGCGTGGAAATTCTCTAATCGGAAGTTCTCGTTGGGCGAATGCACCCGGCAGTCCGGCAGCGCGAGGCCGAGCAGAATCGTGTCCACGCCGAGCACGTCCTTGAACGTCTGCACGATGGGGATGCTCCCGC
>CAZZYS010000399.1:0-3922 GCA_964658285.1 uncultured Verrucomicrobiota bacterium
TGACGCGCTCGGCGACTGGCTGGCGGCCGAGCGCGAGATGATGCTGGGCTAAAGAGGACTATTTTGCGGGGAGATCGTCGTCGCGGACCAGTGCGCGCAAGGCGTTCTCGCAGCGGCGGCGCTCGGCCTCGAACTCCTCCGGCGTGGCCGTGCGCGCCACACGGATGGGTTCTCCCAGACGCAGCGTGACGGTGGAAAACGGCTTGGGGATGATGAACCGGTCCCACGTCCGCAGCCGCCACGCGCGCGAGAACTCGAAGGACATCGGCTGGACGGCGCGTCCGGTCAGTTGCGCCAGGAGCACCAGGCCGGGTTTGATCTCGTAACACGGCCCGCGCGAGCCGTCGGGCGTGATCCCGACGACGTGGCCGTTTTTGAGGAGCGTGGCCAGTTCGCGCAGGGCCGTCGAGCCGCGCCGGGTGGCTGAGCCACGCACCGGACGAATGCCGAAACGCGAGAGGAACTGCGCGATGAGTTCGCCGTCGCGACTGGTGCTCGACAGCGCCGCGCCCTGCTGCGGGCGGGCGCGGGCGAAAAAACGGCTCCATACGGGCGGCACCATGAGCAACCGGTTGTGCCAGAAGATCATGATGAACGATTCTTCCGTCGATGCCCGCGCGCAGACGGCGGCGAGGTCTTCCGCGCGAACGCGCAAGGTCAGCACGAGCAAGCGCACGACCAGTGCGCCGAGCTGACTGATCCAATATTCACGGCGGGGGAGGGGCATGGAGGGCGGAACGCGAAGGTAAGAAGGCAGAAAGCAGTCGAAAGACAAGACGCGGCTGGCTCCTCCGGCCCTCCTGCTGCCGGGCCAGGGCCAGAATCCTTTCTTTTTCACCTTTCCTCATCTCGCACTCCGTTTGACAACCCGGCGCTGCCGGTGGGACGTTATCGGCCCGCTTGCCCCGAGGCCGACCCCCCGCTAACGTTTGTCGATGAATCTCCCGCCCCCCGATTCTCTGCGGTTGCACCCTGCGCCCGGTGCGCTGGGCGAACGGCAGTTGCAGAACCCAGCGCTGTCCGCGTGGATCGACGAATGCATCGCGCATTGCCAGCCGGACACGGTGTTTTATTGCGACGGGTCCGAGGCCGAGAACGATTTCCTGCTCGCCGAAGCCTGTCGGCTGGGCACGCTGGTCCAACTCGACCAGCAAAAGCTGCCCGGTTGTTATCATCACCGTTCCGCCGCCAACGACGTGGCGCGCGTGGAGCAACTGACCTTCATCTGCACACCGACCCGGGAAGAAGCCGGGCCGACCAACAACTGGAGCGAGCCCGCCGCCACGCGCGCGAAACTCATGGGGATGCTCGCCGGTGCGATGCGCGGGCGGACGATGTTCGTCGTCCCCTACCTGATGGGGCCGGCCGGTTCGGCGCTGGCGAAGGTGGGCGTCGAGTTGACCGATTCGATCTACGTCGCGCTCAACCTGCGCAAGGTGACGCGCATGGGGGCGGTCGCGCTGGAGCACCTCGGGGCGGCGAGTGAGGATTTCAACCGCGGGCTGCACTCGATGCTCGACCTCGACCCGGCGCGGCGGTTCATCTGCCATTTTCCGCAGGACAACGCGATCTTGTCCGTCGGCTCCGGCTACGGCGGCAACGTGCTGCTGGGCAAGAAATGTTTTGCCCTGCGCGTGGGCAGCTACCTCGCGCAACGCGAGGGCTGGATGGCCGAGCACATGCTCCTGCTCGCGGCGGAATCGCCCGAGGGCCGGACGCACTACATCGCGGCGGCGTTCCCGAGCGCCTGTGGCAAGACGAATTTTGCCATGCTCATCCCGCCCGAGCGTTTCGCGGGGTGGAAGATTCGCACGGTCGGCGACGACATTGCGTGGATGCGGCCGGGGCCTGACGGGCGGCTCTGGGCGGTCAACCCGGAGAGCGGATACTTCGGCGTCATCCCGGGGACGAACTCGCAAACCAACCCCAACGCCGTGGCGACCATCGCGCGCGACACGATCTACACCAACGTCGCCCTGACCGACGACGGCGGCGTGTGGTGGGAAGGCAAGGACGGCGCGGCACCGGCGTCGTGCACCGACTGGCAAGGGCAGCGTTGGACCCCGGCGCTGGGCACCAAAGCCGCCCATCCCAACAGCCGGTTCACCTCGCCGATGACCAACAACCCGGCGCTCGCGCCCGAGGTGGAAGACCCGCGCGGCGTGCCGATCTCGGCGATCATCTTCGGCGGCCGGCGCGGGGATACGGTGCCGCTCGCTTATCAATCGTTCGGGTGGACGCACGGCGTTTTCGTCGGGGCGACGATGGCCAGCGAGACCACGGCGGCGGCGGCGGGGGCGACCGGGCAGGTGCGGCGCGATCCGATGGCGATGCTGCCGTTTTGCGGTTACCACATGGGCGATTATTTCGCGCACTGGCTGGAGGTGGGGGAGGCCCTTTCCCGGCCGCCGCTGATTTTTGGCGTGAATTGGTTCCGGCGCGACGGGGAAGGGGGCAAGTTCCTGTGGCCGGGTTTCGGGGAGAACATGCGCGTGCTCCAGTGGATCATCGGCCGTTGCGAGGAACGGGCCGGAGCGGCGCGGTCACCGGTCGGCTGGGTGCCGCGCCGGGAGGATTTCGACCTGGAAGGACTGGCGGGTTTCGAGGACGGCGAACGGTTCGCGCGCCTGATGGCCGTCGACCCCGCCGAATGGGGCCGGGAAGCCGCCGCGCAGGGCGAATTCTTCGACAAATTGGCACCCCGGGTGCCGGCCGTGCTCGAAGCGGAACGCGCGGACCTGTTGAAACGGCTTGAATAACCGGCGGCAATCCGGGAGAGTGCCGGCTCGCTACCCCGCCCGGCGACACCCCCGCCGGCCATGATCGAGTCCATGCCGAAACCCATCACCGTTTCCCCCACGCCGGTGGCCCATCGGCAACCGGTGGTGCGGAGTTTTTCGACGCGGTTCAGTGCGGCGCTGTCGCGGCTACTGGTGCGGCTGAAGGTGGACGATATTCCGCACATCAAGCGGATCATCGTGACGGTCGTCGGGGGGACGATTGTGGTTTTCGGTTTCTCGCTGATCTGGACCCCTGCACCGACGGGCCTGTTGATCCCGGTCGGCCTGGCGGTCCTGGGAACCGAATATGCCTGGGCGCGCCGTTGGATGCGCAAGGCGAAACTGCTGGCAGCCAAGGCGCTCGCCAAAACGCAGGAGATCATCGGCAGTAAAGACAAGGCGGATTGAGTTGGGTATTGTCAACCCCACCGGGCGAACTCGATTCGCTGATCGGTTTCCTACGCACTATCGGCAATCGTCTTTTCCGGTTCTGCCGGGCCAGTAATCGGCGAATTTCGTTCGTCCATTACTAATTAGGCCCCAAAATGCGCCATGCCACGATCAATCGTTGCTTCCCTACTTCTGGCCTGCGTGCTGATCGGTTGTGCTTCTCCTGAGCACGCGGAGTCGTTGTCTACCAAGTCGTGGAACTTCGACCTTTGGGGGCAGCTTGCAAAAGTGTCTGTCATAGACATCGCCGATGCCGTTTCAGCAGCAAAGCAATCCAAGGAACTTTTCGACCATCGGAAGGTTTATGCCGTACGAGTCGTCACCCGCAACGAGATCGACGTGTACTTTTACCCACCCGATGGGATCGGTGGCGTTTTTGTTGTGGTCGTTCGCGAGCACGGCCATTGGCGTGAGACACATTCCATGTTCTTCAGTCCCTGATGGCCTAATCAAGCGCTCCAGCGAACAGAGGCCGGCGGCGGGGCCGGTCCCGTGGTTGGTTCCTTCTTCGCCAGCCTCCTTCGCTGAGCTTGAGTCCGTTAAGGGGGCTACGGTTTTCCTTCAGTTTTCCCCGTTCCCTCCCGAGTTTCAGCCCTTTTTGCTCAAGCAACCGTCGCATTTGCTCAAGCAACTGCCCTTCCTGCTTAAGCAAACGCCGCGCCTGCTTGCCCGTTTGCCACGTCTGCTTGAGC
>CAZZYS010000400.1:0-3921 GCA_964658285.1 uncultured Verrucomicrobiota bacterium
GCGACCGTCCGCGCGTCGGCCCCGGCGTCGAGCAGGGCGCGTTCGGCGGCGGCGTCGAGCGGGGCGAGCAGCGGCCGGCCGGCGGTTTCCTTGAGCATCTCGTCGCCCGTGTAACCGCTGCGCAGCAAGAGCGAAAGTTCCTGCACGCTGACCGGCCGCGGCGCGGCCTTGTCCTCGCCTCGCACGGCGGCCGGGCAAACGGACAGCAGCGCGACGGCAACCAGGATGGAAAAACGCATGGACATGACGATGCACTTTTCACAGCCACTTCCATGCCCGGGTCCCGCCGGGGTTGACGCCCCGTGGGGTGACGGGAATGGTGCGGTCCAACCAAACGTGACGACGGAGCGCATCGGCATCTACGGCGGGACTTTCGATCCCGTGCATTGCGGGCACCTGATCCTCGCCCGCGATGCCGTCGAACTGCTCGGCCTGTCGCGGATGATTTTCGTGCCCGCAGGGCTTTCTCCGCACAAACTCGGCCGCGCGCCGGGTGCCCCGGGCGAGGTCCGGTTGGAAATGCTTCGCGCCGCCGTCGCGGGTGAAACGGTCTTCGAGGTCGATCCGTGCGAACTCGGCCGGGCCGGGCCATCGTACACCATCGACACGATCCGCACCCTCCGCGCCCGGCTGCCCGGGGCGGCGCTGCACTACCTCATCGGCGCGGACAACGTGCCCGAACTCCATACCTGGCACCGCATCGACGAACTGCGCGCGCTGGTCACTTTCGTCGTCTTCCGCCGCCGCGTTTTTGACGCGCCCGCACCCGCGCCCGGGGCCTTTCCCTCGTTGGATCGGGTGTTGGACCTGTCTTCGACCGAAATCAGAAACCGGGTTGCCAGCGGCCGGTCTATCCGGTATCTAGTTCCGGAGACCGTGGCCGCCGTCATCGACGCCCACGGCCTTTACCGCAACCCCCCGCAGGGAGGAACCTAGTCATTACCGCCGAAGAAATCGTCCAGGAGTGTGCGTTCTACGCCGCCGAAAAGAAAGCCGTGAACATCACCGCGCTCGACCTGCGCGGGATCTCGACCGTCACGGACTATTACCTCATTTGCTCGGGCACGAGCGAGCCGCACCTCAAGGCGATTGCCGGTGAGATCCAGGACAAGCTGAAGGAGCGCTTCAGCACGCGGCCGGCGGCCGTGGACGGTTTTCCGGTGAGCCAGTGGGTCATCATCGACTATATCAACGTGCTCGTGCACATCTTCCACGCCGACAAGCGCTCCTACTATGCGTTGGAAGACCTCTGGAGCGACGCGCCGCGCCTGCCGCTGCAAAACCTCGCGGTCTCGGCCGCCTGACGCCCGCGCATGGACTGGCTCGTGGAGGTCGAGGTCGAGTGCGCGAGTTGCGGCGAATTGTTCCCGGTGACGGTGGACACCTCGCAGGGTGATTACATGACGATGGACGACTGCGCGGTGTGCTGCCGGCCGATGCAGGTGGACGTGCGTTGCGTGCCGGGCCGCGTGATCGCGGTGGAGACGAACGCCGCCTGATGCGCGCGGCACGCATCTCCATGTGGCGGAAGGTCATACCACCTCGTCTGTTCCGCCGGGCACCGTAACGTGTCCGCGGGGTATTTTGTAACATTTTCCTTGGCAATTTTTCGGCGCTTTGGTTTTCTCGGTAGCGAGCGTTCGCTGACTGACTCTCCTTTTCCTATGTTCGAGCAACACGAGGCCATCGTGAGACTTTTGCGCGACAACGATCCCGCGACGGTTCACTTGCTCAAAAACCAGCTCGTGGACAACGGGCCGGACATCATCGGCAACCTGCGCGAACTCGCCGCCGTCGACGACGCCACCGTCAGCGGCCATGCCCACGACATCCTCGCCGAGATCGAGAGCCGCGCCGCCTACGACGAATTTACCCTCCTCTGTCATCTGTTCGCCGACGACGGCAACGTGGAAGAAGCCTGCTGGCTGCTGGCGCGCGTCTTCCTGCCCGGCATCGAGACCGAGAACTACCAGCGCAAGCTCGACAGTTGGGGCCGTCAGCTTTCCCGGCTGACCTCCAGCGCCATCTCCACCCGCGAGCGCGTCGCCATCCTGACGAACTACCTCTCCAACGACCTCGGGTTTCGTGGCAATTCCGACGAATACTACGACGTGAACAACTCGTTGTTGCCGAGCCTGATCGACTCGAAGCTCGGCATCCCGATCTCCCTCGCCTTGCTCTACATCACCGTCGCGGGACGTGCGGGCATCAAGGTCGAGGGCATCAACCTGCCGGGCCACTTCATCGTGCGTCACGGAGACATTTTCTTCGATCCTTTCCACCGGGGAAAAATCCTGATGCTCTCGGATTGCGAGTCGATCCTGCGCAAACAAAAGCTCACCTTTCAGCCGTCCTACCTGGAGCCCGCCACCCCGCGCATGATCCTCGTGCGCGTGCTGGCGAACCTCCTCTACATTTTTCAGGACAAGGGTGAGGAAGCCCAGCGCGAGCGCATCGCCGGGTGGCTCAAGGCACTGGAACGCAAGTAGCGGAAATGGCGGTCGGACGCGCCAGGTTGGTCTGGCGTCGGAGTTGCCTCGCTTGAGGAACGTATTTCCTAGGGTGTTTACCCCAGTTTCCGGTTGCCAATGCTGTTCACATCGTCGTTAATGCGCCTGCGCATTCAACTGATGATTAACAAAGCCGTCTTCTCCGCTGTCGCTGCTGCTGTTCTGGCGATTGCTTCGTCTACCTGCCACGCGGCCGAGCTTTTGCTCGATGGCACCTTCGAGAGTCCCGCGCAGACCGGTGACGGCAACCATCTTAACGTGGTGCCGGATAGTTGGATCGTGGCCGGGAGCGCGAGCGCCACGTCGTCGGACGCCACCGTTTCCAATCTCAATCGCGGCCAGGTGACCAACGGCACGGGCGTATCAGATTCCGCGCAGTACCTCGGTATCTGCCCCGACGATCCGACCGGGCAGCAATCGCTCGACGGAGCCAACAAGACGATCTTCGTCTCGCAGACGTTCACGCTTGGCACGGCCTCGCCCCTGGCGGTTGCCATCGACTTCGGCGGCCGGGATAGCGGCAGCGGCGCCGGGACGGGCTCCTCCTGGCAACTGCTGGATGCGGGTGGCACCGTGATCGCCGCCGACGCCGGGATCACGCCCGCGACCGGTTCCTGGGTGAAAAGCTCCGTGACAACCGGCCTCGTTCCCAGTGGCACCTATCGCTTTGTGGTGACCTTGCTCGATCCGGACATGATCGACGCGGCCACGATCACGGACGTGCCCGAGCCTTCCACCCTCGCGGCGGCGGGCTTCGGCGTGGGACTGCTCGGCTGGATGGGCGTCAGACGCCGTCGGCGGGCTTGAAAATCTCTTTCCGCCCGGAAGGATCAGGGGACGGCGCTCGGCCCCGTCCCTTTTTCTGCGGCTTGGTAGCTCAGGGATTCCCCGAATTTACGGGCGGCGGTTGAAGTGCGGGCCGGGGCGTTGTAACGCAGGGCAACCCGTTCGTTCCCCCATTCATCCCCCGCTGTGAAGGTCGAAGTCATCAACACCGGCACCGAGCTGCTTCTCGGCAACGTCACCAACACCCATCTGGCTTTTCTCGGCCAGGAACTTTTTCCTCTCGGCCTGCGGGTGGAACGGCAGGTCTGCGTGCCCGACGGACCGGCCATCCGCGAGGCGCTGACAGAGGCGTTCGGGCGGGCGGACCTCGTGCTCGTCACCGGCGGCCTCGGGCCGACTTCCGACGACCTCACGCGGGACATCGCCGCCGAGTTGCTCGACCGGCCGCTGGCGGACGACCCGGCGATCCTGGAAGGGTTGAAGGCGTATTTCGAGAAGGTGAACCGCCCGTTTTTGCCGAGCATCGCACGGCAGGCGCAGGTCCCGGCGGGCGCGACGGTGATCGAGAACCGCCACGGCACCGCGCCGGGACTTTATCTGCCGCCGGGAAAATCGAACGGCGGTC
>CAZZYS010000401.1:0-3910 GCA_964658285.1 uncultured Verrucomicrobiota bacterium
CATTCTGCATTCTGCATTTCTCAGCGCAGGCTCGCCTGCGACAGCCGGAACTCCACGCCGTTGCCCGCCGTCGCCGGGGTCGCGCGCTGGTTTTCGAGGTAGGCGATGGCCTTGCGGGCGGATTCACCGAGTTCCGTCGCCGCGCCGAATTCACCCACGAGCTGCTGGAGCACGCTGATCGCTTCCAGCTTGTGCGTCTCGGCCATCGCCTGGATCGCGGAAGTCCGCATCAACGCGGGCAGATGCGCCGCGCGCGCCCAGTCGGGCAGCATCTGGAGCGCCACCTCGGGGAAGTATCGGCCGATGCCGTAGAGCGCGTAATGCCGGGTGCTCATGTCGCCCTTTTGGAGTTCGTCGCGCCAGTAGGTCCATTCCTGCTCGGTCGTCATGGTGTAGTAACTGACGGCCGCGGCGTGGGCGAGGGGATCGATCATCGCCTCGATCTTGAGTTGCCCTTCCTGTGCCGCGACGAGGTTCATGCGGGAGTAACCGGCTTCCTTGACCAACGTAAACGCGGCGAGGATCTCGGCGGTGTTGACCCGGTAGGCGGGTGATTTGGTTTTCGTCGGTTGGTCGCCCGAGAGCACGCTGAATTTGGCGAACAGGTTGAGCGGGGCGTTCTCCGTGAGCATCAGCACGGCGCATTGGATGGCCTCGCGGGAATATTCCGGACTGCGATCCACCTGCGTGAACAGCGCGCGGAGGGTCTGGAGGTTATCCGGGCAGAGATGGTAGGACTGGTCGCTCAGGGCGTTGGTCGAACGGGTGGCAGCGCACGGGAACCACGCGGCGGTATTCCCGCCCGCCGGGATGTCCACCTGCTGGCCGCGCGCCACGACCATCTGGTTGCGAAGGTCGGAGGTCTCGAAGATCAGACCGGAGTCCACCGTCACGCGCAACGGTGCGTTGTGCCGGTTGGCGAAGGCGACGCGAAGTTCGCTGCGCCCGTTGCCACGGTATTCGGCCTGGAGCCAGCGGCGGCCGAGGGCATCGCTGAGAGAGATTTCCACCGGCGCGGCCTTCGGGTCCGCCGGGACACCGGCCGGAGCGGAAGCCACGGTGGGTTCGCCGCCGCCACCACCGGAAACGGTCGAGGTGACGGCCGCGTGGTGGGACATCAGGACGAGCGCCAGCGGCAGACCGGTGACGGCCAGCGCGCAGGCGAACGGAACCTTCCAATTGTTGATCGAAGGACGCATGATCCCTCTGTTTAAGCAGGTTGCTTGCCTGATGCACTGGGAGTTGCGCGTGGCGGGCGGGAGACAACCGCCTGCGGCACGTATTTTGCGGCAGTTCCCGCGTAACCATTGAAATCCCGTCTTTCGCCGACCACTTGCCACTGCTTCCCATGAGCCGTTACCCGGACTACATCCAACGCCTGCTTCTGCACGAACGCACGCTCGACGAGCCCTTGCCCAAGGAGCCGACCGACTACGAACTCGTCATCCGCATGCGCGAGGCCGACGACGCGAAGATTTTCGGGGGCGGCGAGTTGCTGCCCGGCGCGCCCGCGGCCCTCGTGCGGGCGGCGCTGTTCTACTACCACAACGCGCTCGACGACTCCCACCGCGAAGCCCAGAAGGGCGAAGGCGACCTCGCCGCGTACTGGCGCGGGATGGTCCACCGGCGGGAAGGGGATTTCGAGAACGCCCGCCACTGGATGCGGCGTTCGGGCGAGCAACCGATGTTCCAGGAGATGCAAGGTCGCGCCAGCGACGCTTCCCCGCACATGAGCCGGCAATCGAACTGGGACCCGTACCTGTTCATCAACCTGTGCGAGCAATACAAGTACGGCGAGACCGCCTACAAGAGAGAGATCGGCCATCTTCAGAAGGTGGAGTTCGCGGCGATGTTCGACTACATTTGGCGGCGGTGCGTCCCGATGGTCCGACCGGGAGCCAAATGACATGGCGGGGGCATTTTTGCGACCGTTGGCAAAGGCGTTGGTGCCGCTGATGCTGCCCCTAGGCTGCCGGTGGATCGCCTCTCAGGAACGGCGCATCTTGGCCGAGGGCCAACCGCTCGACCCCGCGCAACTCGCCGACGCCCGCGCGCTGGGCATCGTGGAGCCGGAGCGCGTACGCCTGCTGTCCCTGCCGCGCCTGCCGCTGCCGCACAACCCGTTCGTGCGCAAACTCGGTCTGTGGACGGGGACCCTCTCGGAAGAAACGGTCGGCCTGTCCGCGCGCTACGGCATCTTCCTACGCACGCCCTATCACCGGGACCGGCGGCTCCTGGCCCATGAACTGACCCACACCCGTCAGTACGAGCAACTGGGCGGCATCCGGCCGTTCCTGCGCCGCTATCTCCACGAATGTCTGACGGATGGATACCTTTTCGCCGCGATGGAGCGCGAAGCCGCCGACGCCGCCGAAGCTCTGTGCGGCTGAAGATGGACGCTCGCCGCGTCCCGTGTTAACTTCTCCCCGCCGCCATGAACCTCGCCCACCCGCCCGCGCCCACCGGCGAAATCAAGTACAAGCTCGGCAACGAGCGCCTCGTCAAGGTCACCGACCCGGCGAGCAAAAAACTGCGTTCGCTCCTGGAACGCCAGGGCCGCCCGCAAGGCGCGCTCCGCGTGGCGGTGATCGGCGGCGGCTGTTCGGGTCTGCAATACAAGATGGACCTCGTCGATGGCCCGGCGAACCGCGACATCATGGTGGAAAGCGCGCAGGTCCGCGTCGTGGTCGATCCGAAAAGCGCGCTGTTCGTCAGCGGCTCGCTGCTGGACTACAGCGACGACCTCCAAAAAGGCGGCTTCAAGGTGACGAACCCCAACGCCGTCGCGCATTGTTCGTGCGGCGAGAGTTTTTCCGCGTGACGGAGGATTTTTTCGCGCTGCTCGGCGAGCCGCGCCGCCCGTGGCTCGACCCGGAAGCGGTCAAGCAGACGTTTCATCGCCTCAGCCGCACGGAACACCCCGACCAGCAGGGGGCGGAAGAAGCTGATTTTGCTCGGGTCAACCAGGCACAGGCAGTCTTGCGCGAACCCAAAACGCGACTGCGGCACCTTCTGGAATTGGAGTATCCGGAGATCAAATTGTCCGGGCCGTCGAACGTGCCGCCCGGCCTGGCTGATTGGTTCGTGTCGGTGCACGGATTGCTTCGTGAGACAGACGGCGTGCTGACGAAAAAAGCGGCAGCCTCCACCGCCTTGGCGAAGGCACTCTTGGCGCGGGTGGAACTCGCCACGCGCGAAAAAGTGGAAAGCGTCCTCGAACAACTCGACGCGCTGCACGCCACGGCCACGGAGGAACTCATCGCCTTCGACGCCTTGTGGGTCGGCGTGCGTCCGCCGGATGCCGCAGTGACGCTGCAAGGGTTCTACCAACGGTTCGCCTACCTATCCCGCTGGCTGGAGCAATTGCGCGAACGTTTGTTTCAACTGGGTGCCTGACCAAAGGGAGGACGTACTGCCAGCTTCTGTTCGCTGGAGCGCGTGGTTGCAGCTTTTTTGCTTGTGTATCAGGCCTCCGCAGCCCCGGCAGGGGGCGTAAGACTCTAGCCCACGGCGTGAGCCGTGGGTAAGGGTTCCATTGGAAGGCAAAGCCCCGGCAGGGGCGTAAGAAAGCCCACGCGCCGGTCCAAGCATGGCCGCTGTCTTTCTTACGCCCCTGCCGGGGCTCGACAGATAGACCCATGATCCCCACGGCTCACGCCGTGGGCTAAAGTCTTACGCCCCTGCCGGGGCTGAAACCGGACAGGCAACCAAAAAAGCTTTAGATGCTGGGCGTCGCTTCACCTTAGGCGCTCGCCGCAATGGCTGCACCTTTCTGGATGGAACGTCGGTACATCGCCCTCGGGAAAATGGCTGCAAAAAGGGCAACGATACTGAAGTACCCCGGCTGCGAAGAGACTAGAGCACTACTCATTTGAGTTTGCCTCGGTTTTCGGGCATGGTGGCGGATGCC
>CAZZYS010000402.1:0-880 GCA_964658285.1 uncultured Verrucomicrobiota bacterium
CGCGGCGCGCTGGCGATCTTCCTCGACCATTTCCGTGAGACGGCCCAGCGTATCGCCCGCGCCGCCGATTTGTTGGATCATGCCGGCGGCCATCTCGTTGAGTTCGGCGGTCGCGTTTTTGATCTTCAGGTCGCTGAGGCTGTACTTGAGCGCTTCGATCTTCGATTGCGCGGCGCGCACGCTGACCTCGCGGGCGCGGACGAGTTCCTGGTAGGTTTTCTCGGCGGATTCGAGCTGCGCGCGGTTTTCCTTGAGCTGGGTGCTGACGGATTGCAGGCGCAGGGCGTACTGGCCGGCGGAGTCCTTGTTGCCCGCGCGCAAATTGGCGCTGGTCTTGGCGCGCAGGTCGTTTTCCTCGACTTCGAGTTTCTTGACCTGACCCATCAGCCGCTCGCAGAGCCCGGCGTGCTCGGCCAACCCCTGGTTGTACTGGGAAATCTGCTTGCGGAGATTTTCCCGTTCGACTTCGAGCAGCGCCTCGGGATTGCGGCGTTCGATCCCCCCGACAAATAACCCGGCAAAGCCGCGGAACACGTTGAACAGTCGCTTGAACATGGATTTTTATTCTGGTTGTTTTGGTGAATCTGGCGAACGGGAAACGCTCGCACTTTCTTCCGTTTCCGGCAGGGCAATATCGCGTGCCAGATGCTGCCGGATGCCGCGCGCGAGCTTGAGACGTTCGTCGAGTCGTTCGCTCGCGCGAGTGAGTGCATCGTCCCCGGTCGGTAGTCGCATTTCCTCGGGCACCGGGTCGAGGATCACGTCGATCTCGGCGTAAACCTGCCGCAGCGTCGCCGCCGCTTTTTGAAATCTTTCCAACGCCGAACGCGACATTTCGCCGCCGTCCGCGGAGGTGAGACGCTCCGCCTCCGCGACCATC
>CAZZYS010000402.1:890-3909 GCA_964658285.1 uncultured Verrucomicrobiota bacterium
CACGAGGTCGCCGACCATCGCGCCGACTTCCTCTTCGTGATCGGTGACGGTACCGTCCGCATGGAGTCGGTCCTCGACGGCGCGTTTGGTGCCCATCGCTTCGCGCAACGCGTCGAGCACTTCCTTCGCCGGCCGTTGCTGCACCGCCAGGGCCAGGCGCTGGATGCGGTCTGTCAACTCTTTGTCTTCCGACGTGCGGTGCGCGACCAGCATCGTCGCGCGCGTCACGGCCGTCAGCCGTGCCCAATAGTGCGACCACGCCAGGAACACCACGAACGCCACCGCCACCGCGAGCGCCAGGCACAACCACCACGGCGCGCCCAGGAACGCGTACGCCGCCGCGACGGGTACGAAAGGCGCCCACGTCACGGGGTGCGTCAACACCTGTCCCGTGACCTGCCGGGCAACTTCGATGCGGTCGGGCGCTTTCATCTCCTTGGAAAAATGAATATCACGCAAACGCCTACTGTCCGACGAGGTAAATCCGTGCCCGACGCGCGCGGCGCGCCCACGACGCATCCGTTTCGCCGGGATAGCGCTGCGGCGCTTCGGTGGAACCTTTGCCGCGCGCCAGGATGCGATCCTCGGGCACGCCGCACTCCGCCGAGAGAAAACGCTTCACTTCCAACGCGCGCGCTTCGGAAAGCGCCTGGTCAGCTTCTTTGGAATCACTCGCGCTGACGTGCGCCTCCACCACGACACGAAACGCCGGGTAGTTCGCCAGCTTGGGCGCGGCATCGCGGATGGACCCCTGGAAATCCTCGGGGATTTCGGTCTGGCCGGGCTGGAAGACGATGGGTTCGTCCAACAGCGTGCCGCGCACCTGTCCGACGAGAGCGTCCCACTGCGCCGGGGTCAACGGTGGGTAATATTGCCCCAACTGCCGCGCGCTGTCGGTGTGCTGGGCCAGCGCGCCGCCCGATAGATCGGCGATGCCGTCCGGTTTGCGTCCCACCGCCTGGACGGTCCCGCGATACAGGATGGAATAAGGGTCATCGTTGGGCAGGTCGATCCGCTGTTGATGGTCGCGCAGGATGGCGCGGATTTGGCCGACGCTGGTGGCGAGCCGCGCGTCGTGGTCGTGGCTCTCGGAGAGCCAGTCCTGCACGTTGTCGTCGAGCGTGTCGAAGCGGACCCCGCGCAGCATGGTCTCCGCGTCGGACGCACTTTTCCCGCTGTCGTGCGCGGCGGCCTCGGTGAACGCGGAGGCATGGTTCAGGTAATCATGCATCGCCTCGAAATAAGCATGGGTGACGATCTGGACCAACGCCGGGTCGGTGTCGAGGAGTTGTCGCCGCGCGAGGGCGATGTCGATGATCAATCCCTGCGCCTCGCGGGTGTCGATGAGGACGTGCGCGCCGGGGATTTCGGTTTTCGCGCGGGCCACGAGAGGCTCCCAGAGCACGGCGAACTCGACCCGCTTGTCGCGCAGGGCGTTGTAGGCGGTCTCGACGTTGTCCACGCGCGATTTTTCCAGCCCCGCGCGCAGCCGGTCGAGATGGAAATGACTGACCTCCGCGCGCAACAAAAACTCTGATGGCGACAACCCCACAAACGCCCCGCGCACGCCCGCGCGGTTGAGATCGTCGAGATTTTTGATAGAGTCGCCCGCCAGCACCGCGTCGCCGCCGAAACTCTCGTCGATGACCCACGTGATCGCGCCCGGCCAACCCGTCGCGTTGCCGTTGGCGAGGTAGCTGTCGAGCGTGGCGGCGACAAAATCACATTTCCCATCGCGCAGACCGGCGAAGCGTTTCTCAAAGTCCGGTTCCATCTCCCAGCGCACGCCGATGTCGTGGTCGGCCAGCGCGTGGGCGAACCGTGGTGAACGCAACACGAGGTAGCCCAACCAGTCGTCACCCCAGATGGTGACCGTGCGCTTGTACTGACGCGCGTCGCTCGTGCGCGCGAACAGGTCGGCGGCCCGCCGCGCGTCGCGCCAGGGACGCGACAAGCCCCAGCCGATCATCGCCAGCGTCGTCAGTACGAGCAGAGCCGAAAGTGCTTTTTTCATCGCCCTCTTACTTCTTCCGGTTGCCGCCCAAAATGTTCCTGATGACCATGACGATGACGAACAACGCCAGCAGAAATCCCCAGCGCACGCCGCCGGATTTTTTCGACGACCCCGGAGCGGGTGAGGGCGTCGCAGTGGTTGTCTCGATCACCGGCGCGCTCTGCATGGAAGCGACGACCGGCAGCGTCGCCATGACCTTGCGAGTGGCGTCGTCCACGACCACGTCAGAAGGATCGCGCACCTCCGAGTCGATGGCGTTGAGTCCCGTGCTGATGTCCTGCCCGTTGTTCGGTGAATAAAAATGCGTCGCGCTGCCGTTCAGGTAATCCGCCTCCCCCTTGTAGCCAAATGCGATGACCTCCACACCCTCCTTGCGCAGTCGTTCCATCTCGTAGCGGACGCCCTGGTCGCCGCGTTTGGTGTTGTCCTCGCCGTCCGTCAGGATGACGACCACCTGCCGCACGTACAACGCGCCGGACGCCCGGTAACGGACGATGGCTTCGCGGACGAGGGCGATGGTGTCGGCGAGCGGCGTGGTGCCTGCGGCTCGCAGCTTATCGACGGCGGCGAGGACTTCCCGGCGGTTGTTGCGCGCCAGTTGGACGAGCGTGCCCGCGTTGATCGCCGTCAGGCTGAAGCGGTAGTCGTCGCGCGCGTGTTCGATCCAGGCGCGAAACGCCTTCTTCGCCATGACGAGTTTGTTCTCGTCGTTCATGGAACCGGAATCATCAAAGACGATGAACAACGCCGTGCCTGCCTGCGCATTGTATTCCTCTTGCAACGATGACAGGCGCGCTTTCCAGGCGGCGTCAGGCGGAGTGTCCTGTGCCCGCGCACTGACAGCCAATATGACGATGAGCATCGCCAACGCCCGGCACACCCCGCCGCAGGCGGTCGTCATCGAGGTAGGGATGCCTCTCCGAGGCAATCCCAAATTGGGATTGATCGACCTCGCCTGTCTTTCGACGCTCCCCTTCCAGAAAATCTGGGGACTGCCTCGGAGAG
>CAZZYS010000403.1:0-3875 GCA_964658285.1 uncultured Verrucomicrobiota bacterium
ACTTTGCGGCGAGGTCCTTCGGCTCGTTGCACTCCCCTCAGGATGACAGAGAAAAAATTGACGATGTTCACCTTACATCCACCATTTTCCGCGCTTGACGACCCGCGCGCTCCCCGCTGAAGCTAACCGTTGCCCACCGGCCCGGCCGACGCGCGCGTTATGAACCTCAAAGCGATCAGCGGCGGCTGCCTGTGCGGTTCGCTGCGCTACGAAGCGGCCGGCGAGCCGTTCAACGTCACCCATTGCCATTGCGTGGACTGCCGCCGGGGCAGCGGGGCGGCGTTTGTGACGTGGGCCTCGTTCCGGCGCGACGATTTCCAGTTCACCGCCGGAGAGCCGGCCGAGGTGAATTTTTCGGGCAAGCACCGCCTGTTTTGCGCGCATTGCGGGACGCCGCTGGCGTTCACCACCGGGCCGGAATCCGCGGAGGTGGACGTGACCGTATGCAGTTTCGACCAACCGGAACTCCTCGCGCCCGGCGACCACACGTGGGTCGAGGATCAACTGCCGTGGATCCAACTGGACGACGATCTGCCCGTCTACACGCAAAAGCGAAAAACCGACGGCTGAAAGTTCGTCCGCCGAGAGCATGTCAGCGACGCCGTCCCCTTTTCGTTCGATCTACCGCCACGGGTTTATCCGGGCGGCGGTCTGCGTCCCGCACGTGCGGGTGGCCGATCCGGGGTTCAACGTGGAGCACACGGTCGCGCTCGCGCGGCGGGCCTCCGACGCCCACGCCGCCGTGGCGCTCTTTCCCGAACTCGGCATCTCCGCCTACACGAACGAGGACCTGTTCCACCAAGATGCCCTGCTCGACGCCACGCTCGCCGCGCTCGGGCGTTTCATCGAGGCCAGCGCGGACCTGACGCCGGTGCTCCTCGTCGGCGCGCCGCTGCGTTTCGAGGGCAAACTCTTCAACTGCGCGGTCGTCGTCTATCGCGGGCAGGTGCTCGGGATCACGCCCAAGAGTTTCCTGCCCAACTACCGCGAGTTCTACGAGAAGCGGCAGTTCGTCGCCGGGCGCAACGCCGTCAGCCGCGAGGTCGCGTTCCTCGGGCGCACGGTGCCGTTCGGCAGCGACCTGATTTTCGACGCGACCAACATCCGTGATTTCTCGCTGCACGTCGAAATCTGCGAGGACGTGTGGACGCCGATCCCGCCGAGCACGTTCGCCGCGCTGGCCGGGGCGACGGTGCTGACGAACCTGTCGGCGAGCAACATCACCGTCGGCAAGGCCGACTACCGCCGCGACCTCTGCGCGGCCCAGAGCGGCCGGTGCGTGGCGGCGTATCTTTTCAGCGCCGCCGGTCCGGGCGAATCGACCACCGACCTAGCCTGGGACGGTCACGCGCTGATCTACGAAAACAACGAACTCCTCGTCGAGGCCGAACGCTTCGCGGTCGATGAGCAGATGGTTGTGGCCGACCTCGACCTGGAGCGGCTGGCCCAGGAGCGGATGCGGCTGTCCAGTTTTAACGATGCCGTGGCCGACCACCGCGAGCGCGTGCGCGCGATCCGGCGCGTGCCCTTCGAGTTCCAGGTGCCGGTGGGCGCCATCCCGCTCGCGCGGGCGGTGGAGCGTTTTCCGTTCGTGCCGAGCGACGCGTCCGCGCGCCACGAACGCTGCTACGAGGCGTACAACATCCAGGTCCACGCGCTGATGAAGCGTCTGGAACACGCGAAGGTCGAGCGCATCGTTATCGGGGTCTCGGGCGGGTTGGATTCGACGCACGCGCTGATCGTGGCCGCGAAAACGACCGACCGTCTCGGCTGGCCGCGCGAACGCATCCTCGGTTACACGATGCCGGGTTTTGCGACGAGCGACACGACGCTCAGGAACGCGCACGCGCTCATGCGGGCGTTGAAGATCAGCGCGCGCGAGATCGACATCCGGCCGAGTTGCCGCCAGATGCTCGCGGACCTCGGCCATCCGTACGCGCGCGGCGAACGGGTGTACGACGTGACGTTTGAAAACGTGCAGGCCGGCGAACGCACCTCGCACCTGTTCCGGCTGGCGAACCTGCACAACGGCCTCGTGCTTGGCACGGGCGACCTGAGCGAACTGGCGCTCGGCTGGTGCACTTATGGGGTGGGCGACCACATGAGCCACTACAACGTGAATGCCTCCGTGCCCAAGACGCTGATCCAACATTTGTTGCGCTGGGTCATCCGCACGGGGCAATTCGACGCGGACACCGACGCCGTGCTCCAATCCATCCTCGACACGGAAATCTCCCCCGAACTCGTCCCGCACGAGGCCGACGACGCGCGCGAACCCGCGCAGAGCACCGAGGCAAAAGTGGGTCCGTACGACTTGCAGGATTTCAATTTGTACTACGTCACGCGTTTCGGGTTCCGGCCGAGCAAGGTGGCGTTTTTGAGCGAACACGCCTGGGCGGACAAGGGTCGCGGCGATTGGCCGGACAGTTTGCCGGTCGCGCGGCATCGGCAGTACGATCTGCCGACGATCAAACGGTGGCTGGAGGTGTTTTTGTTCCGGTTTTTCCAGATCAGCCAGTTCAAGCGTTCGTGCCTGCCGAACGGTCCCAAGGTCGGGTCGGGCGGGTCGTTGAGTCCGCGCGGGGATTGGCGGGCGCCGAGCGATGCGGAGGCGACGATCTGGCTGGAGGAACTCCGCCGCAACGTGCCGGATTGATTCAGGTCACGAGGTTCGTCGGGTGGCCTTCCAAGAAGCGCAGGATATTCTGCGCGGTGGCGGAATTGATCCGCTCGACGGCCTCGATGCTGTTGAAGGCGACGTGCGGGGTGAACAGCACGTTCGGCCGCGCGATCAGACGCTTGTTGCGCAACAAGCCCTGCAACTCGCGCACCCGGCCGGCCTCGCGGTCGTGCAATTCGCCCGGAGTGGTGACGGCGTGCAGCCGGTCGATGATCTGGTCGCTGATGACGCGGGTCATTTCCTCGCGCACGGTGTTTTCCTCTTCGAGCACGTCGAGGCCCGCGCCGCCGACGTGGCCGGAATCCAACGCGTCGATCAGCGCGTCGGTGTCGATCAATGCGCCGCGGGCGGTGTTGATGACCAGCACGCCGGCCCGGCACCGGGCGAGGGTCTCGCGGTTGAGAAGGTGATGGGTGTCCGGCCCGACGGGAACATGCAGGGTGAGCACGTGCGCCTCGGCGAGCACGCGTTCCAGCGGCGCGAAATCGAAGCCCGCGTGTTGCGCCACGGCGGCCGGGGCGTGGATGTCGAAGGCGAGCACGCGCATCCCGAACGCCTGCGCGACGGCGATGACGTGGCGGCCGATCCGGCCCGCGCCGACGACCCCGAGCGTCTTGCCGCGCAACTCGAAGGCGCGCGTGTTCGAGTAGGACAGCTTGCCGTCGGCCGCGGATTCGCTGGTGACTTCGCGCAGCCGCCGCGACAGGGCGAGGATCAGGGCGAAGGTGTGTTCGGCCACGGTGTGCTCGCCGTAGCTGGGGACGTTCGCCACGGCCACCCCGCGTTCGCGGCAGGCGTCGAGGTCGATGTATTCGGTGGCCGTCGAACGCGCCGCGATGAACCGCAGGGCCGGATGCGCTTCGAGAAAGGCGCGGTCCACCGGAGAACGGATGAAAGCCGAGAGAACCTCCGCCCTGGGCCCGACCTTGCCGAGCTTGGAAACGAAATGCACTTCATGGCCGGTCAGCGCCGCTTTGAAATACGTGGCGTCGGACGGTTCGACCTCCAGAAAGAAGATGCTCACGGGCGAAAAGGGTGGAAGCGGTGGGCAGGGCGGAAGCCGGAACGCGAAAGCGGAAAAGGCGTCCGGGGAACATTAGATCGTTTTCATGGAAAGGGTAGCCGACTTTGCCCGCCGGGCCGGAGCGCCAACGGCGCGGCTTCACTGTGCCGGAGCGCCAACGGCGCAGCTTCA
>CAZZYS010000404.1:0-3874 GCA_964658285.1 uncultured Verrucomicrobiota bacterium
CTCCTGCTTGATCTTGCTCCCAAGGCAAGTGCCTTCGCTTGTCGGCCACGTCCTGATACGGAAACTGCAAAATGGCGGGCTGGACGGGCATTGCTCCCGTGACCTTCGGCTTGACGAGCCGCTGCTCTTCGTGGCTGAGCTACCAACCCAAGGTGGTAAAATGGTGGGCCAGGCAGGAATCGCACCTGCGCGGTCGATGAACGACATCTGCTTTACAGGCAGCCCCGCGTCTTTAGCGGTCTACTGGCCCACGGTGGAAAATGGTTGCGGAAACGGGAATCGAACCCGTTTGAAGCGGCTTATGAGACCGCCGAGACGCCCACGCCTCCCTCTCCGCAATTTACAAAATGGTGGAACCGGCGGGTAATGCTCCCGCATCGGTCTGCTTGCAAGGCAGATGCCTTCCTTGTCGAGCCACGGCCCTATTCGTTGAAAACGTTTGCAGCGCGGCGGGCAGGTATCGCGCCTGCATAAACTGGTTTTGGAGACCAGCGCCTTCCTTGTCGAGCCACCGCCGCTTCTGTTGCAACGCAAACTGGTGCGGCTGCCGGGAGTCGCACCCGGATCGCCTCCTTGGCAGAGAAGCATTCTGCTGTTGAACCACAGCCGCACGAAAAAACTATCCCGGCCGGCCAGCGTCACGCAGGCGTCCGCTATCTGATATTAGACGCCGGGCGTTTCGCTGACCGCCGGGAACACGACACCCCGGACCTCGGCCCGGGATGAAAGAACAAACACCGTTGCAAACGACGCGTTGGCGTTTGCACCCGCTGGAGTTATTTCACGGCGGTCTTTCGGTGTTTCGGGCACACCTCCCACGAAGCCCTCGGAATGTTAGTCACAGGCGTGGGAAGAGTTCTCATGGATCGCAGGAACGTTGTGCGCGGCGGGCTCGCCTGTCAGTGAGTTGACACGGTTAGCCGGTGATGGTAGACCTTGTGCAGGTCACCATTTAGCACGGAGCTTCCAAATTCCTGTGATGTGAGTGGCTCATCCCGCCTCGCTGCCGATTGCCGTCGGCAGCGAGGCATTTTTTTCGCCACAAAACTGCATGTTAGTTTATTACATATTTGTCGGTGTTCGCTGATGTGACTGCTCTGAAATCTGGATGGGACAACAAAAAACCCTGCGGACTTTTCGGTCGGCAGGGTAGATAAAACCTGGAAGGTTGTAATTTCCGTTGTTATCTACCGAGCTGCCTCCTTCCCGAGCTGATGACCCGGGGTAAACGCCCAATTGCGGCACGGCATGACCGTATCCAGCAAGCGGGAGGCCGCTGCCAAAGTACGATAAATGGTCTGCCGGGTTTTCATGGACACGATTGAGTACATGAGAGGTTTAATGGAACTAACGTGGAGCGTCAACGGTTTTCTGCAAAAAAAAGTAGAATTTCTTTTTCTACCTTGAGATTAGTACGGCGGTCATACCCGATGTAGGGTCATGGGTCGAACTCGCGGAAACGTGTAGATTTCACAGAAGTTTGACGACGATCCACGTCTCGCGCCAATGTCCGCTCGCGGGGTCCTGCACGCGCAGGGTGTGGCGACCCTCGCGCAGCACCGCGACGGGTTGTCCGTTGACGAGGTGGCATTCCAGCGTGTCGCTTTTCCAGGACGGATTTGCACACCCTTTGACGCGCAGGTCCAGCAAGCGGCTGCTCGGTGGCAGGTCGGGATCGAGCACATAAATGGTGCCCGCGATTGGCGACACGACCGAAAGCAGATCGCCACCGTCGGCGGCGACACCTGCGGGCTCGACCGTTACGCTGCCGGTCCGCCGCATGGCGGGTTCGGCGGCGTTGTCTGCCGCCACGGCTTGACCCGCGAGCCAGTTGTCACCGCTCGACAACCATTCCGCATACTCGGTCGGAAGACGGATACGCCCGTGTTCGTCGTAGTCGGACGCTTGCTCAGAAACGGGTAAGTGAGCGGCTGCGAATTTCTCGACGACGGCCTCTGGTCCGTTGGCGCGGTCGGCTTCGAGTCCGTGACCCGTGACACGATGAACCGCGCGCTCGACGATCCCGGCCGGCGGCGTGTACCAGCCTGTGCCGCGCTGGGCGTGCAAACGCTCGAAAATCTCGTGCAGCAGCGGTCCCGCGCCGGTCACTCCCGATACGCCGATCATCGGCTGGCCGTCGAAGTTGCCCACCCAGACGCCGACCGTGAACTCGGGTGTGTAGCCGATGGCCCAGTTGTCGCGGAAATCCGTGCTCGTGCCGGTCTTGCAAGCCACCGGAAAATCCCAACGCAGATTGGAGTCCACCCCGAACGACAGCGCGCGTGCACCGTTGTCGGACAAGATGTCCGCGATGAGGTAAGCCGAACATGGGTCGGTCAGCGAAACCGCGTGTGGATCGTGATCGCCGAACAGCCAATGACAGGAGCGGTATTCGCCCAGGCGCGCGAGACACGCGTAGGCATTGGTGAGTTCGAGCAGACGCGCTTCCGAGTTACCGAGGGTCAGGCCGAGGCCGTAATGATCGGCTGGCAACGGCAGCGTGGTCACGCCGCAGGCGCGCAAACGCTGCAACAGCGCGGGTGGACCGCCGGCTTTGTCGGCCAGCACCTTGACCGCGGAGATGTTCAGCGAATTGGCAAGCGCCGGCCGCAGGCGCATCGGACCGTAGAAACGGTGACTATAGTTTTCGGGTTTGTAGACCGCGCCGCGCGACGGGAATTCCGCCGGCAGATCGGCCACCACGTCGGCCGGGGTCGCCCCATGCTCAAAAGCGAGCAGATACGTGAATGGCTTGATGGTCGAACCCGGCGAGCGCCGCGCCCACGCGCCGTCGATCTGGCCGCCGTGCGGCGAAAAAAAGTCTGCTGAACCGACCAGCGCGATGACTCCGCCCGTCCGGTTGTCGATCACCACGACCGCGCCGTTGCCGACGTGCGCCGCGTGCAATCCGGCGAGGTGTTTGCGCAAGGCGTCGGTGACGAAATGATTCAATCCCAGGTCGAGCGTCGTGCGCACCTCGCCGTGCGCGCTCGCCGCCGCTGCCGCTGCCACCGTTGCACGCCCCCCGCCAGCGAGGAAATGCGCGACGAAATGCGGTGCCTCGAACGGGCGCGCGTGCGCGGAAAGCCGCAGTGTCTCGACCCTCGCGCGGGCCAGCTCATCCGCCGGCAGGCTGCCTTCTTCGACCATGCGTTGCAAAACCCATCGCTGCCGTTCTCGGGCGCGCTCGAAATGGCGGAAGGGATTCAGCCGCGTGGGCGATTGCGGCAGCGCGGCCAGGAACGCTGCTTCCGCCGCGCTCAGGTCCGCCGGGCGCTTGCCAAAATAATGACGCGCGGCCTGCGCGCAACCCAGATCGAGGTTGCCGTAGTCGAGACGGTTCAGATAGGCCGCGAGGATCTGGTCCTTCGTCCAAACCTGTTCCAGCCGCAGTGCCTGGGCCGCTTCGATGAGCTTCGTCCAGACGGTGCGCGGGCGGGGACAACTCAGCTTGATGAGTTGTTCGGTGATCGTGGACCCGCCCGAACGCCGCTCGCCCGCGCGCCGCCAGCCAAATTGCCCCGCGATGGCGCGTCCGAGCGCGAGGAGATCGACCCCGTGGTGCGAACGGAAACGCTTGTCCTCGGCGGCCACGGTCGCCTGCCGCAACGCGAGTGGAATCTGATCCAGCGAAAGCGGCGGGCGGGCGTAATGCCCATCGATGGGTAACTCACGCAGGATTTCGCCGCGCGCGTCCGTCAGCAGGATGCTCGGCGCGGGCGGCCGTTCCAGCCCGGCGGGAAGGGGAACAAAATGCAGCGCTCCCCACGCGGCGATCATCGACACGCACACCGCGAGCAACGCCGTCGCCAAGCGGCGGACCAGGACACGATGTCCTCTGGACAGGCCGCGTCGCGGCCGGTCGTCACCAAGG
>CAZZYS010000405.1:0-3856 GCA_964658285.1 uncultured Verrucomicrobiota bacterium
CTGGTGTAGACGAGGTTAAACATACGGCTTTGCGTCTCGTCGGAAGGCTACAAACCTGCGGGCACGAAACACCACTCCACGCCGGACCATCAACGATTTACTTGTGGGAAGCAACGACTCGCTCGTTTGCGTCGTTTTGAACCATCAAAACGTTCATTTGGTGAAAACGACGCCACAGCCGGAGACGACGGGAACCCCGATTTGACGGCATGTTACTCATCATTGCCGTCATTCTACTGATCCTCTGGGGTGGTGGATTTGCCTTCCACGTTGCCGGTGGACTCATCCACATCATCCTCGTCATCGCCCTGATCGTCTTCGTGCTGCACTTCCTTCGAGGCGGCAGAGGAGGGGTGTGAGGTCGGAAGAGGAATACCAATCACGGCTTTCACGACAGCGATTCATTATGGCTTGACGGGGACGATGCTCCAGAAACGGCGAGCGTCGTCAGGATCGTCCAAAACACGGTGGTAGTGGTTCATAATCACTCCCACGGAGTTGCCCATTTCTAGTGCCAACCGGGGAGCATCTTTGTATTTCTCAAGCCAGTACGTCGCAAACGAATGCCTCAAACAGTCGGACGGCCATTCTGTCACGCCTGCTTTGAGCCGTACCTCCCGGAAAAGTCGCCTCCAGTTCGATGGACAAATCTTCCCGGTTGCATGGTTGTACGGGCTGAGCCAGTCCCGTAAATTCGGTTCAATGGCGACATTTCGTGTTTTGCCAATTTTGCTCACCTCCGCTCGTACCCGGAGGATTCCCTGACGCCATTTGAGGTCGCTCCATTCCAGTTTCAAGAGTTCCTCCGGTCTGATCCCGGCGAAGGCACCAATGGCGAAATACGGGAGGATTGAGACGGAGGCGTGCTGTAAAAGTTGGGAGATTTGCTCAGGCCGCAGGATGCCAACTTCTTTGCCGACCTGTTTTGAAGTGGCGGTTTCGGTGGCGGGATTGACTTCAATGTACTTTTTAGATTTGGCGAAGTTGAAGAGGTTCACGAGCACCCTTCGGTTGTTGTTGCGGGTCACGGGGTGAGGGAAGGATGTGAGCAGCCACTTCCCAATGTCTTCCGAGGTGACGGCACCCACCTCGGATTCCCCGAAAGAGACACAAAATTGCTTCACCCGATGACGGTAAACTTTGAGCGTCGATTCTTTGATCCCGTTTGCCTTCTTGGTGGTCACCACTTCGTCTGCCACGGTCTTGACCGAAACAGCACTTTTCGGTTTGGCCAAATGCGGGATGTAAAAATTGACCGCATCCAGGATTGTCTTGCCAAATCCTTCCAATCGCCGCTGGCAATCCATGGCCATCAGACGCAGTTCAATTGGAAGTTCTACACCCTGCTGACCGAGATTTAGCAATTCGGTGTTTTTGATCTGGGCGTACGTGTCCGCCTCACCTTTCGTCCCGAAATATTTGCGGGTCCATTTGCCGTGGACCTTTCCCCTCACGACCCACCTGAGGTGGAGGTGTTTGTTCGCCTTTACCCGGAAGCCTGCTTTCACGATCTCCCACCGTCGCTATTTTTCGCTATTTTTCAAGGTTCCAATGGGTATTTTCGCAGCCGTATGCGTCGTCATGAGGGAACATTGCTCGGCGATCTGAACGTAGGATAACCTACAGTTTCAGAGGTATTTCCACTGGAATCAGGGGAATGCATCCGGCGGGGGTCGAACCCACAACCTTTGGCTTCGGAGGCCAACGCTCTATCCAATTGAGCTACGGATGCGCAATCGTCTCGGCACCCTTGCCAAAACGGAACGATACCTTAATGGTTCCCTTCCCGCGCCGCAACCCCGGACTGCGTTTTCGGCCGGGGAACCGTTTCCCCAGCCACTTTCCATGTTCGTGCAAACGCCAAGGCTCGTCATCAAACTCGGCACCGGGCTCCTCACCCGGGCGCGCGGGACCTCGCTGGACGCGGGGCAGTTCCGGCGGCTGGCGGCGGAGATCGCCGGGCTGGTCGCGGGCGGGCACCAGTGCATCGTCGTCACCAGCGGGGCGGTCGCGGCGGGCATGATCGCGCTCGGGTTAAAGGAGCGCTCCGGCGACACCCCGACGATCCAGGCTTGCGCGGCCATCGGGCAATCGCGTTTGATGCGGGTTTACGAAACGCATTTCGCCCGGCACGGTCTGGCGGTCGCGCAGCTTTTGTTGACCCACCAGGACCTCGATAGCCGCCAACGCTACCACAACGCTCAAAACACCCTCCGGCGTCTCCTCAACCACGGCGGCGTCGTCCCGATCATCAACGAAAATGACAGCGTGGCGGTCGAGGAACTGCGCTTCGGCGACAACGACCGGCTCTCGGCGGAAGTCGCGGTGCTGGCGGACGCGGATTTGCTGGTGGTGCTCACGAGCGCCGAGGGATTGACGCGCGACGGCACCGGGCGCGGCGAGCCGATCCGCGTCGTGGAAAACGTGGACGACGTGCTGAGCCTCGCCAGCGAACGCAAAGGGCGGCTGAGTACCGGCGGGATGACGACCAAACTCCAAGCGGTCAAACGCGCGGTGGAAGCGGGCATCCCGGCGGTGATCGCCAACGGCCGCACCCCCGGTTTGCTCGGCCGGATCGTCGCGGGCGAGGAAGTCGGCACGCGCTTCGTCGTGCCCAAGCTGGCCGGGAACTAAAAGCGATGGATCTACCCACGGAAATCCTCGATCTGGGGCGACGCGCAAAAGCCGCCGCCCGCGAACTGGCGCGTCTCCCCGCCGAGCGTAAAAACGCCGGGCTCTTGGCGATGGCGGAGGCACTCGGTGCCCACCGCGAGGACATTCTCGCGGCCAACGCGCACGACGTGGACGCCGCCCGCACCGCTGGTCTTTCGGGGGCGATGATCGACCGCCTCCGACTCGACGAAGCGCGGCTCGCCGCGATGGCCGACGGCATTCGTGCCGTGGCGGGACTGCCTGATCCCGTCGGCGAGACGATCAAGGAGTGGACACGTCCCAACGGACTGGAGATCAGCAAGGTCCGCGTGCCCATCGGCGTCGTGGGGATCATTTACGAGTCCCGACCCAACGTGACCAGCGACGCCGCCGTCCTTTGCACCAAGACGGGCAACGCCACCATCCTGCGCGGAGGCAGCGAATCGATCCGCTCAAACCTCGCCATCGCCGATGCCCTCCGCGCCGGAGCCGCGCGGGCGGGGTTGCCGGCGGACTGCATCGTGTTGATCCCGCGCACGGACCGGGAGGCGGTGAGGCTGCTGGCGGAGATGGATCAGTACGTGGACATGATCGTCCCACGCGGCGGGACGGCGCTCATCGAGACGGTCGTCCGCCACGCGCGGATGCCGGTCATCAAGCATTACCACGGCGTTTGCATCCTCTACGTGGACCGCGCCGCCGACCAAGGGATGGCCAGGCGGATTTTGCTCAACGCCAAGTGCCAGCGGCCGGGCGTCTGCAACGCGGTCGAGACGCTGCTAGTTCACCGCGACATCGCGGGTGAGTTCCTGCCGGGAGCGGCGCAGGCGCTCTGGGAGGCAGGCGTCGAAGTGCGCGGGGACGAGACGGTCCGGCAAATCCTCGGCGAGCGGGTTGTCGCGGCGGTGGAGGAGGATTGGACGACCGAATATCTCGACCTGAAGCTGGCGGTCCGCGTGGTCGGGGGATTGGACGAGGCCGTCGCGCACATCGAGACCTACGGTTCGCACCACAGCGATGCCATCGTGACAGCGGACCCGGATTGCGCGCAACGATTCTTGAATGAGGTGGATTCCGCGACCGTTTATTGGAACGCCAGCACGCGGTTCACGGACGGCGCGGAGTTCGGGTTCGGCGCGGAAATCGGCATCAGCACGGATAAGCTCCACGCGCGCGGTCCGATGGCGCTGGAGGAATTGACCAC
>CAZZYS010000406.1:0-3850 GCA_964658285.1 uncultured Verrucomicrobiota bacterium
TGCTCTCGCTGTTGTGGCTGCAAAATTACCTGAAAACGTATTCCGGCGCGATCCTGGTCATCTCGCACGACCGGGCGTTCATGGACGAGGTTTCCGAGGCCGTCTACGACGTGGCCGAGGGGCGGCTGGTGCATTACACGGGCAATTACTCCGACTTCCTGCGCCAGCGCGAGGCCAACTACGAACAACAGGTCGCCGCGTACAAGAACCAGCAGAAGGAAATCGCCAATTTGCAGGAGTTTTATGAGCGGTTCCGGCAGGTGGCGTCCAAGGCGTCTCAGGCGCAGAGCAAGCTCAAGCAGATCGAGCGCATGGAGAAGATCGACAAACCCGTGCCGCCGAAGAAGCCGTTTCGTTTTCAGATTCCCGAGCCGCCGCGCGGCGGGCAGCGGGCGCTTTCGCTGGAAAATATCCACATGGCCTACGGTGAGCACGTCGTTTATCGCGGGCTGAACCTGGAGATCGAGCGCGGCGAAAGGACGGTGCTCGTCGGCCCCAACGGCGCGGGCAAATCGACGTTGTTGAAAATCCTCGCCGGGGTGCTGCCTTTTCAAAAGGGCGAACGCCGCGAGGGGCACAATTCGCGCATCGGCTATTTTTCGCAGCATCGCGCCGACACTCTGACGGTGGGCAAGAGCGTGCTGGAGGAAGTGATGGACAGCGCGCCGACCGTGCGCGAGGACGAGGCCCGGGCCATCCTTGGGTCATTCCTGTTCCGTAAGGACGATATTTATAAGAAAACGGAAGTCTTGAGCGGCGGCGAGAAAAGCCGGCTCAATCTCATCAAGTTCCTCGTCGATCCGCCGAACCTGCTCCTGATGGACGAGCCGACGACGCACCTGGACATCCTGACGGTGGAATCGCTCGTGCTGGCGCTGGAGCGTTATGCGGGGACGTTGGTTTTTATCTCGCACGATGTGTACTTCATTCGCAAGCTGGCGACGAAGGTGCTGCACGTCAATGCGGGCAAGGTCGCGCCGTACGTCGGCGGGTATGATTATTTCCTAGAAAAAACGGCAGGTGCGCTGGAAGACGAACGCGCGGCGTTGACGGCGGGCTAAGCTTGCCTGCGCAAGCCACGCAGAACGGTGGCATCTGCCCGACTGAATGCCTGCGGAATCACGTCGAAGGGCACCACGTCCCCCTCGGTTGTCCGCACGCAGTTGGCAGGCCGCACATCGAAGATGGCAAAGCGGTCTCCAGCGTATGCCCGGGCCTCGTAAGCACCCACGGAAACCTCTGTTTTTAAAAGGTGCAAGCCATAGGCATCGGTCATGGCAGCGTGGAGTTCCTGCCAACTGGGAGCTTCGCCCCGAAGATGGCGTTGGGAAATGACGATCCTCGTCTGCCAGCCAACAATGGATAATCCGAGCAAATCAACGTCATCCGCGAAGAGTCGATTGGCCAACCGCCACCGCCGCAGGTATTGCAAGGGCGTCGCCGGAAACATTTGCACCCGACCGTCGAGCAGTTCAACCGAATATCCGGCCCTCGCTGGCTTGGTGAACTTTATCCACCGTCCGGCTGCCGGATCGTAGCGAACTTCGTGTTCGTGCCCGCCCGGCTTATCGGGCACCATCGTGGCTGGCAGGATCAGCCCTTCACCTTGCGCCCATTCACTGAGAAGACGCCACTGGTGCTCGGGGGTGTCCCATTCGTCGATCCCTGCATACGTTCCATCTGGGCGTAAGCCTCGGCGGAGGTACACGATGGCTGATTGCAACGCACTTGGCGAAGACGCGCTTTGATCCGGAGACGGGTTTGAAGGCGATCCATACACTTGCTGTAAAAGCAACCAACCGGGAGGATATTAACAGCCGCGAAGTTCGAAAACAAGCACCGACGGACGGCAACGCGGGCTTGCTTGCAACCTCACCTTTGCACGATGATGAGCCGCGTTGCTGCCTCTCTGCCCACATGAAACGTCCTCAACGCGCCATGCAGACGATCAGTGGAGCGGTGCAACTGGTCTGGTCGTTCATCTTCCCGCCCGCTCCAATACCCGTCGAGCGGGGCGCGGATTCGAAAGGTTCGCTGACCACCGACGAGGCGCTGACCCGCCAGGCGGCCGAACTCTTGCGCGGGATCGGCTGCGCGGCGCTCGCGCAACGCGTGACGGTGCGCTGGCACACGCGGTTGGTCAGCACGGCGGGCCTCGCGCGGCCGGAGCGCGCCGAGGTCCAGCTCAACCCGCGCCTGCCGGAGTTCCCTGGCGAGGTAGACCGCACCTTGCGGCACGAGTTGGCCCATCTCGCCGCCTACGACCGCGCGGGCAAACGCCGCATCACCGCCCACGGCGCGGAATGGCGGCTGGCTTGCCGCGACCTCGGCATCCCGGACGAAAACCGCTGCCACACGTTGCCGCTCGGACGCCGCCGGCCGGTGCGGCGGGGGCACGTTTACCAGTGTCCGAAGTGCGCGACGACCCTGCGCCGGACGCGGCCCATCAACGGCCGCCACCACCGGCTCGCGTGCCGCGAATGCTGCCGCCAGCACGCGGGCGGACACTTCGACCGGCGGTTCGAGTTCGTAAAGGTCAGCGGCTAGACCCGACCTCCGGTACGGTGGAGTCCGATACTCTTACCGTAGTAAACCCTCAGAAACTCTCCCTACTTTTATGGAAGAAAGCACCAAAGATAAAATCGAAGGCAAAGTCGACGATCTCACCGGCAAGGTGAAGGAAAAAGTCGGCGCCGCGACGAACAACCCGGACCTCCACGCCGAGGGCCAGGACGATCAGGTCAAGGGCAAGGTCCAGAGCAAGATCGGCGACATCAAGAAGGTGTTCGAGAAGTAGGCCTACCCCGCGACGGCTTCTTCAAGCCGCCAGTCCCAGCTTCCGGGCACATTGTGCGGCGACGGCTTCCGGCGCGGCCAATGGTCCGGCGGCTTCGGCGAAGACCGGCGGTTCGACTGGTGTCATGGAAAATAGAATCGTGCGCAGGCGGAGTTCGGAACGCGCCTCATCGATGACAGTCGCCACGCCGAGCGGCAACTGACAGCCGCCGCCCAGCAGGCGCAGCAACTCGCGTTCGGCCGCTACCGCCGCCCAGGTGGGTGCATGGTTAATCGCGGCCAGTGCGCGGAGCGTCTCGGCGTCCTCCGCGCGCACCTGCAAACCGATGGCTCCCTGTCCGACGGCAGGTAACATCGCGTCCGGCCCGAGGATCGTCGCGCGGAAACGCAGGCCGTCGTCCGTTTCCAGCGCGCCGCGCGTCCGGTCTACCTGGAAGCCGAGTCTTTCCAGACCCGCCAGGGCGAGGACGGTGCCGGTCCATTCGGGGTGCGCGTGGAGTTTGCGCAAACGCGTGCCGACGTTGCCGCGGATCTCGCACATTCGCAGGTCGGGCCGGGCGTGGAGGAGCTGGCGTTGACGCCGCAGACTGCTCGTGGCGATCCATGCGCCCAAAGGCAGCGGCGGCAACACGGACGGCGGCGCGTCGGAGGTCGCTTGATCCTCTTTCCAGATGAGCACGTCGGCCGTCTCCGCGCGCGGGAGGACGGCGGCGAGTTGCAACCCCGCGGGCATCTCGGTGGGCAAGTCCTTGAGACTGTGGACCGCCACGGAGATGGTCCCGGCAAGGAGTTCGGCCTCCAGTTCCTTGGTGAACAGCCCCGGATCGACCTTGCCGACCAACGGCGGCGAGGACACGGCCGCGCTGCCGTCCACGGTGGCGGAGGCGACGTAGCCGTGCCCGCCCGGCGCGAGGTGGGTCAGGCTGAGGTCCTGGCGTTTGTCGCCGGTCGTTTTGATCTCGCGCACGTCGAACCGTCCGTCGGGCCACGCCGCGCGCAGGGCTTCGAGGGTGAGGGTGGTTTGCGCCAGCGCGAGGGCACTCCCGCGCGTGCC
>CAZZYS010000407.1:0-3840 GCA_964658285.1 uncultured Verrucomicrobiota bacterium
GATAAACGGAATTACGAGCCGCATGGCCGCTTCGTTGGAAGCCGTCGTCTCTGCGGCTGCCACGCGTTGAAATAATTTTTAGGACTATTAATCGATGAAAGCCGTCAGCTTCTACCAATCATTGCCGGTCGATCACCCCGAGAGTTTCGTTGATATTACGGTCGATGATCCGACTCCGGGAGCGCATGATCTCCTGGTTGAGGTGCATGCGATTTCTGTGAATCCGGTCGATGCGAAAATCCGCGGGGGTGGGGGACCTAGCCGACCTGACGGCGCTCTGCCAATCTTGGGTTGGGATGCCACCGGGATCGTGCGCGCGGTTGGCAGCGAAGTGACAGGGTTCGCGCTGGGTGAGGAGGTTTACTACGCAGGCTCCGTGGATCGGCCCGGTTGCTACGCGCAACTCCAGTGCGTGGATGAACGGCTCGTCGCCCGCAAGCCGCGCCGTCTCGACTTCGCCGACTCGGCGGCGTTGCCGCTGACGACCATCACCGCCTGGGAAATGCTCTTTGACCGCCTCAAGATTGGAAAAGATGCCAAAGGCTCGCTGCTCATCGTCGGCGGCGCGGGCGGCGTCGGTTCCGTTGCGATCCAGCTCGCTCGCCAGTTGACCGGATTGATGATCATCGCCACGGCCTCGCGACCGGAGACCAAGGCATGGTGCCAGCAGATGGGAGCCCACCATGTCGTCGATCACGGAGAGCCGCTGGCTGCCCAAGTAACAGCCATTGTACCGGGCGGTGTGAATCATGCCCTTGCGCTCACTCGCACGGAGGATCATTTCGAGGAGATCATCGCATCCATGGCTCCGCAGAGTGCGATTGCCTTGATCGAAAACCCGGCGCGTCCGTTGGACATCACGAAGCTCAAACCCAAGAGCATTTCGCTGCATTGGGAGTTCATGTTCACTCGCTCGCGTTACCAGACGACGGACATGGGTGAACAGGGAAGATTGCTGCGCGAAGTGGCGGCCTTGGTCGATGCGGGCCGCATCCAGACTACCATGCAAACTTACTGCGGGACGATCAACGCGGCGAACCTTCGCCAGGCGCACGGTTTTGTCGAGAGCGGCAAAACCATCGGCAAGATCGTGCTCGCTGGATTTTGATCCGCCGTTTTGAACACGGCCAGACCGCTCGGCATTTTCTGTGGGATGCGTGCATCGGCAATTCCAAGCATCAGAAAACGCGCCTCTTTGTTGATCTGCATAAAACCTATGAACCGTCGAAATTTCATCATCCAAAGCAGCGCCGCGCTGGCATTTGCAGGCGGAGGCGCTGCCGCCCTCGCCAAGACTGAACCGGAAACTACTACCAGCGTGCCCAAAACCTCCATCCATCGAATCGAAGCCGACGGTGTGAACATCTTCTACCGCGAAGCTGGCGCGTCGGATGCGCCGGTCGTCCTCCTGCTCCATGGATTTCCCACCAGCTCATTCCAGTACCGCGAGCTGATTCCGCGTCTCGCTGACCGCTACCGGGTCATCGCGCCTGACCTGCCGGGCTTCGGTTTTACCGAGGTTTCCGCGCAGCGAAACTACCATTACACCTTCGATGCTCTGGCGGCCACGATCACCGCGTTCACCGAAGCGCTCGCACTCAAAAAGTTTGCGCTGTACGTCTTCGACTACGGCGCGCCGACGGGTTTTCGCGTGGCGATGGCACACCCGGAGCGCATCACCGCCATCGTCTCGCAAAACGGCAACGCCTACGAGGAGGGCCTGGGGGATGCCTGGGCACCGATCCAGCGCTACTGGCGCGATCCATCGCCGGAGAACCGCGAAACATTGCGGCGCGCGCTGGACCCGGCGGGGCTGCGTTCACAGTACACCGACGGTGTGCCGCACCCGGAGACGATTGACCCCGTGGGCTACACGCTGGACGCCGCGATGATCGCGCGTCCCGGCAACATGGACATCCAGCTCGACCTGTTCCTCGACTACGCCAACAACGTGAAGCTGTATCCGGCCTTTCAGGAATATTTCCGCCGCTCGAAGCCGCCCACACTCGCGATCTGGGGCAGGTACGACCCTTTCTTCATCCCTCCCGGAGCCGAAGCATTCCGCCGGGACAACCCGAACGCGACGGCGCAGTTCTTGGACAGCGGACACTTCGCCCTCGAGACACACGTCGTGGAGGTGGCCGCCGCGATGCGAAGCTTCCTAGACGAGCATCATGGCGAGTAAAACATGAAATCCTATTTGTTTGCTGGCACCACCATGACGGTACTGGTGGGTAGTGACGATACCGACGGCGCGTTTGCGGTCCTGCATGTGATCAAGCCGCCGGGCAGTTCGACTCCGCCCCACAGCCATGATAACGAAACGGAAGTTTCCTACGTCTTGTCAGGCCATGTGCGCGTGGAGACGGAAGGTTGCGTCACCGACGTGCGGGAAGGCGAAATTTGCGTCCTGCCGCCCAAGCGCCCTCATCGGCTCTTCAACGACTCGACCGCGACCGCGCGGGAATTTCTGCTGTGCTCGCCCGCCGTTTTTGACCGCTTCGTAGCGGAGGCGGGAACACCAACCGATATCTTCGGCGAGCCAAAGGCAATGACGGTGAGCGACCGGGAGCGACTCGTGGAACTCGCTCCCCGTTACGGCATCCACCTGCTGCGCTCCGCAGAACCTCCAGACGGCCCACAGTCTCAGGCGAAGAGTGAGCGCAAAACGTGGGACGTGCTGGGAACCCACGTGGAATTCATCGGCCAGATTGGTCAACGTGAGGAAGATCTGGCGTTACTCCGCATGGTCGTGCCGCCGGGCGGGACGGTCGCACTGCCCAGTCATCACGATCCCAAATGCTTTTTCGTGATCGATGGCCCTCTGGAAATTTACCGCAGCGATTTAGCAACAGGCTGGTCAGCGTTGAACGTGGACCACGCCATGTATGTTGCCGGGAACGTGGAACACGCCATCCGCAATGCTTCGGACTTGCCTGGACGCGCGTTGCTCGTCACGACCTTGCGCATGGCTGAACTCTTCCAAACGGTCAACACTCCATGGTCATTGTCCTGACTGAGTCATCGGTGTTTCCATCATCTGCCCACGGTGATCAGCCAACCGCTCGCCACCGTTCGTCATTTACTGGAAAAGCCGTGCGTGGCTACTCTCTGCAGAGTTGGTCACGGTGACTGCAAAGTTTTCGAATGGGTGAAGCGCAGAAGGCCAATGGCTATCGACCACGTTTCGGGATCCGTGTACGGCAGTCGAAGTATAAAGTTTCTCCATATAAGCTACTTACGTAATAATCATTATTGTAAACAAAGTTATAGTATACTCTGGAGTCAGCGTGATTATTGTAAATTCCTATGGAACGGGCATTGCGGCCCATTAGTGCGCTTCATTAGCGGCACCCAAGAAGGAAATTCCGAAGCTCCTGCCAGGGCAACCCGCGCCTCGAAGTGCTGGTCCAAAGACCTGTGCCATAACAGCAGAAACGATGACCGCTGTCCCCTGTCCATTCCGACAAGCGGGCCGAATTGAGATTGCCCGGATAAAGTAGACAGTGGCTCGGGGTGGAGGCAGATCAACACCATGAGCAGTGAAGAAGGCAAAAACAGAACAGGCGTGAGCCATCGTCCCTACGACGAGGCGTTCAAGCGGGCGGCGGTGGCGGAGTGGCAAAGCGGGGTGCCGGCCAGCCGGGTGGCCGAGGGTCTGGGCATCACCGCCGAGAGCCTGCGCACGTGGCGGCGGCAGTTCACCGGGACGCCACCGGAGCCGGCTGCGGTGACAGCAGGCAAGCTGCCCGCCGTCGCGCCGAGCGCGCAGGAGTTACAGGCGGAGGACCGTGAACCACAGTCGTTTCATCTGAAACGGAACGACCCCGAATTTGCCGC
>CAZZYS010000408.1:0-3830 GCA_964658285.1 uncultured Verrucomicrobiota bacterium
GGAATCTCGTGCACGCTGTCCTCGGTCAACGAAACACGCACGGTGTCGCCGATCCCATCACGCAACAGCGAACCGATCCCGATGGCGCTCTTGATCCGGCCGTCCTCGCCGTCCCCTGCCTCCGTGACCCCGAGATGCAGCGGATAATTCCAATCCGGCCCTTCGCGTTCCAACCGGTCCGCGAGCAACCGGTAGGCGTTAATCATGACCTTCGGGTTGCTCGACTTCATCGAGAAAATGAAATCGTGGAAATCCAAGCTCCGCGCGATGCGGGCAAATTCCAACGCGCTCTCGACCATGCCCAGCGGCGTATCGCCGTAGCGGTTCATGATGCGGTCGCTGAGCGAGCCGTGGTTCGTGCCGATGCGGACCGCGATGCCGCGTTCCTTGCAGAGCAACACCAGCGGCGTGAACCGCTCGCGGATGCGTTCCAGCTCGGCGGCGTATTGCTCATCCGTGTATTCTTTCACGGCAAACTTCTTGGAATCCGCGAAGTTGCCCGGATTGACGCGCACTTTCTCGACCCACTTCGCCGCTTCCATCGCCGCATCGGGCTTGAAGTGGATGTCGGCCACGATAGGCACCTCGCAGCCGCGTGCGCGCAGTCCGGCCTTGATGAACTCCAAGTTGCGCGCGTCCTTGACCGTCGGGGCCGTGATGCGGACGATCTCGCAACCGACGTTCGCAAGATCGAGCATCTGCTGGATGCTCGCGGCGGTGTCCATCGTGTCGCAGGTAATCATCGACTGGACGCGCACCGGGTTATCCCCGCCGATGGCCACTCCGCCCACCCGGACGACACGGGTGCGGCGGCGGCGAACAGGACCGGAAGTTTGCAGACGGAGAGCAGGGTTCATGATACGAAGGGTCGGCTTCTCGCAAATCTAGGTTGGAACGGCCCGCTTGTCATCCCGGTTGCACGACGGTGTGAAAACACCCGTCCGCACGTCGGGGAAACGGCGTTTTGGATGGGACGCATGGCCCAGCAGATTCCCCTCGATCCCACCCACATCGCCGGTCACGCCGAAGACGACGGCAAAACTCAGGAAGTCGCGTCTGACCTGGCCTACAAGCGGCTGGCCATCGTCAACGTGCTGTTTTACGGCACGCCCGGCGTGGCCGATGGCTGGTTGTTGATCGACGCCGGCATCCCGGGCACGGCTTCCATCATCGCGAACGCGGCGGAGGCTCGTTTCGGCAAGGACGCCCGCCCGGCGGCGATCATTTTGACCCACGGGCACTTCGACCACGTCGGGGCGCTGGAAACGCTCGCGGAGCGTTGGGACGTGCCGATCCATGCCCATCCGCTCGAACTCCCCTACCTCGACGGCCGCTCGTCCTATCCCCCGCCCGACCCGTCGGTGGGCGGCGGGTTGATGGCGTTGCTCTCGCCGCTTTATCCCAGAGGCCCGGTCAACGTCGGCCGCTGGCTGCGACCTCTCCCCGCCGATGGCGCGGTGCCCCACATGCCCGGCTGGCGGTGGCTGCCCGCGCCGGGGCACACGCCCGGTCAGGTGGCGCTGTGGCGCGAGTCGGATCGCACCCTGATTGCGGCCGATGCCTTCATCACCACCGCCCAGGAATCGGCCTATGCCGTGGCCGTACAGCAACCCGAACTCCACGGCCCCCCGAAGTATTATACCCAGAATTGGGTCGCCGCGCAAAGCTCGGTCCAGGAACTTGCCAAACTGGAGCCGGAGCTGGTCGTGACGGGCCACGGCCCGGCGATGCAAGGCGTGGAGCTGCGGCGCGCGCTGCACGCTCTGGCGGACCATTTCGTGCAAATCGCCGTACCGAAAGACGGACGCTACGTGCGCGAACCCGCGCGGGCGGACGAGAGCGGGACCGTGTACGTCCCGCCGAAACCATAGGAACCGTTACTTGGCCGGGGAGGCCGCGGGCGTCGCGGCAGGCGTGCGGAATTCCATATTCCGCCGGCTCCGCCCGCCCGAGACGAGGTCCACGAGGTCGAACGACGTGATGTACAACATGTAGCCGACGACCACCACGAAACAGGTCACCTGGATCATTTCCAACACCCGAATGCTGATTGGCTTGCGCCGCACCATCTCGATGAGCCCCATCAGGATGTGGCCGCCGTCGAACAACGGAACGGGCAGCAGGTTCAGCAGCGCGAGGTTGACGTTGAGCACGACGCTGAACCACAGGGCGAGTTGCCAGCCGTGCTCGCTCGTGAGCAGACGGAAATAGGTCTGCGCGATCATCACCGGCCCGCCGAGGTGCTGGAGCTTGATGCTGGACTTCGGCGCGATGACCGCGCCGACCGTGTTGACGATGCTCATCACGCTGCCGTCGATCTGTTGGAACGGGGTCTCCGGTTCGGGCTTGAGCCTGCCGCCCTCCATCCACCCGATCCCGTCCGCTTCGAAATCCGGCGCGACGCCGATGATCGCTTTCTCCTGATCCTTGGGAATGCGCGGCGTGACCTTGACCGTCTGGGCCTCGCCGCCGTTGTGCGAAATCTTCAATACCACCGGCTGGTCCGCGTGCGCGGCCATCGTCACGCGGAAATCCGCCAAGCTGGCCGGCGCAACGTCGTTGACCGCGAGGATCACGTCGCCCGGCTTCAGGCCGCCGTCTTTTTCGGCGGGTCCGCCGTCCTCGACCGTCCCGAGCTTGAACGGCATCGGCGACAGCGTTTTTTGCAAGGTCTGGCCATCGCGCTTGACGGTGAGTTCCAGCGGTTTGTTGAAGGCGGCGAGTTCGGCGAACTCAATCGCGGTCGGGTTGTAAACTGTCTGCCCGTTGACCGCCTCGATCTCATCACCCTTCAACAGACCGGCATCCTCCGCCGGGGTGTGGGGGGCGACCTTGGCGACGATGCATGAATAGGCAGGCTCGATCAACACCTCGCGCAAAGGTTTGCGGCGGAACCAGCCCGTGCTTTCTCCCGCCCCGGTGTCCGGCATCGGATAAAACGTGATCTGCCGGTCGCCCCGTTGGACCTTGAACGGGATCGTCTCGCCTTCGCTGCGGGCCACGTACCAGATGACGCTGCCGTTCATCCCGCCGAAACGCGTGACCGGATGGTTATCCACTTCCAGCATCTGATCGCCGGGCTGCATCCCCACCACCTCTGGCACGTCCGACTTGGCCTTGGCTGCCGGTCCGTCCGGGTAGACGTAGCCGATCTTCGTGCTCGTTTCCGCCTCGCTCAGGGGGCGTCCGACCGCCCAGACGATGCACGCGAACACCAGCGCCAGCCCCATTGAAAACAACGGTCCCGCGAAAGCCACGATGATCTTGTCCAGCGGCGAAACCGCCGGCAGTTGCTCGCGGGGGATCTCGCTCTCGCCCTCGATGGATTCCATCGGGGCCATCTGCGGCAGCTTGACGAACCCGCCGAAGGGGATCGAGCCGAGACTGTAGACGACGCCTTTGTAGGTGCGTTTCCAGATTGGCTTGCCGAACCACACCGCGAACTGCTCGACGACGAGCCCCCGCCAGCGCGCGGCCAGGAAATGGCCCAACTCGTGCACGACGATGAGCAAATTAAAGATCAGAATGACCTCCAGCAGGATGAAGAGAAAGTACAGGACGTGCTTGACGTTATCCATGAGAAGGGGGGTCGCAGGCGCGAGTTGCGGGAGCGGAAAAGCGCGGCAAAGAAAGGGTTTACGAGATCAATGCGGCCGCCTCGCGGCGGGCTTCGGCATCGGCGTGTAATATAGCACCGAGATCGGGTTCCGCAACGCGTCGGTGCGCGTTCATGACCTTGCCCACCACCTCCCAGATGCCGGGGAACGACAGGCGATTTTCGAGGAACGCGGCGACGGCGACCTCGTTGGCGGCGTTGAGCACGGCGGGCA
>CAZZYS010000409.1:0-3814 GCA_964658285.1 uncultured Verrucomicrobiota bacterium
CCCTGTAGGGGCGATTCATCCCGGTGCGAGTCGAGATAAATCGCCCCTACAGGGCTTGGCTGCTCACGCGCATCTTTCCTGGGGCGTTGCCCAGGCTTTTATGAAGCCGCGCCGTTGGCGCTCCGGAGGTCGTCCGGTTCAACTCAAAATAAAATGCTTTGGCAGTGTCCTACCCACTTTGCAGCATGGCGTACACGTAGATGTTCACGAGCATCTTCATGCAGGCCACGGGGTGGCCGGGTGGAGCGATCATGCCATCCCATCCGCATTGCAAACCGCTCAGGCTGATGATGCCCGCCAGCCGCGACCCGATTTTTATCCCATATAACCCGTGCTTGGCGAAGGCGGGATCATAAATGTTGTTACTGAAAGTGTGCGGGGGCCGACCGCCGGGGATCTGAAAATAGCAGCGGTAGATGTCGTGCGTGGAGGAGAGTTCGACGACCTGTGCCTCGGGCAGCATCACAGCCAGGGTGCGCTTCTGATCCTGCAAGAATTGGTCCGCGTCCGACGTGATGACGTTGTTGATGCAGCAGTCGATGAGGAGGAACCCGCCGCGGCGAACGTACTCGGCCAGGTTAGCCCGCGACTTCGGGTTCTCAACCATGCCGATGCCCTGCGAAAACACCAATGGATAGGCGCAGAGTTCGTCGAGCTTGTCGATGTCGGCCACGTACCAGGTGGGATCGATGTTGAGGCTCGTGTTCTCGCGGAAGAAGCGCATCAGGATCGGGTCGCCGGTGGCGTGACGACGCCAGTATTCGCTCGGCGTTTTCAAACGCGCCCAGCCCACGCGCTCGCCGCGCAGTTCGTCCACGGTCTGACCGTGCGCTGCCCGGCCCCACATCGCCGCCCATCCGAGCAGGAGCACCGCACCGCATAGCCGGACCGCGCGGACCGCACGCGAGTAAAAGTGATTTGTTTTCATAAGAGCCGAAACCATCGGCGCACGATCAATTCAGTCCCGTAGAGAGCTAGCATCAAACCCAGCAGCCACCCGGAATTCCACACCGGCTCGACGCGCTTCGGCGGCACTTCTCCGGCCGCCACCGCCGTCCTCTCCTGGAACACCGGCCCGTCCCCGATCAGCGCCCCGCCCGTGCTCTGCGCCAGCCGCCGCATCCCCTCCACGTCGGGTGGCAGATTCAGGCTTTCCGTGGTAATCGCCTTCTCCGCGACGGCGAACGTCACCCGCGCGAGGTTGCGCGCCGGGTCCGTGGCGCGCACTTCCCAATGCCCGGCGGCATCCGGCACGAAACTCGCCGTCCACTGCGCCCCGTCCTTCGCGTTGCCCTTGTCCGCGAGCAACGGGAGGGGAACATGCCGGCCGTCGGGCGATACGGCCTCGGCGGTCGGTGCGGCGTTCACGTCGGCGGGGCCTTCCACGCGCAACGCCACCGCGAAGTGAACCGCGGGCGTCTGCGTCAATTTCACCAGGCGCAGCCCCGCGCCCGGCGGCGGCCGGAGCGAGAGCAGGAGTTGCTGCCAGAACGTTTCCGGCGCGCGGCTGTTGCTGGGCAGCGACATTTTCCAGCGCCAGAGCAGGTCGGTCGTCAACGCCGCCGTGAATCCCGCCCCGAACTGCTGCCGCGCGAGCAGGACGAGCGGCGGCCCCCCGCCGATGGTCGGGCCGCCCCCGCCTCGCACCGCCAGCACGTCCGCGCCGGCCTTGACAGCGCGCACCTTGGCGTAGAGGGAGAACTTCGGCATCTCGGCCGGCGCGGCGTTGCGAAAGATCGCCGCCGCCGTGGCCTGACTCACGCCCGGCGGCAACGAGAACGGCTGCAGGCGCGGCAGCGTTTGTTGCCGGCCGCCGTTGGCGAACTGCGTCTCGTCATCGCTGCCCGCGCCTGCCATCTGTTCACGGAAACGCCGGGCGGAATCGTCCTCGGCGCGCGCCGTGCTCTCCGGCTCGAACACCACGGGCAGCATCTGTTCGAGCGCGGTGCCGGCGAAACGCTGCGTCGCCTCCGTGTCGGGCGCGATGAACAACACTCCCCCGCCGCCGCGCGCGTACTCCGTCAGCGCGCGCTGCTGCCGGTCGGTGAGCCGGTCGGCGAAGACGTGCGCCAGCACGACGATCCCGTACGGTTTCAGCGCGCGGGCATCGTCCGGCAGGTCGGGCAACACGTCGTGGCCCGGCGCGCCCGTGGTCATCCGCACGTCCAGGGACGGGTTGAGGATGCTCGTCATGTGGAAGCTCGGATCACCCTCCAGCGCGGCCAGCAGGTAACGGTAGCCCCATTGGAGCGCGCCCTGGTAGTAGAGCACCTCGACCTTCGTGCGGTCCACGACCTGCGTCGTGCAGGCGACGATCTGCTGCGCCTCCCCCGCCCCGGCGCGGAACTCCAGCGGCATCGCCCCCGGCTCTTTCGCGGTGACCTGTACGTTCCAGGGCAAGGTGTTCGCACCCGCGCGGGTGCGCAGGCGCGCCGCCGCCAGCCGCGTGGGGCCGCTCCATAGCTCGACGGGCACCTCCTGTTCGCGGGCGGAATAAATTTCCAGCAGCGCACCGGCCGTGAACTGCGTCTGCCGCAAGACCTGCGACGGTGCCTTGACCGCCCGGATGTTCAGCAATTCACCGGCCAGAGCGCGGTTCGAGCCCGGGGCGAAATACAATGGCACGCCGCGCCGCTGCGCTTCCGCCGCCAGCACTTCGGCGTTGCCATCCGTGGTGTCCAACCCATCGGTGAGGCAGACGACGGCTCCCGGCGTGGTTTCGAGCGCCTGCCGGAGCGTTTCGTAGAGATGGGTCTCCGTGCCCGGCCCGGTCGCCCGGAGAGCGGCGTCCATGTCGGCGTCCGTCGCGGAGGTCAGGGCGAAATGGCGGTAGACCGTGCTCGGGAACGCCCTGGCGGCCTCCCCTTCGTGCTGCTTCCAGAGTTGCGTCGCGCTGGCCAGCCGGGTCACGCCGCGACCATCGGCGGAGGTCATGCTGTCGGAGCGGTCCACCACGACCGCGAGCGTGTCGCGCGCCGAGGGTTCGAGCGGGCGGCGCTCGACGCGCACGGGGTTCGCCAGGCACAGGAGGACCAGCAACACGATGGCGGCGCGCAGGATCGTCAGCGGGACCCGCGCCGCCGGCGGCAGCGCGCGCAGCGTGCGGTGGTACAACCACACGGTGAAGACCGCCCCCGCGACGGCCAGCAAACCCAGCACGCTCCACGCGGCCCAGGTGGGCCAGTGCCGCAGGGAACCGCCAAATTGCCACTCGACGCCCGGGATCATTCGGTTTTCGACCCGGGTGCGGCGGGCGGCGCGCCGTCGTAGTCGCGCGAGAGTTGCTCGAAGTAATCCGCCACCGCCGAACGATACGCCGGCGGGGCGAGATCGAGGTTCCCGTCCGTGAGCGGATGGTCGCGCCGGGCGTTCTTCTGCGCGGCGTGCAGGGCGTCAATGAGGCCCAGCAGCGGTGGGTCGATCCGGACAAACAGGGCGGCCTGGTCGGCGGCATGGAGTTCGACGGGAACATCGCGCAACGTTTCGCGCATGTCCGCCAGCGCCTCGGATTTCGGCACGGCGACGACAGCGTCCTGGGCGGCTTCGCGCACGTCCTCGACCAGCTCGCGCGCAAATTTCTCCTTGGTCTCGCCGGGGACGCGGGTTTGCACGGCGGCGGGCGCGTGGTCGGTGAACGTGGGCTTGACCGAATTTGCGGGGGGAACGGGGATCGACCCGGACTGGAGTTCGCCGGTGCTGCGTTGGAAGGTATCGCCCCGGTCGGAGTCGTCCTGTCCGCCTGTCCCGCCCGTGTGGCCCGTGCCGTCACGGGAAGGGGCGGTAGAACGGCCCTGTCCGCGAGGACCGGCGACCT
>CAZZYS010000410.1:0-3785 GCA_964658285.1 uncultured Verrucomicrobiota bacterium
CCCGCCGCCCAACCCCGCGTTGACCGCGCTGAACAGCGCGCCCAGCACACCCAAATTGTGCTCGATGGCCCGCCGGAAATCCGCCCCACGTTCGCTGGCCGCCAAGTCGCTCCCGCCGGGACCGACCACCCCGGCCAAACGCCACGCCTCACTGCCGCCGCTGCCCTGCGGTCCCATGAACGACGAAAGCGTCTCGCTGTTCATCCCAGCCGCGAACGCCTTCAGCGTCGTGTCGCTGCCGAAGGCTCCCGACGAAAGCGTCTCGCTGCCCATGCCGCCCACCGGTCCGATCAACCCGGCCGACGAGAGGCTCTCGCTGCCACCGGCACCCTTCGCCAGCAGTCCGGAGGAAAGCCCCTCGCTACCGAACGCCCCCGCGCCCAACGCCTCGTGCCGGTCGCGCAACAGAGCCTCGCTGTCCGTGTCGCCCACGGAGTTGACGCTGAACCGGTGGCCCAACAGGGCTTCCAGCGTGTGCAACTGGTCGTTGCCGAGACCGCTGAGCGTGAGCGCGCCCGCGATGGTTTGCATCCCCGCCCGGTCGCCGTGTTGGAGGCGGGCCAGCGCGGCCGTGAGGTTTTCACCGTGGCCCATCGCCCCCTGGATCAACTCCAGCAGGCGCTGGAAACTCAGGTGGAAAGGCAGCGTCGCAAATTTCGGCTCGTCCTCGCCCGCCAGTCCCTCCGGCGGCATCGTCACGCGGCCGGAATGTGCCACGGGGTTCCACGAACCGTCGCGTCTACGGGTGCCGAGTTCGACGAAGTACGTCCCGCCCGGCACGGCCGCCGGCACGTAACGTCCGGCGTCGGCGGCGCTGATGCCAAGCTCGGTTTCGACCTCGCCGTCCGCCCGGCAGACGTGCAGCGAATACGCCGCCCCCGGCGTCGCGGACCAATCCACGTCCCAATACACGAAAAGCTGGCGCGGATCGTAGGCGACCAGATAGACGCTCTGCGTGCCGTAGGTCGAGGGCAGTTCACCGAGGTGCTCGTAGGCGGGCGCGGGCGGCACGGCGTCGCCCGTTGCCCCGGCGGCGTCCGCGTCGGGGTCCGTCACGGTTTCCTGGGAGAGCAGGAAAGGCGAGGCGGCCACCCGTGGCGTGTTTTCCTGGTCGGCGCGTGCGGAGTGGGTGGCAGCGTCCGAAGGGGAATCGGCGGAAGGTTGACCGGACAGGCTTTCGCTCATAAAGGAACTCGGAACGCCGCGGCCTGAATTAAAATTGCAAATCCTAGGCCGGGCGGCCGGGATGGTAGACGGAAAGTTTTTGAACGCAAGCGCAATCGGCGGAAAGGATGAAAAGCAGAAAAGGCAGAGGGTGAGAAACCCAATAAAATTCGTTCCGCCCTTCATCCTCCATCCCTTATCGTTATCACCCTAGCGGGCGATGTCTCGCAGACTCGGCTCATCCTTTCCCCCATGCTCACCAAACGAGTCATCCCCTGCCTGGACGTGACCGGCGGCCGGGTCGTCAAGGGCACGCGCTTCCTCGCCCTGCGCGACGCGGGCGACCCCGTCGAGAGCGCCCTCGCATACAACGACCAGGGGGCGGACGAACTCGTTTTCCTCGACATCACCGCGTCCTCCGACGACCGGCGCACCATGCTCGACGTGGTCGCGCGCACGGCCGACCAGTGTTTCATGCCCCTGACGGTCGGCGGCGGCGTGCGCACCGCCACGGACGTGCGCAACCTCCTCATCGCCGGGGCCGACAAGGTCAGCGTCAATACCGCCGCCCTCGCCCGGCCCGACCTCATCGACGAGGGCGCGCGGGGCTTCGGCTCCCAGTGCATCGTCCTGGCCGTGGACGCCAAGCGCGAACCCGCCCCGGCGGCCGACGGTTCGCCGCGCTGGTCGGTCTACACCCACGGCGGACGCAACCCGACCGGGCGCGACGTGCTCGCCTGGGTGCGCGAGGCCACGGATCGCGGCGCGGGCGAGATCCTGCTCACCAGCATGGATGCCGACGGCACCAAGGCCGGTTACGACATCGAATTGACCGCCGCCGTCAGCGCGGCGGTGGGCGTGCCGGTCATCGCCTCGGGCGGCGCGGGCACCCTGGAACACATGGCCGACGTACTCACGCGCGGCGGCGCGGACGCCGTGCTGGCCGCGAGCATTTTCCATTTCGGCGAACACGATGTCGCCAGCGTGAAGCGTTTCCTCGCCACACGCGGGATTCCCGTGCGTCCCGTGGAAAAAGACGCGGGCCGCCCGGCGGCCTGATGGTCGCCGGACGGCCCGGGTCGGGAGGGTTTGCCAGCCGGGAAATCAATTTTCCTCGGTCAGGCCAGCCGCTCAATAATAATACCGGCGGTGATGGCGGTAGTAGTACCGGCGGCCATAATGCCGACGGTAATGGCGGCGATGATGGTAGTAATGACGGTGGCCGGTTTCGACGACCACCACCTGGTTGATGTGCGCGACCGGCGGCAGAGTCGCAATCTCCGCGACAGTCGGCGCGGCGGCGTTCGCGTTGGCGGACGCGAACCCGACCAGACCGACAGCCGCCAAACAAAGGGACAGAAGGGTTTTCATTGGATTGAAGGCGTGGCGGAACGTTGAACCGAAAGGCTCAGGCGCTCACACACCCACCGGGCATTTTAGCCAATGTGATGGTGATGGTGGTGGTGGTGGTGATGACGGTGGTGGCGATGCGCTTGGGCGGTGCTGGTCCCGAAGGCGGTGAAGCCGACGGCGATGCAGCAAAGGGCGAGTAGGGTTTTCATAATGTGTTCTACGCAAGGTTTTCGTAACCTGCTGATGGGTCGGACGCCCGTCCGGCGACGATCATTCAATTTTTTCTCAATTCCGCCTTCTCACGCCAATGGCACCATCCGGCGTCGGCGCGCCGCGAAGCGTGCCGTTTCGGTATATCCCACCGCGCGAGCGGCATCGGCGGCCCGGTCGAAGTCCAGCCCCACTTCCTCGGGCGCGTGGGCATCGGAGTTGATGACCACCGCGATGCCCGCCTCGTGCGCCAGCGCGAGGAACCCGGCGGCGGGATAGAGTTCGCCCACCGGCTTGCGCAACCCGGCCGTGCTGACCTCCACCGCCACGTCCCCGGCCGCCGCCGCGGCGATAGCCGGTTCGTAGAAACGCCGCAGATCGCCCGGCGGGCGGTGGCCGAATTTCTTCACGAGGTCCGGGTGCGCCACGAAATCGAAAAGTCCGCTGGCGATGCAGCGTTCGTAGGCGTGCCAGTAAGCGGTCCAGATCTCTCCGGTGGCCGTGTCCGAGGCGGTGAACTTGCCGATCCACTGCGGATCGTCCACGGCCCAACCGGGCGAGACGTAATGGACGCTGCCGATGAGATAGTCCCACGGGGCCAGGCCCGCGAGTTCCTCGATCCAGCCTTCGTGACCGGCGATGAAGTCGCATTCCAGGCCGAGGCGCACGGGGAACGGCGCGGCTTTCTCACGGGCGTCGAGCACCATGTCGAGGTAGCGCGGGAGTTCGTCGCGGCGCATCCGCCAGTCGTCAAACGAGGGCACCCCCGGCATCGGGCAATGGTCGGAGAAGCCGATTTCGTCCAGTCCCCGCGCACGGGCAACGGCGACGTATTCGAGCGGTTCGCCGACGGCGTGCCCGCAGAGCGGGGTGTGGAGGTGGTAGTCGGAAAGCATGGTGGCGGGTAGGGCGCAACAGACATCGGCACGCGAACCGTGACCGAACGTGTTGTTTTAACACGGAGGCACGGAGAACACGGAGACCGGAGGAGGAAGACAAGGAAGAAGTTTTCCGGAAGGGTCGAATGTTTTCCTGCCCTTTCCTTTTTTTTGCCTCCT
>CAZZYS010000411.1:0-3719 GCA_964658285.1 uncultured Verrucomicrobiota bacterium
ACCGAAGCCTTGCGCGCCGAGGCCGCCGCCCGCGCCGCCGCCGAGACCCGCGCCGCCCGCCTGCCCGAACTCGAAGCCGCCCTCTTCGACGTGCGTTTTGAAAACACCGACCTGCGTGCCCGCGCCGCCGAACTCGACGCCCTCCTCCAGGCCGGACGCGATGCCCACGCGGACCAACTCCGCCTGCTCGACGACGCCCGCGCCGAGCTTTCCGACGCCTTCCGCGCGCTGTCCGCCGACGCTCTGCGTGCCAACCAGACCAGTTTTCTCGCCCTCGCCGAGACCCACCTCGGCCGCTTCCACGAGGCCGCCTCGGGCGACCTCGAACGCCGCCAGCAGGCCATCGACGCCCTCGTCGGCCCCGTGCGCGAGTCGCTCGACAAAATGGGCGAGCACATCACCGAACTCGAACGCGCCCGCACCGGAGCCTACGAGGGACTGTCCGCGCAGGTCCGTTCGCTGCTGGAAGTCCAGCACCTCCTGCGCGGGGAAACCAACAACCTCGTCAACGCCTTGCGCCGGCCCAACGTGCGCGGGCGCTGGGGCGAGATCCAGCTCCGCCGCGTCGTCGAACTCGCCGGGATGCTCAACTACTGCGACTTCGCCGAACAACAGACCAGCGCGGCCAACGACGAGGGCGCGCGTCTGCGCCCCGATCTGCTCGTGCGCCTGCCGGCGGGCAAAACGGTGGTCGTGGACGCCAAGGCCCCGGTGGACGCGTACTTCGACGCCGCCCGCGACGGCATGGCCGAGGACGAACGTGCCACGCACCTGCGCCGTCACGCCGGACACATCCGCGCGCACGTCGATACGCTCACCCGCAAGGCGTACTGGGACCAGTTCCCGTCCGCGCCGGAGTTCGTGGTGCTGTTTTTGCCGGGAGAAAATTTCTTTTCCGCCGCGTTGGAACACGACCCGGCGTTGATCGAGCACGGCGTCGAAAGGAAAATCATCCTGGCCACGCCGACGACGCTCATCGCGCTGTTGCGGGCGGTCTTTTACGGCTGGCGGCAGGAGGCGCTCACCCGCGAGGCGGCGGTCATCAGCGAACTCGGGCGCGACCTGTACAGGCGGCTGGGGACGTTGGGAGAGCATTTTTCGAAGGTCGGCGCGGGTCTCGACGCGGCGACGCGCGCGTACAACCAGGCCGTCGGCAGCCTGGAGGGGCGCGTGCTGGTGACGGCGCGCAAGTTCCGGGACTTGCAGGCGATGTCGAACGAGGTGGAATTACCCACGGTCGGGCCGGTCGAGCAGACCGCGCGCGGGTTGCAGGCCGAGGAAATCCGGCTCGAAGGCGACGGGGGAATGCCCGCCGGCCCATGACCGGGACCGCCTCCGACGGGGCCAACGTCCACGCCGCCTTCCGTTTGTGCGGGATTGTCATTTCCGTGGCATTTATGATTGCACCACGGGAACTCGTGGACAATAATCGCTGCGTGTTTTCCCCGTCCCGTCCCCCCTTCTCGCCCTTGATCCGGCCGGCCGGCCGTCTGTGTGTACTTGCCCTGGGTCTGACCCTGGCGTTCAGCGCGGGGTCCGCCCGGGCGCAGAGCACCGGCGCGGGCCGCGTGCGGATGGACCAGAGTTTCCGCGCGGTCAACCCGGCCGGTGCCACCGCCACCGCCACGCAGGCGAATATCGTCCGCGACACCCTGACGGTCGCCGAGGCCGGCGCGCCCATGAGCATCCGGCTCATGCTGCGGATGCGCAACGCCGCCGAACTGGAACGCCGCGTGGAGGCAGGCGAGATCATCTCGCGCGAGGAGATGGCCGCGCGCTTTTTGCCGGAAGCCACGGACCATCAGGCGGTGTCCGCCTGGCTGACGAGCCAGGGATTGACCGTCACGCCCGCCGGGGCCGCGCACGCCGCCGTCATGGCTAGGGGAACGCCCGCGCAGTTGGAAAAAGCCTTCGAGACGCACTTCGCGCGCGTGCAGTATCTCGGCGAGGAGCACACCTCGGTGACGGTCGCGCCGAGCCTGCCGGCGGAGATCCAGGCGCGTGTGAGCAGCGTGCACGGACTCCAGCCGCACCTGCACCCGCACAATTTCCTGAAGCCGGCCAACGACCTCCTCTACGGGCAATATCCGCATTACGTCAACGAGATCACCCACGCCTACAACGTGACCTCGACCGGCCTGACCGGCGCGGGCCAGACCATCGGCATCATCATCGACATTCCCCCGATCAAGGGCGATTTGAGGTCGTTTTACACCAACAACGCCCTGTCCCAGACGGTGGATAATTTCTCGGTGGTCGACGTGGAAAACGTCGGGACATTCGATTATTCCCTCACCGACCCCAAAAACCCGCCAGCCATAGAAGCAACGCTCGACGCGGAATGGAGCAGCGGCATCGCCGTCGGCGCGAAACTCGTCGTCTACGCTGCGAATAGTCTCAATAACGTCGACGACGCCTACAGCCGTGTGCTCGACGACCTGCAAACGAACGCCCAGCCCGGCCTTCACCAGATCAGCATGAGCTACGGTGCCGGAGAGCGGGACCTACAGACGACTGTCAACGTGGTCCCCGATGAAGTCACCGCCGAGCACAATCTGTTCGCGGCCATCAGGGCGTACGGGGTTTCGCTCTTCGCCTCCTCGGGCGATTCGGGAGCGTATGGCAACGATCTGTTCGGAACAGTCCAGGTCAATTATCCGGCCTCCGACCCGCTCATCACGGGGGTGGGCGGCACATCGCTGTTTCTGAGTTCGGCGGCGACTGTGAACACGCAAAGCATTCAGGCCGAATACGGTTGGTCTTTTGATACCGGCAGCGGCGGAGCCAGCGGCGGCGGGTACAGTGTTTTTTTCCCGCTTCCCGTTTATCAGTCTGGAGTGGAGCTCACGAATCTTTTCGGTGGCGGCACCGGGATGCGGCAGGTGCCTGACATTGCGTTCGTGGCCGATCCATCGACGGCTGCGTACCTGTATTTCCGCGCCGCTCCGACGGCGGTTGGCGGCACGAGCTGGAGTTCCCCCTGCTGGGCTGGCATGTGCGCGCTGATCAACCAGGCGCGCGCCGACCAGGGAGTCCCTCCGCTGACTAAGCTCAACTCCCGGCTCTATCCCCTGCAAGGCACCGGTGCCCTCCGTGATATCGGCGGTGACGGCAACAAAAGCAGCAATGGTCTATATAATACCACGACGGGCTACGACCTCGTGACCGGCCTGGGCGTGCCCAATTTTGCCGCGCTCGCCAAACAACTGCTCACCAACCCCAAGTACCCGGCTTTCTTCACGGGACAGGAGTTGCTGTCGAAGAATATTTACTATCTGACGCTGCCCAACGGCAACTCCTTCAGCTATTACACGTTCCTGGCCGACCCGCACTACCTCTACCACTTTGATCTCGGCTACGAATACGTGTTCGACGCCAACGACGATAACAACGGCATCTATCTCTACGACTTTGCCAGCAAGAGTTTCTGGTACACCTCGCCGGTGTTTCCTTTCCCCTACCTTTACGATTTCAGTCTGAACACCGTGTTGTATTACTACCCGGACCCCGACCCGAGCAATCCGGGGCGTTATGATACGGACGGCGTGCGGTACTTCTACCGTTTCGACACCGGTCAAATCATCGTAAAGTAAAGCGGGAGAGCCATCGGCTCCCGGCGCGGTGTTGCCCCGGAGCGGGGAGGGTGGTTTTTGTGCGGCCCGGGCCGTTTGGTGGTATCGTATGCCGTCGCTTCTGGCGTGAAGGCTGCTGTCAGATCA
>CAZZYS010000412.1:0-3710 GCA_964658285.1 uncultured Verrucomicrobiota bacterium
CGGGGTCGTCCTCTACGAACTGCTCACCGGCCAGCGCCCCTTCGCGCAGGCCGACCGCCGTCCCGACCAGCTCGCGCAGGCGATCTGCGAGCAGGACCCGCCGCGCCCGAGCACGCGGGTCAGCCGCCACGGCAGCAGCGGTGGTCGTGATGCCGCGACCGACATGGGCGGTGAACCTCCCGGCAAGCTTCGCCGGATTTTGGAGGGTGACCTGGATAACATCGTGGCGATGGCGATGCGCAAGGAACCCGGGCGGCGCTATGCGAGCGTCGCCCAACTCTCCGACGACCTCCGCCGCCACGGCGAGGGGTTGCCGGTCCTGGCGCGCAAGGACACGCTCGCTTATCGGACGGGCAAATTCGTCGGGCGCAACAAGCTGGCCGTGGCGGCGGCGGCGGCCGTGGCGCTGGCCCTCGTCGGCGGCCTGGTCACGGCGGCCTGGCAGGCACACGTGGCCCGGCAAGCCCAGGCCCAGGCGGAACGGCTCAACGAATTTCTGCAAACGCTACTGGGCAGCGCCGACCCGGAAAACGGCCCCGGACGTGACCTGAAAGTCGTCCAGGTGCTCGACCAGGCCAGCGAGAATCTCGACCGCGAACTGTCCGGCGAACCGGCGTTGCTCGCCCAGGCGCACCTGACGATGGGGCGGGCCTACGCGCGGCTCCAGGCGGCGGAACCCGCGATCCGGCATCTCCGTGCCGCGGTGGCGCTCAGCCGGCAGACCTACGGCACCCAGGATATCGTGACCGCCCGCGCCGAGGCGGCGCTTGGCCGCGCCCTGTACGACCTCGAACGCAAGTACGCGGAGGCCGAGCCGTACTTGCGTGACGCACTCGCGGTGGAGCGCCGTCAACCCGTGGTCGAACCGCGCGAACTCGCGCTCACCCTGGAATACGAGGGACGACTCCTGAGCATCGCCCATCGGTACGACGAGGCGAAGGCGATGGCGTCGGAATCCTTGTCACAGACCCGGCAAGCCTACGGCGAGCGAAGTCTGCCGTACGCCAGAAGTCTGGTCCAACTCGCCGACCTCTCGACGAACATGAGGGATTACGCCGGGGCGGAACCCCGTTTGCGCCAGTCCGTCGCCATCTTCCGCCAGCTCGGGATCAACGGCCCCACCTTCGCCAGCACGCTCACCAACCTGGCGTACATCCTCATCTTGCAGGGCAAGCTCGATGAACCGGAGCCTATCTTGCGTGAGGCCGAGAACCTCTACCGGGCTACGGTGGGCGAGAAAAGCCTCGAATTTTCACTCACCTTGGGGACGATGGGATGGCTGCACTATCTGCGCGCGGACTACCCGGCGGCGGAAAGGGAATTGCGCCAATCGCTGGCCTACGTCCGGCCGCTGGTTCCCCCGGGCGAACAGGACCTGGTCGGGGGGACGGTGACCCTCGCCATGACGCTCGTGCGCGAAGGCAAGGCGGCGGAGGCCGAACCGCTTTTGCGCGATAGTCTCGTCCAGGCGAAAGCAAACCGTCTCATCGGTACGGCCTTGCCCGAGAACATCGAGGGCGCGCTGGCCGAATGTCTCCGGGCGCAGGGCCGTTAGAAGGCGGCACCGTGGTCCAAATCCAGTCGGGATCGCTCTGCGGGGTGCCGCGCGCCGCGCTTTGACGCCGATGGCCAGAGATTACGGGGTGGGAAGCGTTTGTGCCGTCGCGCCGGGTTCGAAGCGGGCGGCTTCGGCGGGCTTGTTCCAGGCCCGGAAATCAGAAATCTTGCGGGCAGGGCGTTGCGCGGATGGCCAAGCGGTTTTGCGCGTCTGATGGATGCGGCGTTGCAGAGGATGGCTCTGCCCCCCCGGTGGCAGGGGGGGACGGCGTCAGAGCGGCAATGCCGACACGTCAGCCGGAGCGGTTTTTTCGGTGAGCTTCTTGCGCAGGGCGCCCCATTTGTCCGCGTTGTCGGGGGAAATCTTCAGCGAGGCCTGCGTGCGCATCTCCTGCAAGGCTTGCTGGAACCATTTCCGCGCCTCGGAAGGCTGAGCCTGCCGCTCACAGAGGTCTCCGCGCACGTCGTAGACCTCGATCAACTCCTGGCGGGGAATCGGGTTGTCCGGGTCATGGTCCGCCGCGGTTTGCAACAACTCCTCCGCGGCCCGGGCATCCGACTCCGCTTGGACCAACTGTCCGAGCTGGAGCCGGATGCGTCCCATGTTCAAGCGGTAGGTGCCACAGCTATGGGAGTATTCGCCGTTGTCGGGCGAACTCCTCGCCAGTTCCGCGTCGATGGAAAACGCGGCCTGATAAGCCTCCAAAGCTTCCGGCCAGCGTTGCGCCTGGTGGAACGCCGCCGCTCGGGCCTCCTCGCTGATGGCCAGATCGTGCTGCCCTCCTTTGTCCTTCGGGTCCGACTTGGCCAAGGCTTCCGCCGCCTTCAGCATCCCGGGGATGATTTCCACCGCCCGGGCGGTGGCCTTTTGGGCCAGCAGGATTTCTGTTTGGAGGTACAGATCGTACCAGAGCGAACGCCGGGCGGGCTGATTGTTCGGGTCCTGACGGACCAGAGGGGCGACCAGATTTTCAGCCTGGGTCAGCTCGTCCATTGCCCCGTCGTAATCGTGGAACTCCTTTTGCGTGTTGGCCATGTCTTCCAGGCAGCGGGCGAGGTCCAGCCGCGGTCCCGTGTCTTGCGGGGCAGCTTGCGCCAGCGCGCGCAGGATCGGCAGCGCCTCCCGGTAAACGGTCATGGCCTCGGGGCTTTGGGTGTTCCAGCTGAGCACGTCTGCCATCCGCATCAGCACGGAAGCCAAGCCGTGACGGCACTCGACCGAGCCGGGTTGCCTGGCCACCAGTTCGCGCCAGAGCGCGAGCGCCTCGCGGTAGCTGTCCTGGGCGGCAGCCGTCTGGTTACTCCACCAGAGGATCACTCCGAGCCGCTCGTCACAGGAAGCCAGTTCCTGCTTGGCGCGGGCGTCGTGGGCGTCTGCCGCCACCAACGCCCTCCGCAACTCGCGCGCTTTGTGATAACTGGACAATGCTCCCTCGGAATCGCCAAGGTTCGGCTGGTCCATCAGGCCCTGCACGTCGCCCACTTTTTCGTAGGCCGCCGCCAACTCGCGCTGCAGTTCGCCGCGCCCGCCCGCTTCGCGCGAGAGATCATCCAGGTATTCCAAAGCCCGTTTGACCAGGGTCGCGCGTGCGAGAGTGCTGCCGGGCAGGTCGGCGATCTGCGGCTCGATCTCGAACAGGATGGAATTCGCCAACCGTCGCACATCCTCGAAGCGGCGGTTCGCACGCCGCGCTTCCAGCGTGGTCGCCACGAGTCCGCCGACGAGCGCCAGCGCGACGGTCACCACGGCTGCCGCACCCGCCTTGTTGCGACGCACGAACTTGCCCGCCCGGTATCCGAGCGTGTCGGGGAGCGCGCTCACCGGCAACCCCTCGCCGTGTCTGCGGATATCTTCGGAGAACGCCAGCACGCTGGGATAGCGGCGGGCGGGTACCTTGCGGAGCGCTCTGGCGACGATGTTGTCCAGATCGCCTTCCAGGCGGCGGCGTAACCGGGCAGCTGCCGGGCGGGTGGCGGGCACCTGACCGTCAGGTATCGCCGCCGTGGCGGTCGTCGAAGCGGTGTGAGTGACGACGGTGCTCGGGCGCGGCGGTTCCTCCTCGCAGATGGCGCGGGCGAGTTCGTCCGGGCGGCGGCTCTTGAGATGCGCGAAGGGGCGCTGGCCGGTGAGCAGTTCGTAGAGCACGACCCCA
>CAZZYS010000413.1:0-3704 GCA_964658285.1 uncultured Verrucomicrobiota bacterium
CAGCGCGGCGGACAGCGCGGCGGAGGATCTGGTGGTCAAACGGTACGAACGGGTGATGCCCTACGCCAACAGCTTCGGCGACGTGCCGATCGGCGAGCCGCTGCTCTACCTCAACAGCCTGATGCAGGTGTCGTTCGCCTCGAACCAGAGCAACATGGCGGCGATGAACAAGATCAGTTCGGGGCCGCAGTGGAAGGTCACGATCACCCCGGCATCCAAACCATGAAAAGCCACCGCCAGGAACTCTGGTTCCACGCCGCCAAACGCCGCCAGCTTTTCAACATCACTCCGCGCGTCGAGAGCGCCGTGGCCGAGAGCGGGGTGGGGGAGGGACTCGTGCTCGTCAATGCCATGCACATCACGGCGAGCGTCTTCATCAACGACGACGAGGGCGGCCTCCACCGCGACTGGGAACGCTGGCTGGAAAAACTCGCGCCCGAGAAGCCCTACAGCCAGTACGAGCACAACGGCGGCGAGGACAATGACGACGCGCACCTCAAACGCACGATCATGGGCCGCGAGGTCGTCGTCGCCATCACGGCGGGAAAACTCGACCTCGGCCCGTGGGAGCAGATTTTCTATTACGAACTCGACGGCCTGCGCGACAAGCGCGTGCTCGTCAAGATCATCGGGGAATGACCGGCGGCTCCACGGCCTGTCCGAACATGATCCGGTGCCCGTCCACCGTGAACACGCCGAACTCCCGGAACCCCCACGGCTCGTCGCGCAGCGTCTTGCACAACCGCGCTCCCGCCGCGCAAACCGACGCGTGGTACTCGTCGATTCCCGTCACATGCAGGTACGCGAAGTACGCATGATCGCCCAGCTCCGCCGCCGGGATCGCCTCCGGACATTCGCCGGCCATGATCGTGCAATTCTCGCTGGCGAAGAACAGCCAACCCGGATCGGGGATGGTCTGCACGGCGAACCCGAGCACGTCCCGGTAAAACGCGGCCGACGCCTGCAAATCAGGAACCGCGATGACGAAGCTCGTCCCCGTGATGTTCGGCGTCATGGCTTCCGGCCGCTCAATGCAACCGCAGATCGAACGGCATCCGTGCGTACGCGCCCGTCGGTTCGCTGACCTCGTTGAGCGTGCGCAAATCCGCCTGCACGCCTTCCAGCGAACGCCCCAGCGCCCCCGAACGCGGGCCGATGCCGAGCGCGGTCAGCACGTTCGCGGACGCGCTCGTCTCCGGCTCTTTCTTGCCCGCAAGCGCCGCCGCCAGTTGCTCGCTGAGATCGCGCGGCACCGGGAACTCCACGACCTTCGCGTCGTTGGCCAGGCCGCCCTTTTCGCGCGCGTAATTCATCGCGTCGTTCAGGCCGCCGACCTGGTCCACCAACCCGAGCTTGAGTGCCTCGCTGCCCGACCACACCCGGCCCTGGCCGATCTCGTCCACCTTCTCCGGCGGCAGGTTGCGCCCGGCGGCCACCTTGTTGACGAACTTTTTGTAAAAATCCTCGACCAGCGTCTGCACCGCCGCGAACTCTTCCGGCGTCTTGGGCCGCGTGGCCGTGGATAGCGCCGCGTACTTGCCCGTCTTGACCTCGTCGAACGTCACGCCGTGGTCGTTGGCGAGCCCCTGGAAATTCGGCAGCAGGCCGAACACGCCGATGGAACCCGTGATCGTGTTTGGTTCGGCGAACACCTGGTCGGCCGCCGTGCTGATCCAGTACCCGCCCGAGGCCGCGACCGTGCCCATGCTCACCACGACCTTTTTGCCCGCCGCGCGCGCCAGGGCGAGTTCGTGCTGGATGGTCTCGCTGGCCAGTCCGCTGCCGCCGGGGCTGTTGACGCGCAGGACGATGGCTTTGACGTTCGGGTCCTGCCGCAGCCGGCGCAATACGCGCGCGTAACGGTCGCCGCCGACCACGCCGACCTTCTCGGTGTCGCCGTCGACGATCTCGCCTTCCGCGTACACGATGGCCAGTTTGGGAGCCGTGCCGGTGGTGATCCCCGCCGCGGTGGCCAGCGAATCGTCGGCGGCCTCGGATTTGCCGACCTCCTTGTCCACATACGTGGCCACGTCCACCTGATGGAAGGAGTGCGACTTCTCGTCGGTCCCGGCCTTGGCACGGAGTTTTTCGATGAGGTCTGGCAGATAAGCGATATCGTCGATGAGCCCAGCGGCCTTGGCATCCTCGGGGGTGATGATGCCCTTGGCGTCCACGAGCGCCTGGATTTCGGCCGTGGTTTTGTTGCGCGCCGCCGCCACGTCGGTCAGGAACTGGCCCCACACGTCGTCGAGCAACTTCTGGGTCTGCTCGCGGTTTTCCGGGCTCATCTTGTCGGTCAGGAACGGTTCCACGGCGCTTTTGTACTTGCCGTGGCGCACGACCTGGATGCCGATCCCGTATTTATCCAGCGCGCCCTTGAAAAACGTCGGCGTCGTGGCCATCCCGGGCAGGTCCATCTCGCCGTACGGGTTCAGGTAAACGGTCTCGGCGGCCGAGGCGAGGTAATAGTCCCGCGTGCTCGGTCCGACGAGGTAGGCGATGACGGGTTTCTTGGACTTGCGGAAATCCAGCAGCGCCTCGCGGACCTCCTTGAGCGCGGCAAACCCCGCGCCGTAGCCTTCCGGCGTGAACGAGCCGTGCAGGAAGATGCCGCCGATGCGCTTGTCGTCCGCGGCGGCGTGGATGGCGGCGAGCAGCGAGCGCAGGGAAACGGTGTCGGTGTCGTTGCGGCCGAGCAACTGCGCGAGGGCCTTGGAACTGCCGAAGGACACCGGCGCGTCGGTCAGGTTCACCGACATGTCCACGACCAGGAACGCCCCGTTTTCGATCTTGGTTTCCTGCTTGGAGGCGAGTTTGACGAGGCCCGCGACGACCCCGATCCCCAGAAGCACGATGAGGACCGAGAAAATGATCAGGGCAAGGAAGGTAGCGAACAGGGTCTTGAAGAAGCTTTTCATCGGGAAAGGAACGCGGTCGGACGGGGCTCGGGAAGCGGTGCATCATAGGCGCGACTTGAGAAAAGCTCAAATTTTCCGCGCGACGCACGTGTGGACCGTTGACAAGCTGTGGCGATTCTGGTGGGGTAACGGCGTGAAATTTCTCCCCGTGCTTCGCCCCCTGGTGCTGGTGGCGTCGGCGTTGACCCTCAACGCCTGCGATACGCCCGCCAACCGTCGTGAACTTTACAACACCTCGGAGCCCAACGGAGCGTGGCACGATTACGCCCGCCGCCGGGAGGCCGAAGCCGAGGTCGGGCTGCCGCCGGGCAGCACTTCCACCGCGCCCGCCAATACCGGGCCGGCCACCCCGCAACCGCGCGGCAGCAACCGGCCGACGCCGCAGCCACGCAGCGGTCCGTTGCAAACCGACCCCACCTCGCTGCCGTCCACCAACACTCCCGCGCCCGGTCCCGGGACGACGACCACGGTCAGCCCCGCCGCAGCCCCGGCCCCCGTGCAGGCCAGTGAATCCGTGCCGACGGGCAGCAGTTCGGAACCGGCCGCGCCGGCCGCGCCGCCGCAGTAAGCCGCATATCCGAAACGAGGAGGGGGCGGCTCTCTGAGCGGTCTCAGGATTTTCTGGAAAACGTGGAAATGTGTCCCTACACCGCTTTTCAAGTGGGTTGATGCGTTCAAAACCGGAGGTGGATGGCGCTCTCCGAGCGGCATTGGTCTCTTTTCCGGCGCAGCCGACCAAATTGCATGACGCCTGCGGCGTGAGTGGGACCAATGCCGCTCGGAGAG
>CAZZYS010000414.1:0-3699 GCA_964658285.1 uncultured Verrucomicrobiota bacterium
GAGTGTCGTCGTTTTGAGTTCGCCGGGCGTGTTGTATTGCTCGACGACGGTGCCACCGTTCTCCACGTAGGCGAACAACGCGGGCAAGCCAGCGACGAGATCGGTGCGGACGTTGAACGCGCGCACGCCGACGACCACCGCGTCGAATGCACGCAGTCGCTCGGCTGTCAGGTCCGCGCCGGAGAGCATCGTGACGGCATAGCCCATCGCTTCGAGCGCCTCGGCTGTGCGGTCGCCCGCACCGGGAAGGTAGCCGACCGTTTTACCGCGAATCTGAAGGTCGAGGCAGATGGCCTTCAAACGTGCGGGTGGCTGGAGGAGTTGGAACGGGATGTGGTCGTAGCGAATTTCCTGTCGGCTGGTGTTGTAGGTGTGTCCACCGACCGTCGCTTCGGCGGTCAGGAACGCTGCTCCCAGCTGCGACGGCGCGTGGACCGTAAACGCCAGTCGCGCATGATCTCCCACTGCTGTGAGGTGGAACGGTTGCGACTCCGGCGCGACGGTCCAACCGGCGGGTGCGGCGAGTTTCAGGGTGCCGGTCTGGCCGGGACGATAAGCGCGAACTTCGACTTCCACCGCACGATCTGACCCAGGCTCGAAAAGCTGCACGTCACGAGACAGTGCGAGCGAGACGGGTGGAATCACATCTAACTTACGACGAATTTCGCCTTTGGCCGGGTCAGCGGTGACTTGGACCGGTTCGTCGTAAATCGCCAAATCTTGACCGTCAACGTGAAAATTATACGCCGCATATAGTGCTGGTGAGTTCGTCGGACGGCCGATTTGCACGGCGTGATCCACTCGATATAATCCGGGAGTTCCTTCGCCACGCAGCCAATAAGGTTGGCTAAGCTGCGATGCGGGCGATGGTCGGGATGTGTCGCGCATTATTGCTTGATTGCTGTTCAAAACGGTTCCCACTTGTTCCCGTTCTCCGTTTGGATATGAAACCTCTGTCCAGCTTACAGGAACGTTGGAGCGCAGGATCACCGTTTCATGCAATTTGATCACCTCGCCTGGCACCACTTCGGGTTCAGCGACAGTCGTCTCCACATACAAACCGAGGCAATCTTGGATGATTCGATCAAGCTGCTGAATTTTCTGTAGCAATGGATGCGGGTCGGAAGGGCGTGGATTGTCATTGTCTAAAATGGAGTTGATGAGGCTTCGTATGACAAGAAGCGCCGAGACGCTCGCTGAAGGATTCATTGGGTCGAAGCGAGCGATCACATCGTCGATTTTTGCGTCGATTTGCGGCATCTCCAGACTTTCCCAGCCAGTGCGGATGCCATCGAACAAATCCTTCCCCGCCGGTTTGCCATCGAGCGGCTGGAAATCGTCCAGGCGCGAGCCGCGCGTGGCGATACTTCCGTAGCCTTGGCTACGGTGGCTCGAACGGCTCCGGGCCGCGATCTCGCCAATGGATTCACCTAACAATGGCAGGTAGCCGCCGATGTCCAAGCGCAACGGCGGCGTGCTGCCGTGTGCGTCGCGGAAGCTGTTCCAGAAAATTCGCTTCGGCTGCCACGCCGGGCCGCACTCGGGAAAAGCCCTCGGATCACCCGCCAGCTTGAACGCCTCTAGCGCCAGCACCGTGCTCGCCGTGTGGTGCCCGTGCGTGCCGCCCGGTTCGGGCGGGAAACGCGTGACGATCACGTCCGGTCGAAACTGCCGGATCACGCGCACCACGTCGCTGAGCACCTCTTGTTTGCCCCACTTGGCGAGGGTTTGTTCGTAGCTCTTGGAAAACCCAAAATCCCGCGCCCGCGTGAAGAACTGTTCCGCGCCGTCGATGCGCCGGGCGGCGAGGAGTTCCTGCGTGCGGATGACGCCCAGCGGATCGCCGATCTCGGGGCCGATCAGGTCTTGCCCGCCCTCGCCACGCGTCAACGATAGGTAGCCCGTCCGCACGCCGCGACCGCGCGCGAGGTACGCAAGGAATTGCGTGTTCTCATCGTCGGGATGCGCGGCGATGTAGAGCACGCTGCCGCACTCGCGGAACGCCCGGAGTTCCTGCAAGATCATTGAGGACGATGGCGGCGGCTCGGCGGCTATCGCCTCCGAACCGACCGCACCGAGAGCCATGACGACGAAGAAAAGGAACCGGCTGGCACGGAGCCGGTTCCGCGAGATTAGACGCATCCGCAAAACGGGACGAAACGCATTATTTCTTCACCGTGAACGGCACCGAATATTTCGCGTCTGCCCAGGCGAAATCCAGCGCGCCGGCCTTGTCGATCATGATGGTGAATTGCTCGACCGGCGTCGGCAGGCTTTCTTTCTTCAAATCGACGCGCGCGAGGTCCTGTTTCTCGTCGTAGGTGTAGGCTCCCCACTCGCCGAGTTGCTTGCTGACGATGAGCTTGGCCGAGCCGTCTTCCATCGGCATCATGAACAAGGAATAAGCACCCGCCGGGACCGTGGTATCGCCGAACGCGAGCGGCTTTTGCGTGACGAGCAGAGTCGCCTCGTTCGCGCCCAGACGCCACACCTTGCCGAAGGGCACGAGCGCACCCCAGATTTTCCGCGCCTCACCGGTTTTCGGGTCCTTCATGAAAGGCCGGCCGTAGAAAATCGAGATGTAGCTGCCGTCCACCTTCGCGGTGGTGGCCTCGGTCGGACTGACGCGCTTTTCCTGCGCCAACAGCGGCGACGTGGAGCACAAAAGAGCGGCGCTGATGATCGTGAGGGAGGACTTGAGTCGGTTCATGGTCCTCCGTCAGACCTCGAAGGGCGAGAGGACGTTCAACCGAAGCGATTAAATCACTCCGCCAGCGGTCCCAACCGCCGCAGCCGCACCGCCGGTTCGCCCGTTTCGCGTGACCGCGCCAGGTCCACGTCGAACTCCGCCGTCCAATCGTTGATTTCCTCGGGGTCCACGAGCATCTGCTGCACGCGCCACCGGTTTTTATCCTCCTCGTCGGGAACGACATAGGTGTGTCGGCGATTCCGCGCTTCCGGGTCCAGGCGCACGCGTCCCCGCGCGGCGAGATACTCTTCCAATGCCCCGCGCAGACGGTCGGCGGTCCACGTTTCCCCCTCCCCCAACGCCGCCAGCGCCCCGGCGGCATCCCCGACCGACAACGCCCGCAGGAACGCGAAGATCAGATTTCGCACCAACGCCGTGAACGCCTCCTTGTCGCGCGTGATGTCCCGTTGCGCCTCTTCCCAGCCGGGCGGGCGCACTTCCACTTCCTCGCCGAGCGCCGGGCGGTAATCCGGGTCCTGCATCCGCCGCCACTCGTCGAGCAGGCTGCTGTCCACCTGCCGGACGGTCGCACCGAGGTACAGTTCGATCTCGCGCAACGCGTCGTTCTTGGCCGCGTCGGGCACCGTCTGGGTCAGCGCCTTGTAGACGCTCGTCAGATGACGGAGGAGCAGACCTTCGGCCCGCTGGAGTTCGTAGATTTTGATGTAGTCCGCGAACGACCGGAACTCCTCGTACATCTCGCGCGCGATGGACTTGATGCGGATATTTTCCTGCCCGACCCACGGATGTCTCACCGTGAATTGGTTGAACGTGCTGTAGATAAATTCACGGTTGGGTTTGGGGTGTTCCAACTGTTCGAGGCGCTCCATGCGCTCGTCGTACTCGACCCCGTCGGCCTTCATCTGCGCGACGGCCGCCGTCTTGAGTTTCGCCAACTGCCGGTGCAGGATCAGGTCCGGGTCTTCTAATATCGACTCGACTAATGTCAG
>CAZZYS010000415.1:0-3646 GCA_964658285.1 uncultured Verrucomicrobiota bacterium
CGGCTAAAAATTCCCTTCCGCCTGCCCGCTTTCCTTTTCCGCCTTCCGGCCTCATCCTTTCCGCTCATGGACGTATTGCAAAAGCTCGGTCCCGCCCTCGGCTTTGCCACGCTCGCCGGGTTGAACCTCTACCTGACGGTGTTCGTGACCGGACTGGCGATCCATTACCATTGGATCGACCTTTCGACGGCGTATCCCGACCTCCAGGTGCTCGGACATCCGGCGGTGCTCGTCGTCGCCGGGATTTTGTTCGTGGTCCAGTTCTTCGCCGACAAGGTGCCGTGGCTGGATTCCGCCTGGGACGCGGTGCACACCCTGATCCGCCCGGCGGGCGGCGCGTACCTCGCGCTCCACACCCTCGGACCCCAGCACGACCAGGCGCTCAACGTCATCACGGCCCTGCTCGCGGGCGGCGTCACGCTGACCACCCACGGCGCGAAGGCCGGCACGCGCCTGCTCGTCAACGGCTCGCCGGAGCCTTTTTCCAACGTCGCCGTCAGCCTGACCGAGGACGCGACGGTCGCGGGCGGCCTCGGGTTGATGGCGTATTCGTACCACCACTCGCCGTACCTGTCGCTGGGGGTGTTCGCGACGGTCGTGGCGGCCTTGCTCTACCTGACCCCGAAGCTTTTTCGTTTCGCCCGCATCCGGGTCTGGCTGCTGTGGAAAAAGCTGTCCTGGCCCGCGTTCGACGCGAAAACGACCGTGCCCACGGCCGAACTCCCACCCGATCCGCACCTGCTTTTTGCCCGGCTCAACCCGACGGGCGAGCCCGTCGCCTGGGTCGTGCCCTGCCTGACGGGTTCGTCGAAGGGCGGCCTGCCGACCAATTTTCGCGGGCACTTGTTCGCGTTGCAAACCCGGCCGGACACCCTGCATTTCGTCGGCCGCCGGGGCTGGCGCTCGCTGGCGCGCAGCATTGAGTTGGCCGGTTGTCAGGTGTCGCACGAATCGCGTTTTTTGAGCGAGGACCTCATTCTCGTGAACGCGGCCAAAAGCACCCGGCAGGTTTTCGTGTTCGACCGCTCGAAAGCGGCGCTCGTGGGTCATCTAACCGATGCGCTCCGGGGCCGGATGCCGGCGCTGACCTCGCCGCCAGCCAGCGATGTGTCCGCGGAGCCGACGCCGGCGTGAAGGGCGGGGGTGCGTTGAATACCGGGTGGGGAACGCGCGTCAGATGCGTTGGAGGGGACGGTTAACCCTCCAGCGTACAGGAAAATCGAATCGCGTCGTCGAAAAGGCAGTGCTGCAAACAGCACAGGGCCGTTTTTGCGAAACCAACCGATTCTCTTGCACGAATGCTGCTAGGACCGTTGAGGTCACCAGCAGCCTCGTACTAACCGAGCACGAAACCCAACATCAAAAACACATCCGTATGAAATCCCATCTTTTCACCGCCGCCGCGCTTGGCCTGATCTCGCTCGCGCCGCTGGCTTCCGTCCGCGCGCAGGAGACCGCCGTGACCACTCAGCCGAGCACGGTGACCACCACCCAGCCGCTGACGACCACCACGCAGACCACCGAGACCAACTCGGCCGGCACGATCACCTCGTTCACGCCCGGTTCCTCGCAGATCGTCGTGCGGACCTCGACCGGCGCTCCGGCCACTTACACCTACAGCAAGAAGACGACCTTCGTGGATGCGTCGGGCAACGTCATCAACTACGAGACGATCAAGGCCGGTGAGCCGACGACCGTTTATTACACGACCGTGGACGGCCAGCCCGTCGTGAGCAAGGTCGTCGTCAACCGCACGGCCACGGTCCCGGTGACGAAGACCGAGACCACCGAAACGACGACCACGACCACGTCGAAGCACTAACCGCCGTTGCCCTGAATTTTTATCCTAGCACTACCATCATGAAGACCAAACTCATCCTTCTCGCCCTCTGCGCTACCGCTGCCCTGAGCCTGGGAGCCTGCTCGTCCACCCCGGAGACCACCTCCACCACGACCACGCACCAGGAAACGACGACCTCGGCGGCGGTGCCCGCGGCGACCTCGACGACGACCACGACGACGCGCTGAGCAGCGGATCAATCCCCACCCCGGATTAAACAACCGCGGCGTCTTTTCCTCCGGGAGAAGACGCCGTTTCGTTTTCCGGCCGTGAGCCGCCGGCAACGTTTCCCAGAAAGCGTGTGAGGAAATTCTGAGCGGGCCGTTGCGGCCGGTCGTTTCAAGGTCCTGATGGCTCTCCGAGCCGTTCCCTATTTTGGCTTGGATGATCTCCGTGCGAACGGTGCGCCTAGCCGGAAACATTTGGGACGGCTCGGAGAGCCATCCCTACCTTGGTGACGATGCGCCTGCGGCGCGGAAGCTCTCATTCCACCTGAGAAACGGTTTGTTTCTTCCGGCGCGCGTCGATGGCCAGTTGGCAGATGCGCTCGCACAGTTCACCGAAACCGATGCCCAACGCGCCCGCCGATTGCGGCAGCAGGCTCGTGGCGGTCATGCCCGGCAGGGTGTTCACCTCCAGGCACCAGAACCGCCCAGCCTTGTCCAACCGGAAATCCGAGCGGCTGTAACCCGTCAGCTTGAGCGCGCGGTGCACGAGGAGCGAGAGCCGCCGTACCTCTTCCGACTGCTCGGGCGTCAGGTCCGCCGGGAAAACCTCCTTCGCGCCGCCGCTCTGGTATTTGCTCTCGTAGTCGAAAATCTCGCCCTTGGGAAAAATCTCGCCGGGGATGAGCGCCTCGTCGCCCAGCACGCCGCAGGTCAGTTCGCGTCCCGGAATAAATTGCTCGATCATCGTCTCGCCGCCGTATTTTTCGGCAAGCGCCAGGGCGGCGTCGAGGTCCTCGGGGCGTTTGACCACGCTCAGTCCCACCGTCGAACCCTGCATCGTCGGTTTGACGACCACCGGGTAACCCAGTTTTGCGGCGATTTCGTCCGCGCCGACCGGAGCCATCAGCCATTGCGGCGTGGGAACGCCCGCCAGGCAGAAAAGCCGCTTGGAAAAATCCTTGTCCATCGCCACGGCGCTGGCGAGATGGCCGCTGCCCGTGTAGGCGACGCCCGCCAGGTCGAGCAGCGCCTGGAGGGTGCCGTCCTCGCCGGTGCCGCCGTGCAGCGCGAGGAAAAACACGTCCACGTCGCTCGTTTCCGGGGCGCGGGTGAGCGCCGAAGCGTCGGTTTGCAGGAGGGCGAGTTCCTCGTTTTTGGGGGGCTCGACGCCGACGCCGCCCGTCAGCCAGCGTTGTTCCTCGGCGGTGGTGAGCACGCCTTTGGCCGTGTCCACGCACACCACTTCGTGCCCGATTTTTCGCAGGGCTTTGATGACCTGCGCGCCGCTGGCTAGCGAAACGTCACGCTCGGCACTCGTGCCACCAAAAAGAACGGCGATCTTCATAAATTGCGGGAAAAAGGGAAAACGTTCAGCGCGTGATGCCACGTTCGGACGCCGCGACGAAATCCACGAGTTGCCCGATCTCCGGGACCTGGCCGTGCTCGTCGCGCAGGCGTTCGAGCGCCTGGGCGGTGTTCAGGTCGAGCCGGTAGAGCACCCGGAACGCCTCCCGGAGCGCGCGGACGGTTTCCTTCGGGATGCCGGCGCGTTCGAGGCCGATCTGGTTGATGTGGCGCACCCGGGCCGGGTTGCCGTCCACCATCATGAAGGGCGGCACGTCCTGCACGATCTTCGAGC
>CAZZYS010000416.1:0-3636 GCA_964658285.1 uncultured Verrucomicrobiota bacterium
CCAGCAGGTTCACCGTGCCTGCGGAGGTCGCGCCGGCCGTGTCCGTGACGGTGACGTTGAGCGGATACGTGCGCGTGGACAGCGTCGTCGTCAGGCGGCAGGCGGCCGTGGCGCTCAACTGCACGTTGCCTCCGACGATGGCCCCGGTCACCGTTGCTCCGAAAGGCGCGCCGGAGACGGCCACGCTCGACAACGGAGACGAACCGGCCGTCGCCGTACCCACGGTCGCCACGACCGCCGTCGGCGTGCCGCGCGTGACGGTGATGCCGCTGCTGTTGGCGGCGAAGACCGGCGGCGTGTTGGCCGAGGTGATGGTGAAGTTGGCGTCGTTGATGTCGAAGAAAATGTTGCCCAGGGCCTCGACCTTGATGCGCGCCTGCTTGGTGGCGGCGCTGGCGGCGGTGGGCAGGATGACGGTAGCCGCTCCGCTGTTCGGCACGGTGCTGGCCAGGACGTAGGGGAACGTCAAACCGCCGTCGGTGGAGAGCGAGATTTTCACGCTGGCGCACGACACCGGCGAGGCGGTGGTGTTGGCGACGTTCCAGGTCACGGGCACGCTGGTCCCGGCGGCATAGGAAAGACCGGTGTTGTTGGGTGCGGTGATGGCAAAGGGACCCGCGCCTGTTGCAACGGCGAGCGTCACTAGCGCATAGTTCGACCCGCCGCCGCCCGCGTGGTTGTCGCGCACGGTGCAGCGGAAGTTCAGACCCTTGGCGCGGGCCACGGAGGGCAGGGCCTCACCGACGAGGAAGTTGCCGTCCACGGTGCCGCGCAGGGGCGGCACATTGGCGTTGTTGAGAATGTAGGTCAGCGACGGGAACAACCTCGTGGGGCTGGTCGTCGGCGGGTAAGACCGAAAGATCGGCGAAGCGCCGTTGTCCAGGCCGGAGATCGTGGTGGCGTTGACGGCCGCGCCTTTGTCGAACTCCTCCCAGCAGTAGGTCAGCGTGTCGCCGTCCGGGTCGGTAGCCGAGGCGGTCAGCGCGAAGGGGGTGGAAATCGGGATCGTGTACGCGGTCAACGCGCCGAGGGTCGGCGGGGTGTTGCCGGTGGCGACGGTCTGGTAGGCGTTCTTGCCGTTGCCGGTGGACGTGTAGGCGTCGATCTCGTCGTAGGAACCCGTCAGGAAATAATCGTCGGAATGCGGTGCCAGGTCTTGGACGCCGTAGGTGCTGTCAGAGCAAATGCCCGCGTAGGCCATGATGGTCGTGCCGCTGCCCGGTTCGTAGGCGTGGGCCGCGGAACGGTTGCCGCCGCCACAGGAGCCGGTGGTGGAATTGAACGGGTGGTTCGCGCCGAACTGGTGGCCCATCTCGTGCGCGACATAATCAATGTCGTAGGGATCGCCGACGGGGTCGCCGGTGCCGGTCTCGCCCATGGCCTTGGAACCGGCGGTGGACACCACGCCCAGGTCAGCCAGGCCGCCACCGGCCGTGCTGAAGACGTGGCCGATGTCGTAATTGGCGGTGCCGATGACGTTGTCGCAGGTCGTCTGGTTCTGGCTGAGCAGGGAGTTCGGGTCCGAGTCCGTGTACGGCTCGGTGCCCGTGTTGGTGAAGATCATCTTGTCCTCGTTGGCGACGAGCATCATGCGGATGGCGAAATCCTTTTCGTACACGAGATCGACGCGGTTGACCGTCGTGACGACAGCTCCGAGGGTCAGCGTCGTGTCGCCGCCGCCGACCGCCGCCGCGTACTCGGCCGTCGTGCCCACGGCCAGCCGGTAAACGCGCAGGCTCGCGCCGGTCGGTTTGGAAAGGACGGGCGACTGTGAACGCGCGAGGCGTTCGGCCATCGCGGCGGGGGTTTCCTCGTTCTGGAACAGGCACGGCATCGGTTTCGAGGCCGCGTAGTCGCGCTTGTAATAGGCGATGGAAGTCGCGGGGTCGGAACCGTCGAGAAAATAAGGGTCGATGACGATCTGCCCGCCGGGCGAGAGGATCAGGGCGTGGAAACCGAGCGGGGTCACGTCGATGCGGGCGGTGAGTTCCGGGTTGTCGATGCCCTGGGCGATGAAGGTGCGGATTTCCGGGTAACGCGCGGCCAGGGCGGGGTCCATGACGGGCGAGACTTCGACGGTGAAGCGCGCGAACGCCGCCGAGCGGGGGATGGGGAGTTCGAGTTCGGCGGGAGCAGGCAACGCGGCGAGAGGCGCGCCGTCGGCGAGGGCTTTGCGGAGCGTGCCCTCGGGGGCGGCGGCGTCGAACACGGCGGAGAGTTTAGCGCGGTCGAGGTGCAGGACGCGGTACTGCTTGGGCACGACGCCGAGGCGGACGGTCGCCGCGCTCAGGCTGCCGTGGGCCGCGAGGGTGGGTTTCTCGTCGATCTCCTGCCAGAGACCCGAGGGGGAGGCGGCTCTGGCGGCGGGGGATTGCGCGCGGAGCGGCGTGGCGGTGGCCGCGGCCAGCAGAAGCGCACTCGTCAGGGCGGGAGAGAGGCGGCGGGGGAAAGAGAAAAGTGGCATCGGGGTCATCCGGTTGGAATCCAGCATGTTTATGCACGGGGAGACCCCCGTTAAAAAGCAGATAATTGACCGAGTTCTCCCCGCGCCGAGAAATCGCTCGCCGAAACAAACGCGGGTCGATATGTCGTAACCCCCCCCGCGAGGCAAAATATGTTGACCAGGCCATCCCTTCATACCCTCTCCCTCATCGCCGCCTTTTTTGCCGTGCCCGGTTCGCCGTTGCGAGCGGCTGACCCCGATGCCGCCCGCCCGGGCCAGGAGAAAGTTTCCACTCCTTCCCACACGGTCCTGATCGAGGACGGCGAGTTGGAGGAAGCCCAGCCGGTCGATGCCTCCGGCCGGCCGGAGTGGACCTCGCAACGTCGCTTCGGCAACACGCGCGTCTACGTGCAGGATGCGCCGGGAGAAATCTCGGTCGAACAATGGTGGCGGCTGCAAAGGGGGCCGGGCAACTCGACCGAGAACCTCTTCGAGGAAGAAGTCGAGATCGGCCTGCCCTACCGGATGCAACTCGACCTGTACGAGAACTGGATCGTCAACGAGCGCAGCCGGATCCACCACGACAGCGTCTCATTCGAGCTGCGCTACGCGCTGGCTGATTGGGGCAGGATTCCCCTGAATCCCACGCTCTATGCGGAGTACAAGGCAGCGCCGAAGGTCGGGGATAGTTTCTACGAGTTGAAGCTGTTGCTCGGCACCGATTTCACCAAGCGGCTCCATTGGGGTTTCAACGCCTCGCGCGAGGCGCAGCTCGGGGGAGAACGGAGCGTCGAATACGAGTTCACGCAGGGGTTCAGTTACACGGTGATCGACCGATTCCTCGGGTTGGGAGTCGAGATGGAATTCGGCGACGTGACCCTCGCAAACCACCGGTCCGAGCACGAGCGGAGGTTTCTGATCGGCCCCAGCATCCAGATCAGGCCCAGTCCAAACTCGCACATCGACCTGGTCGCGGAAGGCGGGACGACCCACTCGCCGTATTTTCAAAGCTTCGTCATTTTTGGCGTCGATTTCGGTCAGGTGGCCGGCGAGCGGCACTACCAGCCTGCGAGTATGCGCGGGAATTAGGGGCACGACGCTCAGGCTGGCTCTGTCAGACGCGGACTTCAGCAGAACGCTTTGTTTCTAGCGTGGTGCTCAATTGGGTAAGCTGTAGCCACGGCACTCCGTTG
>CAZZYS010000417.1:0-3607 GCA_964658285.1 uncultured Verrucomicrobiota bacterium
GGCGATGCTGTCGAACTCGCCGGTGATGATGACTTCGCCGTTGCGGCGTTTGATGGTGATACTCATAAATGGGTAAGCGTAGATTGCTCCGGTCTGTGCCAGAAAGTGGTGACCACGGGCGTTGCCGGTGATGGGATGACCTGTTCGACGCGCTCGATGCGAATGGTCACGCCTTCGCGCTCGGCGAGCCAATCGAGGACGGACGTGTCGTAAAAGTGAGGCACGCCGCATCTCCACTCACCGGGGAAGCGGCGCGCAATCTCTTCCGCGCCAACGTCCCCGCTCAGACGAGGATGGATGTTGAGTTCGGCCCGAGAGACGCCGACCCACACGTCCCAACACAGGCCGCCCAGGCTCGGGTGGTGGACGGCAAGGAACGCTTTGAGCGCGGCGAGATGGCGCTCGTGCCGCTGAATGTGATCACACGCCAAGAGCAGCCTGGGATCGGGCGCGGTGATTTCCGGCTTGTCGGCCGGGGTTTCGATGGTAGTTGTGCTCATAGGTCGTTCTGATCTGAGCGCGTGGTTTTTCCTTGCCGGGAGCCACGCGCTCTTTTTTGGTTGGTGGTTGGCTACTGCGACTGCGAAAGCGAAACGTTCTGCCGGTCCGTATAGAGCCAGGTCTGCTCATCGGTGACCGTGACCGAGATCGGGATGGAATGGTCTTCCGTGGAGAGGTCTTCCTCCGTCCACTTGCTGCCGAGATGCAGGCCGAGCGCGAGCACGGCGGCGGACCAACTGGTCAACAGGAGATAGATGACGATGGTAGGCATCTTGACGTTTCAGGAGATGGCGAGGATCGCTGCCGCCCACGCGAGACCGATCCCACCGGCGTGTAACAGGAAACGCCGGTTGCGCTGGCGGCGGGCACGGGCGGCGCGTGACATGGCTAGGGCTTGCCCTCCCCGGTGGTGGGTTCGGTGGCGGCCAAGAGCAATTCGCCGAGTTGCCGAGTCAAAGTGGAGTGCGCCTGTCTGCTCTCTCTGATCGTTCGCACGAGTTTGTAGGCAGTATTTGCCGCCGCCTCCGCGCCAATCATTTCAAGCATGATGGCGAGTGCCTCACAGAGGTTCGCGGCTTCCTCAAACGGCTTCATTTCGATGCCGGTGCTCACATCCTTGGCGAGCAGTTTCAGGAGCGTGATCTGACGTTGGTCAAGCGACTTGCTCATAAACGGGCGGGGTAATGTTCAGACGCTCGCAAACGCGTTCGAGAACGGACGGGCAAGTGCAATGGTTGATCGCCATCCAGACGCTGTTGGGATGAACGCCGAACTCGGCGGCCAATTTGCGAATGGAGAGGTCGCGCATGTGCATCGCGGCTTTCGCGTCGGCGGTGAACTTTTTCTGTTGCGGTGAGACTGGCATATTGTTACTGGTTACAGCGTGCAATGGCACAGTGATGCACACAGTTATATTCCAGTGATATTTATGCAAGCGAAAAATGTAACTGACGAAAAAAATTCGTCGGCCCCCTCGTTTGCGACACGCCTGCGAGCCGTCCGGACGGCTCGCTCCATGACTCAAGCCGAGATGGCGGAACATTTGGCGATCAGCAAAGGCTATGAGTGGCAGTTGGAAGATGGCAGGAAGCAGCCGAGTCCCGAATTAGTTGAGGCGCTTGAGCTTATGGAAATGATGCCCGTCCTTGATCCTCCCAAACGGAACGGCGTGATGCGTGACGCGGAGATCATCACGCTGCGTTACATCCCGGTCGTGAGTTGGGCGCACGCGGGCGAGGCGTTTTCCTTCGAGGAGCTTCCCAAACACTGGCAGGGACGTGTGGCCACCGATGTGAAAGACCCCAAAGCCTTCGCGGTCGATGTGCGTGGCGATTCGATGGAACCGCAGATTCGTGAAGGCGACACGGTGATTCTGCTTCCAAGCCAAGAGCCTCGCAATGGCGACATTGTCGTCGTGAAATTTAAGGACGATGGAATCGCCTTGAAACTCTACCACGAGAGCCGGGACGGTTTAACGATCCACCTCGCCAGTCTCAATCCGGTGTATCCACCATGTGACTATCACCCGGACGATTTTGATAAGATCGTTCCAGTCGAATCCGTCGTGAAGAAAATCCGCTTCTGAGCCTCCCCGCGTTGACACGCATCCGTTGGTGTGAACGATTACACCAACAAGCAAAAGCCCCGCAACCGCTACCCTCAACCCCGCAAAAAGAGAGAGGCCGCCGGATGCACGCCGACGGCCCCTCAGGATGAACGCTGTCTCTGGATCCGTCTCAAGGAATTCTTTGATTGCGTCAAAGCCTTCTTCGACTGCATGGAGTCAGCTTTCAAGGTGATTCTCCTGCTCGCCGGCGCGGCCGGAGCCGTTCTCGCGTGCCTTCATTTTTCACCTTGGCTGGCGATTGCATTCCACCTAGGGCGTGTTCACAATACATTTGAGGCTCACCGCCAGTAAAGCGGCAAGCACGTTGCCCAAGAACATGGCGGCGAGTTTGTCGTATCGGGTGGCCACACCGCGATAGCTCTTGAGCTTGTTGAAGAGCCGTTCGGCCTTGTTGCGCTGTTTGTACTTCTCTTTGTCGTAGACGGCCGGTCGCAGGCGGTTAGAGCGTGGCGGGATCACAGCCTGCTTGCCAGCGGTGGCGATCATCGCACGGATGGCGTCGCTGTCGTAGGCGCGGTCGCCACCGACCGCCTCCACTTCCTCGTAGGCCAGCACCTCTGCGAGCAACTTCTCGCCCGCCGGCGCGTCGCCCTCTTGACCGCCACTCAAAAATACTTCCAGCACCCGATGTTCGCTGACGCTGGCCGCATGGATCTTCGTGCTCAACCCACCGCGCGAGCGGCCGAGCGCCTGGTCGCCGTCGCCGTTTTTTTTGCGTGCCCCGGCGGCGTGCTGGTGGGCGCGCACCACGGTGGAGTCCACCATCGCCAAGCTCAAGTCCAATTCACCGCGTTCTGCCGCCTGCAAGTACGAAGCCACCAAGGCGCGCTGTGGCACCCCGCTTTTTACCCAACGCGTCCAGCGCATGTAGATCGTGTGGTGATCACCGTAGGTCATGGGTAGGTCACGCCAAGGGCAGCCCACCCGGGCGCGGTAGAGCACCGCTTCAAAGGCCTGCCGGTTGCTGATCTTGCGCTCAAAACCGCTTTTCCCCCGCCGTTGTGGGAAAGCCGCGTGCACCTGCGCCCATTGCTCGTCGTTCAGGTGCAGAAGTCGTTCATCGTCCATCTCTCGCGCTGGACTGCCTCCCAACCGAAGGCAAATGTATCGTGTACACGCCCTAATACTGTCATTCCCTCACATCACTCTCATTCCAGAGTTCCATCCCCCTCATAGATGGCAGGCTTTTTCAGCGTACCACCCCATTCACGGCGTTGCCTTTAAGAGAGTTTCGATGTCGGGGATCTCGGCGACGCTAATGGTCCGGTCCGAAGCCCCGTAATACAAACGCCACAGCCCCTGATAGAAGATGACACTCTCGGTGAAGGTGAATCGGTCATTGTTCACCTTTTCGTAGGAGAAGTCAGGTTGAATGAGGGATGTTTCGCAGCGTCGCAGAAGTTTGGATGGATCGTTCTTATCGAATAACGCCCAGCCGGTGCAGTGAACTTTTTCTGCATTCCAGCCGTTGTAAAAGAG
>CAZZYS010000418.1:0-3547 GCA_964658285.1 uncultured Verrucomicrobiota bacterium
CCGGCCGCAACGGCCTGTTCAGAACCTTCTCACACGCTCTTTCAGATCATGTATTCCACCGTCAACGGGAATTCCGCCGGGAGGCCGACCGGGTGGTCGAGCAAGGTCTCCGCCACGCGTCTCGCCTGCGCGCGCAGTTCCGGCACCGCGACCGTTTCCCAGAGCGTGCCCCGCAACGGGGGGCCCAGCGCGAGCAAACGCCTGGAGCGATGACCTTCCGCCGTGACGACGGTGTGGTCCGCATCGACGCGCACGCCCATGTCGGTTTCGTCGGGCGCGATCAGCCCGCGACGCAGCATGTTTTGCAACAGGACCGAGCGGATGGCCGTCAGCCGCGAGGCCGGTCCGGTGGCGTTGATGACCAGGTCTCCCGTCAGGCTTTCGCCTCCGTCCAACCGCACGACGATCTGCTCGCCCGCCGCTTCCACTTTTGCGATGCCCGCCGCGTGGACCTGCAACTGGCCGGTGAGCTGGGCGCTGGCGACCTGCGCGTGGAGTTCCGGCGCGATCCGGTGGCGAAGAATGTTCCAGCGCGCGGCATGTTCCCTGGCGAAAGTCAGCCGCTCCTCCCGCGTGAAACTTTGCCAGATGCGCTGGGTGTGGGGCCGCAGCTTGTCCACGATGATGGCCGGGTTGGCGTTGCGCTCGTGCAAGGCGGCGCAGTGCCGTTGCACGAGCGCCGTCAACGCGTCCAGGCCCAGGGTAGCGAGGTCCACGCCCGGCGGCGGGAACTCCGGGTACTCGATCCCGCGAAAATGCGCGTGGGGAAACCAGCCGTGGCGGGAAACCGCCTGGATACGGCCCATCCAACCGAGGGCGCGCAGGGTGATGATTACATCGACGGCGCTGAGTCCCGTGCCCAGGATCACGATGCTTCCGTCCTGGTCGGGCAGCCGCCGTTCCCACGGCTGCCAGGGATCACCCGCCCAGGCCGCGTGCCCGGCGAGGGCGTCCGTGCCCGGGAGGGCGGCCGGTGCCTCGTTGCCCGTGGCCAGCACCACGCGGTCGGCCTCCACGGTGTTCCCGTCCGCCAGCCGGACCACGGCTTTGGTGGGCGCCTCCACAATGTCCACCGCTTCGCCGACCACGCAGCTCGTCCGGACCGGCGTCAGGCCGCCCGTGCTCTGGAGGTGATGCTGCACAAGAGAACGCAGGTAATCGCCGTAGATCAGGCGGGGGATGAAACGCTCGCGCAATTCGACTTCCGGCACGGTCTCGAACTCCGAACGCGTGCGCAGCCATTGCAAGAAGTGCTCCGGCTCGTCGCGGAAGGCGGACATGTTCCGCGCGGCCACGTTGAGCAGATGTTCGGGGCGGCGCGTGCCGTAAGCGATGCCCCGGCCGACCAGAGGCCGCCCGTTGACCAGGGTGACCCGGAGCGGTTGCCTGCTCAGGCGCACTAGGTTCACCGCCGTCAGGATGCCGCTAAAACCGCCACCGATGATGGCGATGTGTTCGATGGGTGTCTCGGGCATGGGTTTTGAGTCATGGTAATGTCGGGCGATGTCGAGCGTCCGGCAACTTCCGGCGATCCAGCGCGGGCTTGCCATCGCGCGACGACACAAATACATCGGTAGAAGGCGATGGAACCAAAGCAAAAGACTCCGTACGTCGTCATCCTCTACACGACTCTTTACCGCACCGGTGGCGACAAGCTCGCGCGGGCTGCCGCGACTCTTCGTGATGAGAAAAAAGCGCAGTTCCCGCACCACGGCCTGGTCTTCGCGGCGGTGGAGTCGAAAAAACAATTTCTCGACGAGATCGACGGGGTCAAAAAGGCCGGGGGCGAGATCGCCGAGTTTCATTTCGTCGGTCACAGCGGGGTGTACGGCATCATGTTCGGCACGACCCGGTGGCCCGAGCAGTTCAGTCCGCACGAATGGCGGCAGATGGCGTTCCCGCTCGCGGCCGACGCGCGCTTCTACTTCCATGCCTGCCGGACCGCCCGGTGGTTCGCGCCGTTCATCGCCCGCACGCTGGGCGTGCGGACCTTCGGCCACTTCTGGTACACGACGTTCTCCCGGTCCAGGGACGTGTTCCGCTGGGAAGGCCGCGCCGCCCACGCGGACCTCCCGCTCTACGTGATTTCCTGTCCGGGCAGGAAGTCGCACGGCGTGTTCGCGTCCGTCTACAAATACTCGGGCATGTCAAAAGCCATCCCGATGCTCGAATTCGCACCCGACCACGAGCAGGTCGATACGACGTACGATTCGGTCGCCACGCTCTACGACGATGTGTTCGACGACATCGCCGTGCGCCGGGACGAATGGAACTGGCTCACGGCCGCGCTCGGCTACTGCGAAGACAAATCGGTCCTCGACATCGGCTGCGGCAACGGGGCCTTTCTCCAGAAGCTTTCGGGACGCATCGGCCAGGGCACCGGCGTCGATCTTTCGGGCAAGATGCTCGACCAGGCCCGCCTGCGTTGCGCGGGCCAGCCGCACCTTTCGTTCGTGCAGATCAACGGACCGGAACTCCCCTTCGCCGACAACCAATTCGACGTGGTGATATCCGTGCTGTCCTTCCGCTATCTCGACTGGGACCCGATCCTGCACGAGATTTTGCGCGTGCTCAAGCCGGGCGGAGAGTTCCTGGTGATCGACATGGTGGCGGCCCCGGTGAAGCCGACGGAAATCCCGGCGCTCGTGAAGGCGAAAGCACAGGTGGTTTTCCAGCGCGTCTCTCAGCGGCGTTACGGCGAGGCCCTCAAACGGATGGTCACGGACAAACGCTGGAAGACGATGCTCAAGTACAACCCGATGCGTTCCGAGCACGAGATGAAATGGTATCTCGAAAGCCGCTTCGCGGGTCGGAAAGTGGAAATCATCAATGTCGGCTGGAATTCGCGGATCCTCGCGTTTCGATCCGGCCCGGTGCATTTCAAGGAAGCGGCCAAGCTCGCGTACCCATGAAAGGGTCTATCGACCTGGTCGTCATGGATTGGGGGATCGGCGGCCTGAGCGTTTACAACGCACTGGAAGCTTCGTTGCGGGACCGTTCGATCCTGTACTACTCCGACTCGGGCTCAACGCCTTACGGGCAGCTTGCGCCGTCGCCGCTCAGGCAGCGCCTCCTGGCGGTGATCCAGTCTCTGGCCGACGAATACGGGACCCGGCATTTCGTGGTGGCCTGCAACGCGGCCAGCACGGTTTTGCCCGGACTCCGGACGACGTTTGCAAAACGCGGCCTCTTCGTCACAGGAGTCATCGAGCGCGGCGTCGAACTCGTGGCGGGAACCCGCTTCCGCAGGGTCGGCGTCATTGGCGGCCGGAGAACGATCCTGTCCCGGGTCTTCCCCGCTCGCTTGCAATCCCCGCAAAGGGAAGTTATCGGCCGGATCGCGCAACCTCTTTCGGCGTTGATCGAACGCGGCGAACTCGACTCCGCCCGGCTGCACGCCGCGTTGGCCACGATCCTCAAACCGCTGAAAACCTGCGACGCGCTGCTCCTGGCCTGCACGCACTATCCCGCCATCGCCGCGCAAATCCGCCAGCATTTGCCCGACTGCCAGTTGCTCGACCCCGCCGCGGCCACCGCCCGGTACGTC
>CAZZYS010000419.1:0-3539 GCA_964658285.1 uncultured Verrucomicrobiota bacterium
GACGAGGCGGGCGCGGCTGATCTGGTTGTGCGGTTCGTGGACGACCCGGGCGCCGCCCGCCCGCGCGACCTCGGCGGTCGCGTCCACGGAGTTGTTGTCGCAGACGACGATTTCGTAATCCGCGAACCCCGCGGCGGCGAAGCTCGCGTGGACCCGTGCGAGCACCGGCGCGAGGTATTGCTCCTCGTTGTAGGCGGGAATCAAGAGGCTGACGGCCGGTTCGGCGGGGGATTCCATCGGGAAAAGGGCGTGACCTACGTTCAGCCTAATCTGATTCCAGCATCCGGCAATGGGCGGCTGCCCGGGAAAAAACCGCATTGCCGGACGCGCGCACCGTGCCTAACGTCCCCGGCATGGAAGCTCCCGAAGTCCCTCTCGAAGCCGCGCAGGAACACATCCACGAACACGCCACGGGGCATGGCAGGGAGGGTGGCGGCAGGGCGAGCTGGATCCTCGGGGTCGCGCTCAGTTCGGCCATCTTCGCCGCCCTCGCGGCCGTGGCCTCGCTCATGGCGGGCCATCACATCAACGAGGCGCTCATCAGCCAGCTCCAGGCCAGCGACCAATGGGCGCTCTACCAGGCCAAAGGGATCAAATCCGGGGTGCTGAACTCCAAGATCGACCTGCTCAAAGCCATCGGCAAGGAGCCTGCCGAAAAAGATGTCGAGAAGGCCGCAGATTACATAAAAGAGCAGAAAGAGATTCAGGACAAGGCGACCGACTTCGAGCACGAACGGACCCACCACATCGAACACCACGAGGGTCTTGCCCGGTCGGTCACGATGTTCCAGGTCTGCATCGCCATCGCGGCGGTGTCGGTCCTGACCAACCGGAAATGGTTTTGGTGGATCAGCCTCGCGTTCGGTGCCGCCGGCATCTACTTCATGGTGATGGGCCTGTTTTTCTGAAAACAGCTCGACCCGGCAAGCAAACCGGCCGGCCCATCCTCCCCGGTCGGGAAGGTCGGGCCGGCCGTTGCCGGGGGTGCCTCTACCGCACGCTTACTTGGAAAAAGTCTGCCCCGTGCTGCAATCGTAGAAATAACGCACGCCGTTGGTGTTATAATGGCCGGCGTTGCCCGTGCTCGGGTAGTAGTACACGACGCTCCTGCGGCTGAAGTCGTACATGTAGGGGAACGGGAACGTCGGCGAGGTGTAGAAGAACGTGCCGCTCTTGAAGTCGTACAGATACACGCCGCTCTTGCCGTCGTAGGCGTTGGTGACGTACTCGTAGCCCATGTCGAAGTGGTAGATGTAGTTCGGGTCGGCCATGTACGAGTAGTACCCGAAGTAGTTCCCGTTCGGGAAACCCAGGTAGTACGCCCCGCTGCCCAGGGAATTCGCCCCGGCGAAGAACGCCCCGGGATTGGTCGCCCCCGTCGAGACGGTGTCACTGGTCGTGAAGTCCACCTTCACGTTCGTGCCCGCCGTCCAGGCCACGGTCTTGACGCGTGCGCCGCCCAACGCTCCACCGTAAGCCGTGACCGTCATGGTGCCCGAGCCCGTGGTGGGTAGCGGGATGACGAAGCCGCCGCTGGACGAGGTCGTGGCGAAATAGGTGCCGCTGGCCGGCATCACTGTGACACCGCCCAAGCCTTCGCCCGAGTTGTAGGTATGGCTGCTGTCGCTGTCGTTGTAGACCACGCCCAGGAGGTACGCGGTGCTGCTGGCCGAAGGCGTGCCGAAATCCTCCGTGATGACCATCGGACCGACCTTGGAGTTCGCGGCGGCCACGCAGGAGATGCCGACCTCGCGGAAGAGCGGGTAGCTCGCGTCCGTGTTCATGATGTTGGCGCGATGGTCGAGGGAGGGCACGCCCCAGTCCGCGTTGAACGCGACGTGGCCGTAGTACGCGCTCTTCGAGTAGGAATACACGTTTTCGCCGACGAAGTTCCAGTTGTACCCCTCGGCCGTGATCCGGGCGTCGAAAGTGGTGCCGTTGGAGCTGTTGTGGCCCTGGAAACCGTTCGTCGATTGGTCGTTCGACTGTTGCAGGGCGGAAGCCATCAACTTCGAGTTGAACGCCAGCGGCGGCTCGGCCTTGATGGAATCGAACTGGGTCACGAGCACCGCGGGGTTGACCGCGAAATAGGTGTAATTCTGAAGGATGTCGGGCTCGGTGGCATCCGCCAGACGCGTGCCTTCGGCCGCGGGGTTGGCGCGGGCGGCGTTGATGAGTTCGAGCATGTACTGCTCGTCGTTGGAGGGGTTGGGCTGCGGGAACGCGACCGTCGGTGCGGCCAGGGCGTTCATCCCGGGCAGCGTGAGCAGGGCCGCAGCGGACAACCACTGGCGGAGGGTCGTAGGATAAGAGAATTTCATGGAAACGGTGCGGTCGAGGGTTGGTGACCGCTGGGTTGATGAGATTTCTTTCCTAATGCAGCCTGGATGCCAGATGCGCCGATCCAGTAGATTTTCTAATCGACTGACGGCGAAAGTGAACAGGCTTTTGGATAGATAAATTTCTTTCGTACAGAGATTTGCGATGGGTACATTTCCCGTTGGCATTCTCCGCACTGGATTTCTCGACTCCGGGCAAACGGACTCGATTCGACCCCGATACTCTCACAAATGATAAAATCCGATTATCTTGTTTGATATACGTCTTTCATTATTGATAATCGGCATTTTCGTCTGCCGACGATTAGCAAAACTGATTCACTGCCGACCGACACGGGAATAAAAATAGATACATTTTAGACTCATCACGATGCGCGGAAACCGGTTCAGTATTCGAGCTGGAGCCCGGCATCCCGGCAAGACCTGGGTGATCCGTCGCGGGACGTGGTCAGGTCTCAACCCGGCGCGGGATCGGGAAGTTTCCCAATCACAGCGACAGGTTTGGCGTGTTCAATGAACACGGGGCCGACAGAAAAAATGGCGGCCAACAGAGCGAACTCGCGCGCATTCTTCCCAAAAGCCAGCAATCCGGCAATGGAAGAGTTGTAAGGTTTTCGTAAGGAAAACTGATGGATAGCCACCCGCCGACAGTTGACTACTCCCTTGACAGAGCAAAACCTGCCACTGCTACTAGCGGCAACTGCTTCCCTTTATGATGGTTCGCCCCCTTCCCGCTCATGGCTAGAACCGAGGTCGCCCGCATCGGTGAGTTGGAGGAAGGCAAGGCGAAGCTGGTCCAGGTCCTCGGAATGGAGATCGGCATTTTCCGTCTCGGCGGCGAGTACCGCGCGTACCGGAACGTCTGCCCCCACGCCGCCGCGCCGATTTGTACCGGCCGGGTGACCAGCGCGATCCTGCGCTGCCCGTGGCACGGCTGGGAATTTGACCTGCGCACGGGCGCGCACCTCGTCAACCCGGCCTGCAAGCTGCAAGCCTACCCCTTGGAGGTCGAAGGCGACCGGGTGTTCGTGCTGGCTTGAGCGACGGGGAAACCGGGGATAGGGTGCCGGTCCCTTTTCTTACCGCCATGCTCGACATCAACCTGATCCGCAAACAGCCCGACCTCGTCAAAGCCCGCCTCGCCGCGCGCGGCGGGTCCGACGCGGACACGGTCGAGCAAATCCTCGCCGTGGACGCCCG
>CAZZYS010000420.1:0-3527 GCA_964658285.1 uncultured Verrucomicrobiota bacterium
GTATTTGCCCGCCTCGCCGCTTCCCAGCACCAAAGTGTCGAATGCTTCGGGTGTGATCATAAGTGATTGACCGGCGGAATACGTGTCGATCTAAAATTTCCCCTTGGAGACGCCGTGATGGACTGATGTGCAGGACAGGCTCCTTTGCGGGCTGGGAGTGCTGATCGATCAAAGACCTCTGCTGGTCACGGGAACACGCCTGTGATCCAGCCGGAGTCAATTTTCCCCGCTCGCGTCGTAACGCCCTTGAGTCGTTTCTGGTTGCGAGTGAAGTCAGTGACCGTTTGACACGGTCTCTCTCTAGGACGGTTCCAACCAATGCTTTCTCTGCCTGCCATCACATAGCCGTAAACTATGGGATGGTTCTTGCCGCGGGAGGTTCCAGCCGTGGCGCAACGAATAGGCAGTTCGTTGAGCTGCTGGGTTCGCACGTCAGAGTCCGGCTGCGCCTTCGTTTTGTAAGGGTCCTCCACTTGCGTTGCTTCGTTGCCGTTGCCACGGAAATGAGCGTTAGCCAACGCGCCAGAGGATGCAGCCGTGTGCTGGGTGTGGATGTCCGACCGGGAGGCCGATCTCTACGAGTATCTGTGCGGCTGCCGGGCGCGCGGCCACGGCTTCGTGATGCACGCCGCTTACGAGTACGTGCTCCTAGATGCCTAGGCCACGGTAACCGACGCCCTTGCCCCGCATCCCGATGGTCACCGCCTTCATGCATCTCGCACTCAGTTTTGATGCCCTGCGCTAGTGCTGACGGGCCTTGGGGGATCGCCAGTCCAAAGGCGCTTTTCCGGCTAACGCCAAGAGATAACACGTCGTTAGGATAGGGTTGACGCGTGGGCCACCCGCCGTTGGCAAAGTTGCCAAGTCATGGCCGTGAGCAATCCTAACGTCAGCCACTCCAAGGTGAACTGGCCCGCGCTAAGCATCGCCAGAGGCACGCTCAGGTGGGCGTAAAAGGGATAGTAGAACATCACGAAGAACAGACCTCGGATCAGCACGATTAACAAAGCAAATTGGACCGCACGCCATCCGGGCCGAGCGGAAAGCCGCGGCCACACCAGCGCGGCCATGATGAAGCTGGCGAGCGTGGGTTCGACGTAACCGATGTAGGCGACCGTATTTAACTGCCAAGAGGTATCCGAGTAGATCTGATCGTGGCTCAGGTAGTCGATGGCACTTAAAAGATGCTTGAACTTCTCGGTGAGGAGCGGCCGGAACCCAAAGAAAGTCAAACCTGCGATCAGGAGGGCAGCGGTCGCTTTTTGCCAGAACCGCGTGAGCTTCGGCGCTGCCAGTGACACCAGGCAGCCAATCAAAAGAAGGGGAAAGATGCGCTGTACGTTGTTGACGAAGGAGTAAGCCCAGGCCGTCGTAATCATGGCTTCGATGAACATGACCCGAAAAACCTCGTTGAGCATGATGAGCAGCAAAGACAAACCGAGACCTCTCCACACGGGTGACAACCGGAAAAACCAGGGAGACGCCAGATCGTAGAAGCCAAAGAGTGCCAACACGCTCACGGCGTAGTTCAGGAAGGCGACGACTCCTGTCTTCGGCACTTGGGAGGGGTATGGAATCTTTAGTAGATCCAATAACACCACATGGACGCTTAGAGCCAGCGCACCGGTCAGGATAATGCCCGGCACCAGGCGCCACCAGTTGATTTGCTCCAGTTCGCTTTCGATCTTGTGATGGCTCTGGGGGGCGTCGGTTGGTACAAGTAAACTCATAAGATTAATCTCTTCACGACGTTCCTCGGTGCTTGTTCGGGACCTATCATGTGCCTGCCCGCTTCACTCGCCAGCGGCCAGAAGACGGGCAGCGCCAAGGCTGGAATGAAGCGCGCGACAGCCATGACCACGATGTTGGGCGACAGCGCCGTGAGCACGTTGGCATCCTCTAGGAGTGGCTTTTCAGGGCCGACGAACATAGGCGTAGCGGTGAGCAAGCTTCTTCGTGCCGGTGCCATCCGCCAACGTGAAGTATTGATCTTTCGTGTCTCGATCAAAACCCTGGTAAGTGATAATCTGTTCCATGCGCAGCATCTGGCCCGTGACCTCCGTGCCAGTGCCGACGAACGCGAAAGGCGCGAAGGTGAGTTCGACCGTGGTGCCGTCACCGCGCCCGGAACTCCAGGCCGGCATCAGCCCGACCGGGGCCCGTGTATCGAACGAGACGTAACCCCACCGGCCCTCTACCCGGTTGAAAGTCAACAGGTCCGTGCGCCTGATGTCCTTGTGAGCCTCATCCGCAGGCGGACGGATGAACTCCTGGAGCAGCGACCCCATCATCCGGCGCTCGGCAACCAGACCTGTCGTCACCACTGGAGCAGTATTGGGCGCCCCCCAAACCGTCTCGGTCACGTCCCAGATTCCTACCCGCTCGACGAGTTGTGAATTTTCGGGACCCAGCTCATTCAGGCGTGTGGCCGCAGACAGTGCCTGCTGGGCAAGCGAGACAGCTGGAATGAACAGGATCAATCCAAGCCAAAGAGCGGCGTTGCTCAGGCAGCATTTCTGCGGTGTAATGTTCATGGCAAGAGCTGTGGCGACAACGGCACCGATGCCTTTTCCGTCACGTCCGTGTCAGTGGTGCCATCACGGTGCAGTTGCGACAGTGTGAGCAGCCCGACTTGGACGGGTGAAAAGAGCTTGGAGAGGGTCAGTGAATCCATAAGAGTGGCTGTGGAAATGTGCGACTGCTTGCTCGTCAACTTCTCGCGCGCTTGGAGGCAAGGCTTAGATGTCGGGATGGCGGTTCCCGAGGCCACCTCTGCGCTCAAGGAGGGCACCGAGCCGCAGGATGGTGGATTCATCGAGCCATTTGGCGACGAGCTGGATGCCGATCGGCAGGCTCTCGGAACTGAAGCCGTACGGGATCGAAAGGGCGGGCAGACCGGTCAGGTTGAAGGGCGAGGTCGCGCGCATGACGTGCAGCCAAGACACGGTCTGGCCGTTGACGACGAGTTCCTGCGCGCCGTGCGGCGTGGCGGTCATCGGATTGACCGGGCAAAGCAGTACATCGTACTTCTGGAAGAAGCCAGCGAAGGCGGACCGGAGCGCCTCGGCCTTGCCTTCAGCGGCGAGGAAATCGCCGAACGATGGATCTGACATCCCCACGATCCCGTTGCCAATCACGTGCAGGTCCGCTTCCCGGCCTGCGGCAAGTGCTTTGACGGACGGAACGATCTCCGCGTAAACGACCGTCATCAAGGCCGCGAGCGGATCGCCAAGGAACGGCAGAGTCACCTCTTCCACGTCACATCCCAGATCGGCCAATTGCTTCGCGGCAGCTTTCACGGCGGCGGTGATTTCGGGATCGACCGGTCCGAAGGCTGCGTCCGTCACCCAGCCGACGTGGATCGGCTGGCCAGCGATCTTGCCATCACCGGACTCCGCGTCCCGGTCGTGGACCGCGTAGCCATCAATCCCGTCCGGTCCCTTGAGGATGGAGTACCCGAGCGCCACGTCGCCGACCGTGCGGGCCATGGCACCGACGTGCCACCAACGCTTGGTAACGCTCGGATA
>CAZZYS010000421.1:0-3525 GCA_964658285.1 uncultured Verrucomicrobiota bacterium
CGCTCGTCACCGCCGACCACGGCAACTGCGAATACCTGCGCAACCCGGACGGTTCGCCCAACACCGCGCACACGACGAACCTCGTCCACGTCATCTACGTGGCGAAGGACGCGGCGGGCTTCGAGGTGGACGACGGCATCCTCGCCGACGTGGCGCCGACGCTGCTGGCCTTGCTCGGGGTGAAGCGTCCGTCGGAAATGACGGGGCAGAACCTGTTGCGCAAGGTCGGGGTGGAAAAGGTGGCGAAGTGAGCGATCACCGAAAGCGGACGTGTTGATTTAACACGGAGAACACAGAGAAGCACAGAGACCGGAGGAGGTCAGAAGGGCAGAAATGTTCGGTGAATCGCGGCCGGCAAGTCGAGGCGAGAAAAGGAAGCGCCATCCTGCCTTGCCGTCTGCTGCTCATTTCTGTCTTCTCTGCTTCTTTTTCCTCTCCTCCGGTCTCTGTGGCTCTCCGTGTCCTCTGTGTTAAATCAGCACGTCCACCCACGACACGCTCACCTTTTGCCGTTGCGTCCGACTTGCAAATCACCGCTCGACACCCGCCGCTTTTCTCCGTGAAGATGCCCCCGACATGTCCCGCGTCCTCGCCGCCCTCGTCTACGCGCTGACCGCCGCTTTTTTTGCGGTGTTCTTCGTCTACCCCATCGTGCAAACGCTGCGCGTGGCGTTCTTCGTCGGGCACAGCTTCACGCTGAGCTACGTGGCCGAGGTTTTCCGCAACCCGGTGTACGTCGAGGGATTGCGCAATTCCCTATTGCTCGCCATCGGCAGCACCGCCGCGGCGTTCGCGCTCGCGATGCCGCTCGCGTGGCTGGGCGACCGCTACAAGTTCGCGGGCAAAAAGACGCTCTCCGCGCTGCTGCTCGCGCCGATGATCCTGCCGCCATTCGTCGGGGCCATCGGCATCAAGAAAATTCTTGGCCAAGAAGGCAGCGTCAACGCGCTGTTGCACGACCTCCACCTGCTCGCTCCGGACCACACGGTCGACTGGCTCGGACAGAACCGTTTCTGGGGCATCGTCGCTCTGAACGCCCTGCACCTTTACCCGATCCTGTATCTGAACATCGCGGCGGCCCTGGCGAACATCGATCCCGCGATGGAAGAAGCCGCCGAAAACATGGGTTCGACCGGCTTGCGCAAGTTCTTCAAGATCACGCTGCCGCTGATCGCGCCGGGGGTGTTCGCGGGGGGGACCATCGTGTTTATCTGGGCGTTCACGGAACTGGGCGTGCCGCTCATTTTCGACTACACGCGGGTGACGAGCGTGCAGATTTTCTACGGGATCAAGGACATCGGCAACAACCCGTTCCCGTACGCGCTGGTGGCCGTGATGCTCGTGGCGACGATGCTCCTCTACACGCTCAGCCGCGTGTTGTTCGGCCGGAAGGTCAAGGACCTGACGATGATGGCCAAGGCGACCAGCCGCGGCGGCCCGCGCGTCGTCGGTGGCGGAGTCGCGTGGGCGTGCGTGGGGGCGTTCGGCCTGGTGATTTTCCTGGCGATGCTGCCGCACGTCGGCGTCGTGTTAGTGGCGTTCTCGCGCGACTGGTACGGGACGATCTTGCCGGCGAGTTGGACGACCGAGAATTTTCAGACTGCGCTCGGCCACAGCCTGACGGTGCCCTCCATCGGCAACAGCCTGCGCTACGCGGCGGTCTCGACGGTCGTGGATGCTTTGCTGGGCGTGGCGATTGCGTACGTGGTGGTCCGCACGCGGATGCCCGGCCGCCAGCTCCTCGACGCCGTGGCCATGCTCCCGCTGGCGGTGCCGGGGCTCGTGCTGGCGTTCGGGTATCTGGCGATCACGCAGGAGACGCAGCCGCTGTCGTTTCTGAACCCGGTGAAAAACCCGGTGCCGCTCTTAATCATCGCGTACTCGGTGCGGCGGCTGCCGTACATGGTGCGTTCGGCGGCGGCGGGGTATCAGCAGACCAGCGTGACGTTGGAAGAAGCCGCGCAGAACCTCGGCTGTCCGCCGTGGCGGTCGTTGTGGCGGGTGACGATGCCGCTCATCGCCGCGAACCTTCTTGCCGGCGGGTTGCTGACGTTTTCTTTTGCGATGCTGGAGGTCAGCGACTCGTTGTTGCTCGCGCAAAAGCAGGAGTATTTCCCGATCACCAAGGCGATCTACGAGTTGTTTAATCTGCTCGGCACGGGCCGGGCGGTGGCGAGCGCACTGGGCGTGTGGGCGATGGCGTTCCTGGGCGTGACGATCCTCGGCGCGAGCGCGCTGCTGGGGAAGAGGATGGGGGCGCTGTTCCGGGCGTGAGTCGTCAGTTTCGGAATGCTGACAGGCAGGTTGTTCCGGAGTTCAAGCAACCTCGGTTCTGCACGCTCCGCGAGACCTTTCCGGAGCGCCAAAGGCGCAACTTCATCTCGATTCCGCACGCTCCGAGAAACCCTTCCGGAGCGCCAAAGGCGCGGGGTCATACGAGCCTGGGGCAACGCCCCAGGTAACAGGGAATAGATGGCCAAGCGCTGAAAGCGCGTTTCATTCCGGCCGACGCTTCAATCCCAGACATACCGCTCGTCGAACGCCACACCATGCCGCCGCAGAAACTCGCGGTATTCTTCCTGGAAGGTCCGGTGACGATGATGCTCCTCCTGCGTCTTGACATAATGGAGCACGGCTTCCACTTGGCTTGAACTGACCGAAAACACGCCGTACCCCCGCTGCCACGCAAACGCATGGCAAGCCGGGTCCTGTTCCTTGACCCACTTGGAAGATGTCGTTTTCATGCGTTCGACGAAATCCGCTTGGGTGATGGTGCGTGGCAACGTGGTCAGGATGTGTACATGGTCCGCCATGCCGCCGACGCGAAACGCCTCGGCGTCCATGTCGCGGCAAACCGTTGCCAGATAGGCGTGCAAGCGGAGACGAACGTCGGAATGGAGGACTGCCTGTCGGTCCTTCGTGCTAAAAATAAAGTGCACGATGACGTGGCTGAGCGACTGCGGCATCGACGAATCATGCTCCAGACCGAACCGGAATGAAACGCGCTTTCAGCGCTTCGCGTGTTGCTGGCCTGCAACCTAGGGCGATGCCCTAGGCTCGTATGAAGCCGCGCCTTCGGCGCTCCGGAAGGGTTTCTCGGAGCGTGCGGAACCGAGATGAAGTTGCGCCTTTGGCGCTCCGGAAAGGTCTCGCGGAGCGCGCGGAACCGAGCGCGCTATTCGGGTTAAGCCAATGCGGTAGTCCTTTCGGAAAGGTCTCGCGGCGCGCGCGGAACCGAGCGTGCGGACCGGGGTTGCGCAAGGACGGGTGACAGATGCGCGCCCGGCAAGTCCGCCCTTGCGCAAAGAGGAGGAAGTTTCTATTTCGCTGACCGGCAAATCCGCCCTTGCGCGAAGAGGAGTGGCGGCCCGCGGAGGGACAGACAACGTCCGACCTCGCCCGGCAAATCCACCCTTGCGCAAAGAGGAGGAGTGGTGTTCCTTCTCCGTTCCCAAACGCGAGCCTTCCCAAAAATCGCGCCGTTGGTCCCTGGATTGCCTGCCGCTGTGCCGGCCATCGACTCGC
>CAZZYS010000422.1:0-1289 GCA_964658285.1 uncultured Verrucomicrobiota bacterium
AGAGCGTCTGAATTGAAGGGGTAGCCGCAGGCATTTCTGGAGCTGCGCCTTTGGCGCTCCAGAAATGCCGCGCAGCTAACGCTCGAATGAAGATGCCTTAACGCCCTGGCATCGCTTCGTATAAATACCCTTGGAGGTACTCCGTCTCCGGCAGCGTCGGGACCACCGGATGATCGGCTGCCTGGGTGTAACGCGCGAGCTGGCGCACCGAACGCCGCGCGTCCACCGAGGCGTCGATCATCATCTCGCGGAACTCGGCCGGATTGACGTGGTGCGAACAACAAAACGTCGCTAGTAGCCCGTCGTCGGACAGCAACTTCAACGCGCGGAGATGGATTTCCTTGTAACCGCGCATGGCGTCGGTGAGTTGTCCTTTTGACTTCGTGAAAGAGGGCGGATCGAGAATGATGAGGTCGTAGCGCGCGCCGCGTTTTTCCTCCACCGGCAGGAGATCGAAAACGTTGGCCTCGCGCCATTCGATCCCCAGCAGGTCGTTGCGTTCCGCGTTGCGCCGTGCCGCCGCCACGGCGTCCGCGCCGATCTCGACCGCCGTCACGGACGCGGCACCCGCCCGCGCGCACGCCAGCGCAAACGCTCCCTGGTTGGTGAAACAATCCAACACCCGCCGCCCCTTCGCGTAGGCCGCCACCTGCCGGTAGTTATCCACCTGATCCAGGTAAAAACCCGTTTTCTGGCCCTGGAGCGGATTGATGGCGAACCGCAGCCCGTCCATCTCGATTTCCACCTCGCGCGGAGCTTCCCCGTGCAAAACACCGGTGACGGCTTCCATGCCCTCGGCGCGCCGCACGGGCGCGTCATTGCGCTCGATGACGACCGCCGGTGCCAACAGCGCGACCAGGGCGGCGGTGAGCAGTTCCTTTCGCTGGTCCATCGCCAGAGTCAGCGTCTGCAAGACTAGATAGTCACCGTACCGGTCAACGATCACCCCCGGCAGCCCGTCGCTCTCGCTCCAGACCAGCCGGCAGAGCCGCAAATCCACCCCGCGCCGCCGGCGGTATTCGATAGCTTGGCTGACCCGGCGCTGGAAGAAGTCGGCGTCGAGGTCCTGCCGCTGGCGCGAGAACCGGCGCGCGACGATCTGCGAGACCGGGTTGTAGATCGCGCTGCCCAGCAGCCGGTCCTTGCCGTCCTTGAGCGAAACCACATCGCCCGGAGCCGGATTGCCGAACGTCTTGAGGATGTCGCTCGTGTAGACCCAATCGTGCCCGTGGAGGACGCGGGCGCGCGGCTTGATGATCAGTCCGGCCACTTCAGAAAAATGCAGAAGT
>CAZZYS010000422.1:1299-3513 GCA_964658285.1 uncultured Verrucomicrobiota bacterium
AATGCCAGAGCGTAGAAAAACAAAGGGAATCCGAGAAGAAACCAATTTCTTCTTTCCAGACTTCTGCATTCTGCATTCTGACTTCTGCATTTTTCAGAACATTTCCGCCGTCGCGGGTTCCGGGTATTCGAAGACCTTGCCTTCGTAGTTGCGCACGACCACTTTCTCGCGGTCGTGGTAGATGACATAGTTCGGGTTCACCGGCACCTTGCCGCCGCCGCCGGGCGCGTCGATGACGTACTGGGGAATCGCGTACCCCGTCGTGTGACCCCGCAGGCCCTCGATGATTTCCAACCCCTTCGAGACCGGCACCTGCAAGTGCGACGAACCCTTGATGAGATCGAGCTGGTAGAGGTAATAGGGCCGCACACGGCAGCGCAGCAGCTTGTGCACGAGTGCACGCATCGTTTCCACGTTGTCGTTGACCCCGCGCAGCAGAACGCTCTGGTTGCCGAGCGGAATCCCGGCGTTGGCGAGTCGTTCGAGGGCAGCTTTAACCTCCAACGTCAACTCGCGCGGATGGTTGACGTGCACGCTCATCCACAGCGGATGATACTTTTGCAACATCGAGCACAACTCCGGCGTGATGCGTTGCGGCAGAAAGATCGGCACGCGCGAACCGATCCGCAAGAACTCGACATGCTCGATGGCGCGCAGACTCTTGAGCAGACCTTCGAGTTTGTCGTCGGAGAACAACAAGGGGTCGCCGCCGGAAAGTAAAACGTCGCGCACCTCGGTGTGCGTTTCGATGTAGCTGATCGCTTCCTCGAAGTTGGTGTGCAGCTCCTGTTCACCCGCACCGCTGACGACGCGGCTCCGGGTGCAATACCGGCAGTAGCTCGCGCAACGGTCCGTCACGAGGAAAAGCACGCGGTCCGGATATCGGTGCACGAGACCGGGCACCGGCATGTGGCTGTCCTCGCCGCACGGGTCCGCCAGCTCGAAGGGTGTCGTCAGGGATTCTTCCAGCCGGGGGATGACCTGCCGACGGATGGGGCAATTGGGATTATCGCGCTCGATCAGGTTAAAGAAGTGCGGCGTGATCGCCATCGACAGCTTGCTGCCGGCGACCCGGACGCCCGCGCGTTCGTCGGGCGTGAGCACGAGGAATCGCTCCAGTTGTTCGAGCGTCATGACCCGGTTCTTGAGCTGCCACTTCCAGTCGTTCCACTGGCCGGGCGGGACCTCGGGCCAGTGGCCGGGAGCGAGGGAAACGAAGTTGGCGGTGTCACCGAGAGCCGCGTCCAGGACGGTAGGAGCCGCGGCGGAGGAAGATTGCCCGCAAGGGGCGGTGGCATTCATCAGGATGTGATTACCTAATCGGCGGACGGTAGATAAACGGATGGGGTTGTCAAAAGCGCCGGGCATGGCAGGATAAACCCATCCGCCGCGCCGGGCGCTCAGAATCTACCACAGATCGCACCATGCGAAACCGTCTGCCCTCCAGTCTCCTCGTCCTCGCTCTCGCCGGTGCCCCGCTGGCCGCGCGGGCGCAGGGCAACAACGCGGAGAAGGCGCCGTCCGTCATCCCGGCCCCGCGGCCGGAACCCGTCGTGCCCGCGTCCGCGGCCAAGAGCATCGCCCAGCAACTGAACGACGCGTTCGTCGCCGTGTTCGAGCGGGTGGCCCCGGCGGTGGTGGTCATCGACGTGACCAAGAAGCCTTCCAGCGAAGGAGACGGCACCGATTACTTTCCCGATTATTTTTTTCGCAGCACCCCGGACGGCAGCGGCAGCGCGCCGGATGCACCGGGAGCCCGGCGTTCGAGCAAGCCGCAGAGTGAGGGGTCCGGCTTCATCATCCAATCCGGCGGCTACATCCTCACCAATAACCACGTCGTCGATGGCGCGGAAAAGATCAGCGTCCGCCTCAAGGACCGGCGGCAGTTCACCGCCCGGTTGATCGGCCTGGACGAATCAACCGACATCGCCGTCATCAAGATCGACGCCGCCGACCTGCCGGTGGCCGAACTCGCCGACAGCGACGCGGTGCGCGTCGGCGAAATCGCCTGCGCCATCGGGGTGCCGTACAACCTGGACTACAGCTTCACGACCGGCGTGGTCAGCGCCAAGGGCCGCAACAACCTCGACCTCGGCACCAGCGACAACTACGAGGATTTCATCCAGACCGACGCCTCGATCAATCCAGGCAACAGCGGCGGCCCGCTCGTCAACCTCGACGGCAAGGTCATGGGCATGAACACGCTCATCAACG
>CAZZYS010000423.1:0-3507 GCA_964658285.1 uncultured Verrucomicrobiota bacterium
GCCCACGTCGTCCTCTACGCCAGCCAGATCCAGGTCCAGGCCAACCAGGCGGGCGACAAACTCCCCGCCACCGTCGAGGCCGTCGCCCCGGGTATCGACCTCGCCGTCCTCAAGCTCGACGACGACACCTTCTTCGACGCCCACCCGGCCCTGCCCCGCGCGGCCAAGCTGCCCGAGATCAAGGACGCCGTCCTAGTCTACGGCTACCCGGAGGGCGGCACGAGCCTGTCGATCACCAAGGGCATCGTCTCGCGCATCGAGTTCGTCCCCTACAATGCCCCGGTCTCGGGTCTGCGTATCCAGATCGACGCCGCCATCAACCCCGGCAATTCGGGCGGTCCCGCCGTCGCCGGCGACCACATGATCGGCCTCGCGTTCAGCCACCTCGGCGGCGCGGAAAACATCGGCTACATCATCCCGGCCGAAGAGATCGACCTGTTCCTCAAGGACATCGCCGACGGCCATTACGACGGCAAACCGGCGATGTTCGACCACTACCAGACGCTGGAAAATCCGGCGTTGCGCGCGTACCTGAAGCTGCCCAAGGATGTGTCAGGCATCGTTATCCACCAGCCCGACAGCGACGCGTCCGATTATCCGCTCAAGGAATGGGATGTCCTCACGCACATCGGCGGCCAACCCATCGATGACCAAGGCATGGTGCGCACGCCGGGCGGTCCGCGCGTGGCCTTCACCTACCTCGTGCAGACGGCGGCCCACGACGGCAAGCTGCCGTTGACGCTCGTGCGCGCCGGCAAGGAGATGAACGTCGATCTGCCCGTCGCCTCGCGCCGGCCGACGCTCATCCCCGAGGCGGACAACTCGTACCCGTCGTACTTCGTGTACGGCCCGATGGTGTTCTCCGACGTGTCGGCGAACTTTCTTGGTGGCTTGGTCGGTTCGCGCAACGGCAGCTACACGAGTATGCTCGGTTACTTCGGCAGCCCGCTCGTCACCCGCATGGGCGAGAAGGAGCATTTCCCCGGCGAACGGCTGGTGGCCGTGACCTCGCCGTTTTTCCCGCACAAACTGGCGAAGGGGTATTCCAGCCCGTTCCCCGAGGTGGTCAAGTCGGTCAACGGCATCAAAATCAAGAACCTCGCGCATCTCGTCGAGGTGTTGCGCGATTGCCAGGATGAGTTCGTGGTGTTCGACTTCGACATGCACGGCGGCGAGACGCCGGTTTTCCCGCGCAAGGAGATGGTCGAAGCCACCGACGAAATCCTCACCGACAACGGCGTGCGCAGCCAGGGCTCGCCCGACGTGCTGGCGGTGTGGAACAAGAAAAAGGAGTGACCACCGTTCAGGGTGGCAGCATGCGCTTGAAGGTCACCTGCACCAACACCTGCCGGCCGGTCTTGGACGAAGCGAACCGCAGCCAGACCGGTTCGCCGTCCTTCGCCACGCCTGTCGTGTAAACGTCGCGCGTGACGGTTTCCACGGTTCCGCCCGGTTGCACGGCCGCCCGCACCAGGTCGCACTTCGTCGCCCGGAGACGGTAGGCGATGGAAACGTCGTCGCGGAGAACGGCGGTCGCTTCGAGCGACGTTCCTGTGTTCGCCGCATCGGTCGCGTCAATGTCCCCGGCGGGCAAAGCCTGTTCGTGCATGACCTCCACCGTGGCTTTCTGGCCGGGTTTGGTGGTCACGCTCGGGGCGCTGAGCAGGTCAACATCCTTCATCCGGTTGAGCGTCGCAATATCGATGGGAGGAGTAACGGCGATGCTCGTCTCGATGAATTTCGTTTCGATCTTGATCAGCTCCTGCGCGTGGAGCGCGGGCACGAGGGCGAGAGCGGCCAACAGCAGGGGGAGCAGACGTTTCATGCTCCCGTTATGCTCGCCCGCGCCTGGGCAAGTCAAGCTCCCTTGCCGCCGACCGCCTGCCCCTGGCGCACGAGCCGCTGCACGAGGTCGGCCGTCCGCACGATCCCCGCGAAACGCCCCCCGCCGTCCGCCACCGCCGCCGCTCCCAGGCGGCCCGCGCGCAGCCGCCGCAGCACGCGCAGCGCCGGTTCGTCGGACGACACGACCAACGGCGGCCGGCGCAGGTACGACGCCGCGGCCGGACGCGACGGGTCACGGTCGAGCAGCAGCGCGAACACCTCGACCAGCGCCACGACCTTGCCCCCGGCGTCCACGACCGGCACGAAGTCCAGCTTCCGCTCCCGCGCGAACTCCAGCAGGTCCGCCACGCGCAGATCGTCCCGCCAGGGCAGGGTCTCGGGCGATGGTTGCATCAGGTCGCGCGCGGGCACGGTGCTGAAGTCGATGACATTGTGGATCATCCCGCGTTCTCCGGGTGACAACGCCCCGGCGCGCTCCCCCTCGGCGGCGAGGATTTTCAGGTCGTCGCGCGCCGCGAACAGGCCGCGTTTGCCGACGGGACCGACGCTCGCCGGGGTCAGCCGGCTGCCCAGGGCGAGAAGCGGCCAGAGAAATTTTGACGTGACCTCCAACAGTCCCACCAGCGCCACCAGCGCCCGGTAGGGGAACCGGCGGAACAGCGACTTGGGCAGGATTTGCAACCCGAGCAGGTACACCGGCAGCATGATCGCCCCGGCGGCCACGCACCCCCAACCGGCGTAGCGCAAGAACAACGCGTGCGTGAGGATCACGAGCGCGGCCACATCGGCAAAATTCGTGACCAGCAGCACCGTCGCCAGCAAGCGGCCGGGATGGGCGAGCAGCCGGCCCAGCCGGATCGCCGCCGGGTCGCCCTGGTGGATGCGGCTGCGCAACCGCGGGCGGCTGAGCGAGGTCAGCCCGGCCTCGATGCCCGAGTACAGGAACGACACCAGCAGGCACACGCCGAAGAGGAACAGCGTCGAAAAATGCATGTCCCCTAGCTTTCCTCCGCCTCGGCTTTTTCCGTCGTCGAGGCGTCGCCCGGCGCGTCCGTTTCCTCGCTGGCAGACTCCCTTTCGATGAGCACCTCGTCCACGGTCTTGCGCGTGACGCGCCGGATCGTCAGCTTGAGGGCCGGCGGCAGCTTGAGCACGGCACCGACCTTGGGCAGGTAACCGAGGCGGTTGAAAATGAGCCCGTTGATCGTGTCCAGCCCCTCGGCTGCCATCTCGAAACCCTCGTGCTCGCTGATGTCGTCCAGCCGGGCGTGGCCGCCGACCAGCAGACGGTCGTCGTCGAGCGGTTCTATATAGAGGTCTTCCTCACCGCTGGGCAGCGCGTCGCCGACGACCTCCTCCACGATATCCGCCAGGGTCACGACGCCTTCCGTGCCGCCGTACTCGTCCACGATCACCGCCATGCCCTGTCGGCGCGTGAGAAAGGCGCGCAGCAAGTCGAGCGCCCGCATGGACTCCGATACATACGAGGGCGGGTCCATCGCCTCGGTGTAGTGCGGCACGTCCTCCGGGCGCGGGGCGCGGACGACCTGTTCGAGAAACCGCCGCGCGTCGAGCACGCCGACGATGTCGTCGGTCGTTTCGCCGTAGACGGGCACGCGATGGCGGCGTTCGGCGCGCAGCCGGACGACGGCCTCGGCGTTG
>CAZZYS010000424.1:0-3502 GCA_964658285.1 uncultured Verrucomicrobiota bacterium
GCGGCGAGCGTGGCGTCGGCGGAGAGGAGCGGTTGGTCCATGCGGGATATGGGTGGTGGGATGAAGATGATGCTTCAACATTAAAGCACTTGGCCGGGAATCGAGTCAAGGGTGAAACGGCGCGACGCTTTCCGGTCCCGCCATCCACCTCGGTGCGCCGTGTGCCTACCCGAGATACGGATTGCTCGCGCGTTCCCGGCTCACCGTCGTCTCTGGCCCGTGGCCGGGTAGGATCGTCACGTCGTCGGGCAGCGTCAGGATTTTTTCGTGGATGCCGCGCAGCAGCAGTTCGTGGTCGCCGCCGGGCAGGTCCGTCCGGCCGATGGAACCGGCGAAAAGCACGTCGCCACCGTACAGCCGCCGGCCAGGCACGTCGTAGAAACACAGGCTGCCCGGACAATGGCCCGGCACCAGCAGAATTTTGAACCCCACGCCCGCGAACTCCGCGTGCTCGGTCTCGTCGATGTGCACACCGCCCAGCACCGGCTCGAAATCGATGCTCAGCCCGAACCGCCGGTACGCCATCCGGTCTTCCAGCAGCGGGATGCCGTCCGGGTGGTGATAGATCGGGCAGCCGTGTTCCCTGGCGATTTCGGCGGCGTCCTGGATGTGGTCGATGTGCGCGTGCGTCAACAGGAGCGCGTCCACCCGCCAGCCGTGGCGGCGCAGCCACCCCGCGCAACCTTCGGGCGCGTCGATCAGGAGTTTGCCCTCCTCTCCGCCGGCGGACGTGGGCAGCGCATAGGCGTTCGTCTGGAAATAGCCGCCGGTGTATTTCTCGAAAGCGGTGTTTTGGTTGGCGTTCATCATCGATAAGCGGACAAGTGATCCCGCGACGAATGAGAATCGAACACCGCGCCCGGGTCCGCTGTCTGAGCGTAGAATAATTTAGATGCCCGCTCGCACGGAACCCGCTACATTCGCTTCCCGCTCTCCGTTCTCTCACATGACCAAACTCCCGCTTTCCCTGGCCGTCGGTTGTTCGCTCCTGCTCACCGGTCCGTTGACCGCCTGCCGCGCGGCCGAGCCCGAACCCGGCCAGATCGCCGTTTCCGAGGCCAAGGCGCTCGAGCAGCTCCATTACACGCGCCATTCGCTCGACGACAGCATGTCCGACCGCCTGTTGCACACGTACATCGAGACGTACGACTTCAACCGGCTGTTCTTCACCCAGAGCGACATTGACGGGTTCGAGAAGAAGTATGACCACGAACTCGACGACGCCATCTGGTTGGGCGACCTGAAGCCCGCGCAGGTCATCTACGATTTGTACCTCAAGCGCGTGGAGGCCCGCGTCGGCAAAATCAAGAAGCTGCTCGAAACCGAGAAATTTGACTTCGACGGCCACGGCACCATCGAGATCAGCCGCCAGAAAGCTGCCTGGCCCAAGGACGAGGCCGACGCCGACCGCCTCTGGCACGACCGGATCGAGAACGAAATCCTGACCGAACATCTCGCCGAGACGCCGGTGGACAAAAAGCCCGCGAAGGCACCCGATTCCGAAGCCAAGACGCCACCCGCTCCCGAGAGCACGCCGAAGACCGTCGCCGAAGACAAGCCCAAGGAAACGCCTGAACAGACCGTCGCCAAGCGTTACGACCGGCTGCTGCGTTCGCTCCACGAGCAGACCAAGGACGACGTGGCGAAGTTTTTCCTCAACGCGCTGGCGCAATGCTACGATCCGCACAGTGAGTACATGAGCCCGAGCGAGATGGAGAATTTTTCCATCAACATGCGCCTGTCGCTCATCGGCATCGGGGCCATCCTGCGCAAGGAGGACGAGTATTCCAAGATCGTCGAACTCATCGCTGGCGGCCCGGCGGCCAGCCAGGGCGATCTGAAGGTGGACGACAAGATCGCCGCTGTCGCCCAGGGCAACGAGCCGTTCGTGGACGTGGTGGACATGAAGCTCGACAAGGTCGTGGAAATGATCCGCGGCAAGAAGGGCACCGTGGTGCGCCTGCAGGTCGTCTCGGCGGGCACGAGCGATAACTCCAAGCGCAAGGTCATCAGCATCACCCGCGACGAGGTCAAGCTCACCGACCAGGAAGCCCGCGCGGAGATCATCGAACACAAGCGCGACGACGGCACCGTTGAAAAACTGGGCTGGATCACGCTGCCTGGTTTTTACGCGGACATGGACGGTTCCCGCGCCACGGGTGCCAAGCGCAAGAGCACCACGAAGGATGTGGCCGCCCTGTTGACCCGGCTCAACAAGGAAGGCATCACGGGACTCGTGATGGACATCCGCCGCAACGGGGGCGGTTCGCTGGAAGAAGCGATCAACCTGACGGGCCTGTTCATCAAGAAGGGGCCGGTCGTGCAGGCGAAGGATTACAATAAGCAGATCACGGTGCAGAGCGACAAGGACCCGTCGATCCTCTACAGCGGCCCGATGGTCGTGCTGACCAGCCACATCAGCGCGTCGGCGAGCGAGATTTTCGCCGGGGCGTTGCAGGACTACCAGCGCGCGGTGATCGTCGGCGACAAGAGCACCTTCGGCAAAGGCACGGTGCAGACGCTGCTGGAACTGGGGCGTTACATGTCGCCGTTCGGGTTCAAGGTGGCCGACGCCGGGGCGCTCAAGCTGACGATCCAGAAGTTCTACCGTCCCTCGGGACAGAGCACGCAGTTGAAGGGTGTCGAGAGCGACGTGGTGCTGCCCTCGCGTTACGCGCACCTGGAGGTGGGCGAGGACGCGTTGAAGTACCCGCTGCCGTTCGACGAGGTGAAGCCCGCCGACTACGAGAAGTGGCCCGGCCCGTGGTTCGACCTGGGCGACCTGCGCACGAAGTCGGCTTCGCGGGTGAAAGGCGAGCCGGAGTTCCGCTATCTGCAACAGGACATTGAGAAAATGGATTCGCGCACCAAGAGCAACGCGCTTTCCCTCAACGAAGGGGAGCGTCGCGCCGAACGCGACAGCGACAAGAAGCGGGCGGAGGATATCAAGGCCGAACGGGTGGCGCGGCATCAGGTCTCGCCGCCGACCTACGCGCTGCCATTGAGCGATGTGGACAAGGTGAAGCTGACGATGCTCCCGGTCAAAAAGGACAAGGAGAAAACTGCTCAGGCCAAAGCAGATGCGGGCGACGCTGCCGCCGAGGACGCCGCCTCGGACGACCTGGAAGAAGACGAGGGTGGCAGCACGGCCAAGGCCGACGCTATCGACCCGATCAAAACGGAGTCGCTCAACATCCTCGAAGACATGATCGAGCAGACGCACCACACGAAGCTGGCGGTGAAGACACAGGGTTGAGGCGACGCACGGACGGGTCTTATGCGCGACTGGCGGCTGGCAGGTTACATCTTGCTGATTGCCAGTCGCGCTTTTTGTTGTTCGGCCTGTGGGCAAGTTTCCGGTGCGAACGCGAAGGACGACACCCGGCCTGTCGAGTATGAACGTGTTTTCTGGCACCTGGACTTATCTAACGCCGCAGTGCCGCAAATTCCTCTGCCCCTCGTCGAACTTTACGTACAACGCCAAACGGTTTACGTCAATATC
>CAZZYS010000425.1:0-3467 GCA_964658285.1 uncultured Verrucomicrobiota bacterium
AGTCCCACGGCTTGCGCCGTGGGCTGAACTCTTGCGCCCCTGCCGGGGCTGCGGAGAGCGGCTACAAAATCAGTTAAATGGCTCTAGCGTCTGGCGACCGTTGCACGCTTTTGATGTCGCCTTCTTTTTTCGCCAATCTCCGGTCCGGCAAGACGGCTTCGAGGGAGGGTTGGCTTGCGATTTTTTTGCTTACCAGAAAAAACGACCCGCCTTACGATGTTCGCCGATCTGCGACTGCCTGCTGCCACTTTCACGAGCGCAGTTCGATTGCCACGCATGTCGGCAAGACGCTGGCGTTCGCGCCGCACACCGTCTTCAAGGCGGGTCTGATCTTCCCGGCGGGACGAACGATTCAACATCCGCGACTGCTGACGGGCACGTCAAACCCGACAAACCAAATCGACGATCCGCGCGTTTTCCAGAATCACCGGTTGCGGGTTGAGGCTGGCTCCTCTGCTTCGTGGCCTTCCACGCCGCTGGGACCGAAGGTGTAGGAAAACACCGCAAAGGCCTGCACGCGCGGAGCGTCGAAGGTCACCCCGAACAGGGGCGACACGTCGAAGCGGGTGTTGCGCGTGGGCTTCACGGCGACTGTCGGCCCGATGACAAAACCCCGCGCAGGGTCGCTGCGCGTATCCTTGTCGGTGAACTCGCGGTACTGCATTTCCAGGCCGAGTTTCAGACGCTCGTGCGGCAGCACCGGCACCAGGAAACTCTGCGCGAAACCCCACTCCTTGCCGCGGTCGCCCTCGTCCTCCTGCTCGAAGAAGAAATTGAACGCCCACTCGACCTTCTCGTAAAAATCCTCCGACAGGAGCAGCCGCATCTCCACCGCGTCCGGCGTGTGCGCGTCGGTCTGATGCGCCTGCGCCCGGCCCTCGCCCTTGTCCAGACGCATCGGGATGCCCTCGTCGTGCAGGATGTTGCCGATGCCGAAGCGGTACTCCACGAAAAACGTCGGGTTGAGCGGAATCTTGTCCCAATCGGCAAAGGCATAACGCAGCTCCACGCTCAGACTGTTTTGCTGCCCGACCCGCCGGTAGATTTCCTGCTCGCTTTCCACCGCGACGCCGAAACGGTGCGGCAGGCCGATCTCGATCTCCTCGGTGATGGTATGATCCGGATGATCGTAGCGGATCGCATCCCCTTCGTAGATCAGGCCGGTGTAAACGTTGTAGGCCGGCAGCACGTAGGCGTTCGTCAGGTTGGCGAAACGACTGCGCGAAAACGCCGCCGGCGCGCCGTAGGAGCTTTGCACGCCTTCGTCGGTGATGACGACGCGATCCATCTTCGTGAGGGTCGCCGTGCCCGGCTTCGGGGAGTCCTTGCCGCTGGTGCCATCCGTGGCCGGTGCCGGTGCGGCGGACGGAATCGAATCGCGGTCCAGCGACTGCCCCCGCGCCGAGGAAACCGTCAGCGCCATGCAAACCACGGCCCCCAACAGGAGTTTTGTGACCCGATGCCGTGTGAACCCCCGGGTTGGAAAAACAACAAAAGAACGATGCATCCGCGCAAGATGACAATCTTGTCATAGTAGACAAGCAGAAACGACGGCGAGCTTCTGATTTGCGTCCCGACCCGAACGGTGGGCACGCCGGGTGGTGGGTCAGCGCGCGGTCGCCCTACTTTTCGTCGTGACGGGTGACCCCGCCGGATTTTCGCGGCACGATGAACAGCCGGACCGAGTCGGCCTTGCCGTTGCTCCCGCTGGCCACCACGCGAAACAGCGGCCGGTCAGGCCGCAGCACATCCCAGACGACCGACCTGTCGTCCTTAGCCGGCGCTTTGGAAACCTCGCCGATGTCCGCGAACGTCGTTTGTTTTTCGGGACGCAGGAACGCGGTGATGGAGTCGATGTGCTCCTTGTCGTCGGCGGTGATGTAGATCGCGCGGTAGTCCGTGCCTGCCAGTTGCCAGAGGACCTTGTGGCCTTCCTCCTGTTCTTCACCAAATTTGGGTTGGTCGGTCCGCGTCTCGTGTTCTCCGGCGTCCTTTTCTTTTTTCGCACCAGCTTCACCCGCCTTTCCCTCCTTCTCCTCGGCCTCCTCCCCTTCTTCCTTGGGCCGGGTGCCGGGAGCGCAGAGTTTGTCGAGTTTGTCGTGCGCCTCGTCCAGGTCGGAGCCTAGTTCGATGCCCAGGATCGACGTGACCACCTTCACCGACCGCGCGGCCGAGATCCGATCTTCCAACGGAGCCGTGGTGGGCGCGGCGACCCTGGTGGAGGGCGCGGGCGAGGGCGATCCACCGCTCTCCTGCGCCCGCAAATCCGCCCGGGCAAGGAGCATCGTCCCACAGACGATCAGGCCGGCGGCAGGTTTCATCCGAAATGGAGCCAGGATGGGAAGAAGTTCAGAAGCCCGGGTTCTGGATGGTGAACTCCGTGCCGCCGCGCGTGCTGTCTTCCAACGCGACGCCGCTGACGGTCCCGGCCGACTGGGCGCGCAGACCGCAGAAGGTCGTCCCGAAGCCCACGGTCGCGTGCCCGACGCTCGTCAGGTAGGTGTTGAGCTTGCTGGTGGAAAGACGCACGCTCAGTGTGTTGGCCTGCTGGTTGACGAACACCCGGTCCGCCGTGCCCTGCTGGGTGGTCGTCAGGCTGCCATCGTGGTTGCGGACCACCGTCCCCCAGTAGCCCGTGCGCGCGCCGGTCTGGCTCGTGGAAAACTGGAGGTAAAACTGGTCGCCGAGGTCGGACAATCCCTTGGAATACTGGTTGCCCGCGACCGTGACCAGACCCGTCTCCGGGGCGTTGGCCGTGAGGTACATCGTCCAGGTCGAGCTGGGCGGCACCGTGCTCAGGTTGGAGACGGTCATCGTGGCGGTGACCACCGGCCCCTGGTTGGAATCCTGCGAGGTGTAGAGGACGCTCAGGATGTCGATGGGACTGGTGGTGGGCGTGACGGCGACCAGACCGCTGTCCTGGTCCATCGCGTAGTCGGTGACCTGCTCGCCGTTGGGGCCGGGCTGCGCGGGTTGCGTGGAGGAGAGCGCCGGGAGACCGCTGCCTTCCGCGGGCGTCGGCACCGCCGTCGCCTTGTTGAGGATGGACGGCCCGCTGACCTGGCGGGTGACGTAGGTGTTGCCGCTGAAATCGGTGTGGTCGTCGGTGTAGCCGATGACCGCCGCGCCCGTCGGATCGAAGTTGATCTGGAAATAGTCGAGCAGGTTGCGGTTGGGCGAGGAGCCGGTCACCGACAGGCCGCTCTCGGAGATGTTGGTGGCGTGGTTGGCATGATCGCTGGCCTGCACGATGCGGAACGTGGGCGCGGCGCTGTTCGCGTCGAAGCTCTGCGCGTAGTACACGCGCCAGCGGGCCGTGTCGTTGTTGGCCGCGGAATCCGTGCCGTACCAGACGATCCCGACCGAGCCGGGCGTCGGCCCCGTCGCCAGCCAGGGCAGCAGGTTGATCTTGGTGGTCGCATCGGTCGGGTCGTTGACCTGCACCGGCGCGCTCCAGGTGACGCCCT
>CAZZYS010000426.1:0-3460 GCA_964658285.1 uncultured Verrucomicrobiota bacterium
CTGTCCTCGCGGGTGTAGATGTCGTTGGTGATGACCCCGAGCGAAAACTCCTCCCGCAATCGTTCGCACAGCCGCCAGACGAGCATCGTCTTGCCCGAACCCACCGGCCCGCCGATGCCCACGCGCACGGGGCGTTTGGCGGTGGCGACGGCGGAGGCAGGGAAGAAACTCATCGCAGCAAAGGCTGGTTACAGGAAGGTGGTCGCGCCGATGATCGCCAGTCCCGCGAAAAGCGCCAGCAGATGCAGCGCGCCAATGGCAAAAACCTTGGCGGCGGTGGCCCACCGGCTCTGGCCGTACATCCGCCGGAGCGCCCGGTACAAATAATAGGGCGGCACCAGCAGGCACAGGCCGACGAGCAAACCTGGAATCTCGAACAGGGCTTTGTTCATCTTGTTCGCCACGCCGTCCAACACCGAATACACCACCCAGAACATCAGCAAAAACGTGTGGTAGTGGAGCGAGAACACCAGATAGGTAAAATAATACCCGCCGCCCCGCCCGTAGGCCCAGCGCAGGAACAGCGCGAAGATCGGCAGCATCGCCAGCGTCACCCAGGAGAGCTTCTGTTGGATGTTGCTGGTCATTTTCTGGCTGAACGCATTGGCCCCGCCCGCCGCCTCGATCTTCTTTTGCAGGTCGGTACTCATGGTTTCGATTTTCTGGTCCAGTTTTTTGGCCGCCTCCGCGTCCATCCCGGGAGAGTCGCCGCGACCGGGTTTATACGTGTCCCGGAATACCTGGCCCAACGTCGGCTCGGCGGGCGTCGGCGGGACCGTGGCCGTTGGGCCGGGGGTTGGGGGAACGACGGGGGTCGGCGCGGGCGTGGCCGCCGCCTTTGGGTCGCTCTCGTCATCGTCCTGGTCATCGGTGCCCAGATGGACGGACACGCCCGGCTTGTGGTTGCCCCCCTTGTCGAGCCGGACGCGAGCGCCGGCCGTGTGGTGGGTGTACTGGATCAGCGTCAGGCAGATCGCGCTGGTGAAGAGGAACAACCGCAGCGGATGGACGTAGCGCACGCGCCGGCCCGCCATGAATTCCTGGGTAAGAAAACCCGGTGTTTTCAACAGCGGTGCGACCGTCCGCAGGTATTTGTTGTCCCAGCAAAAGGCACTGTCGAAAAAGTCGGCCACGAAACGCCACACCGAACGATGGTAGTCGGCCACGTGCTGACCGCATTGCGCGCAAAACGGCCCGGTCAACGGCGTCAGGCAGTTGGCGCATTTCGGGACATCGTCGGCTGGCGGCAGCGGGGGCGGCACGGGCATTTCCACGACCGCCAGCGGCGGCGCGGTGAACGCCGGCACGCGCGTGCTCTTTCCCTCATCGACCTCGGTTGGCACGGCGCGGAGAATAACGTGCGCGCCGCGGCGTGTCGAGAAGCAAGAGTTGGCTGTTGACCTGCGGCGGAGGTCCGTCTAGGTTTCGGACCCCGCCGCCAGCCAACCTTTCAATTTTACCGCCGCTTTATGCCAGAAGTCATTGTCCGCAAAGGAGAACCCGTTGATCGTGCGCTCAAGCGCCTCAAAAACAAGCTCGATAGCGAGGGGATCATGGATGAAGTCCGCCGCCTGCGTGCCTTCGAGACGCCCACCCAGAAAGCCAAGCGCAAGGCTAAGGCCAACGCCAAGCGCGGCAAGGTGAAGTTCCGCTTCAACGCCAACGCCCTGCGCGGTGGCGCGGTGGCCGGCGAGCAGCCCGCGGGTGCGCCCGGAGCAGCCGCGCCAGCGGCAGCGTAAATTTCTAAGGTAGGGATGGCTTTCCGAGCCAGTCCCAAATTTTCTCTGGATGAATGTGCCCATAGACGTTCGTCCTTTTCGGAAACAATAGGGACTGCCTCGGAGAGGCATCCCTACCTTGGTTACGACGGCAGCCTCGCGGCTGCCGGTTTGCTTTTATCGCCCCATGAGCACCGAAACCACCTCCAACAGCGCCGAGGAACATCCCCTCCTGGCCGCTCGCCGCCAGAAACTCGACGCCCTGCGCGCGACGGGCACGGACCCGTTCGGCGCGCGGTTCGACACCGACGGCAGCGTGGGGCAGGTCCGGGAACGGTTCGCGGAAGGCACGGTTTTCCGCGTCGCCGGTCGCGTGACGGCCCACCGCGACATGGGCAAGTCGCACTTTCTCGACCTGAGCGACCTGACCGGGCACATCCAGATTTATCTCAACAACAAGAACCTCACCCCCGAGCAGGCGGCGGTGTTCGCGCAGTTGGACCTCGGCGATTTCATGGGCGTGGAAGGCGAGGGGTTCGTTACGAAGACCGGTGAACCGACGTTGCGCGTGAGCCGGTTCGTGCCGTTGTCCAAGGCGCTGCGCCCCCTGCCCGACAAGTACCACGGGCTGGTCGATGTCGAGGCGCGGCACCGGCAGCGTTACCTGGATTTATTGGCCAACGAGAAGTCGCGTGCGACCTTCCTGTTGCGCTCGAAAGTGCTGCGCGGCATCCGCGAGTTCTTCCACGAACGCGGTTTCCTGGAGGTCGAGACCCCCATGATGCAACCGGTCGCGGGCGGCGCGGCGGCGGAGCCGTTCAAGACGCACCACAACGCGCTGGGCATCGACCTGTTCCTGCGCATCGCCCCAGAGCTTTACCTGAAGCGGCTGCTCGTCGGCGGCTTCCCGAAGGTCTTCGAACTCAACCGCAACTTCCGCAACGAGGGGCTTTCGCGCCGGCACAACCCGGAGTTCACGATGCTGGAAGCGTACTGGGCGTACGCGGACATGGAGTTGATGGCCGACCTGATGGAAGACCTCATTTGCCGGTTGGCGGAGCAGGCCGAAGGATTCCCGATCCTTCAGGTGCCTGTATATAGTAATGATCCGCAGATTGAGCAGGTGCCAAAACCGATCAACCTCACGAGGCCTTGGAAGAGAGAGCGTTATCGGGATTTAATCGAAAAAATCGCGCCCGGATGGTTCGTGCTATCTGCAACAGATAAACGCAAGAGGGCTGTTACAGAACTTCAAGTAAACCTAGGTGATGACTGCCACGAGGAGTTCGAGGTAACTCAGAAAGTTTTCGAGCAAAGAATCGAGGCAAAGCAATTTGACCCGCTGTTCGTCACGCATCTGCCCAAGGAACTTGTCCCGCTGGCCCGGCAGAACGCCGAGGACCCGTCGTTGGTGGACGTGTTCGAGCTGGTCATCAACGGGATGGAATTCGCTCCGGGCTACACCGAGTTGAACGATCCCGACGTGCAACGCGAACGCCTCCTCGCGCAGAGCGGCGGCGAAAAGATGAACCTCGACGAGGATTTCCTCCTCGCGTTGGAGCACGGGATGCCCCCGGCGGGCGGCATCGGCCTGGGCATTGACCGGCTGATGATGTTGCTCAGCGGCTCGGACAGCATCCGCGACGTGATCCTCTTCCCGCACCTGCGGCAGAAAGGATGAAGGATGAGAGGTGAAGGATGAAGACAGAGACAGAAACCTGACTTCCAACCTTCTGATTTCC
>CAZZYS010000427.1:0-3460 GCA_964658285.1 uncultured Verrucomicrobiota bacterium
TCTGCATTCTGCATTCTGCATTCCCCGTTCTTGGCCGCCACCGTCGCACCGACGCCCCCGGCCGCGCCGTCCGCGTCTCCCGCTGGACCGGACATCCGCGCCATCGTCCCGCCGCAGCCGTATTTCCTGAGCGGGAGTTTGCTCTGGCTGGTCGTGGCGGTGCTGAGCCTGCTCCTGGCAGGGCTGGTCGCGTGGTACCTCCTGCGCCGACCGAAAACGCCGCAGCCCACCGGCCCGAAACTCACCCCGCGCGAGGCCGCCAAGCAAAGGTTGGCGGAACTCGAACGCCAGATGGACACGATGGACGCGCGGACCTTCGGCGGGGAGGTGTGCGACGTGTTGCGCGTGTACATCGGCGACGAATACCGGATGCATCCCGAGCGCCAGACCTCACCGGAATTCCTCACCTCGGTGGCGGCCACGCGGGTTTTTTCGCGCAACGAGCACACGCTCCTGAGCGAATTTCTGGACGGCTGCGACCTGCTCAAGTTCGCCCGGCTCGACGCCACGCCCGCCGGCAAACGCGCGTTGTTGGCGCAGGCCCTGGAATTCGTCGACGGCAGCCGGCGCGAACCGGCGCAGCCTCCTCCGCTCCCACCACCGCCGTTGCCGTCCCGTTCGTTCTCGCCGCCGCCGCTGCCGATGGCGGAACAAACGGAGGCGGGCAACCGTTGAACAGGCTCCCCCGCCGCCGCCGTTGAGCGCATTCTCTATCCCATTGTTTTCATGAACTGGCACGATCTCGCTGGCTTCGGCTTTGCCCAACCCGCGTGGCTCTGGCTGCTGGCGCTGCCGGTCCTCCTGGCGTTGCGCACCGGCCGGGTGGGGGGCGCGCCGGCCGTCGTGTATTCGTCCACGTCGATCCTCCAGCACATCGGCCGGCCGCGTGCCGCGCGGGCGGGGGTGCTCTCGGGGGTGTTGCTGGCGTTGGCGACGACGGCGGGCGTGCTGGCGCTGGCCCGGCCGCAGTTGAGCAATTCCTTCACGCAGGTCGAGGCCAGCGGCATCGACATCATGATCGCCCTGGACGTGTCGCGCTCCATGCTCACGGAGGATTTCCAGATCGGCGGCAGCCGCGCGAGCCGGGTGGACGCCATCAAGGAAATCACGCAACGCTTCATCGACTCGCGGCCCAACGACCGCATCGGGATGCTCGCCTTCGCCGGACGGCCGTACCTCGTCAGCCCGCCGACGCTCGACCACGCCTGGCTCATCGAAAATCTCGACCGCGTGAAGATCGGCCTCGTGGAGGACGGGACGGCCATCGGTTCAGCCATCGTCTCGGCCTGCAACCGGCTCAAGAACCGCGAGGCCAAGAGCCGCATCATCGTGCTGCTGAGCGACGGCGACAACAACGCGGGCCGCGTCAACCCCAACACCGCCGCCGAGGCCGCGCGCGCGCTGGGTCTGAAGGTGTACACCATCGGCGTCGGCACCAACGGCGTCGCGCCTTTTCCGATGACCGATCCGTTCGGGCGGACCGTGTACGAGGATGTCCAGGTCGAGTTCGACGAGAAGACCCTGAGCGACGTAGCGACGGTGGCGGGCGGCCACTTTTTCCGCGCCGACAGCAGCCGGGCGCTGGAGGACATTTACGCGCAGATCGACAAGCTAGAGAAGAGCACCGTCAAGATGAGCAAATACCGCGAATACCGGGACCTGTTCCAATGGTTCGCGGGAACGAGCGCCCTTTGTCTTGGTGGGTATCTGGCGTTGTCGCAGTTGTTGTGGCGGCGGTTGCCGTGAGCGTGATGACGTTCGGATCGAACTTCCCGCCGCCCGCGATGTCTCACGTATCGTCCATGCTTCACGACCTGACCTTCGGCTCGCCCCTGTGGCTCTGGGGACTGCTGGCGCTGCCCGTGCTGGCCGGGCTGTTCGCGTGGGCGGAGCGCCGCGCGGCCACGCGGTTGGTGCGACTGATCCGCGACCCGCGCCTGCGCTCGCAGTTGACCGGAGCCGCGAGCGCCGCCCGGCGGCGCTGGCGCTACGGGCTGCTCCTGACCGGGCTGGGTTTTTTCCTCGTCACGATGGCCGGTCCGCGTCTGGGTTTCGAGACGCTGGGGGTCCACCGGCGCGGACTCGATCTCATCGTGATCGTGGACGTGTCCAAGAGTATGCTCGCCAACGACCTCGCGCCCGACCGGCTCACGCGCGCGAAACTCGCGATCCAGGACCTCGTCCAGCAGCTTCCCGGCGACCGCGTCGGCCTCGTGGCGTTCGCGGGCAACGCGTTCCTCCAGGCCCCGTTGACCATCGACTACGACGCCGTGCTCAGCGCCACCGCCGAACTCGACGTGGACCTCATCCCCCTCGGCGGCACGAACATCGGCGGGGCCCTCGACCTCTCGCTCGAAGCGTTCGGCAAAGGCGGCACCGGCAACCGCGCCATCCTGCTCCTGAGCGACGGCGAACCCACCAGCGACACCGAACAGGCCGACGGTCTCCTGGCCGCCAAACGCGCCGCCGCGGCCGGGGTGCGGATTTTCACGGTCGGCTTCGGCAGTCCCGAAGGCGCGCTGATCCCGCTGTCCGGCGGCCGGCGGGGGGAGTTCGTGCGCGACGAGAACGGTCAGATCGTCCGCACCCGGCTCAACGAACCGGGGTTGACGGAGATTGCCAAGACGGGCAACGGGTTTTACCTTCGGTTCACCAACGGCGAGGCGGTCATGCGGACGATCATCCAGGACGGTTTGAGCAAGCTGCGCGCGGGCGAGATCGACACCAAAGCCGACCGCCGGCCCATCGAGCGTTATCAATGGCCGCTGGGTGCGGGGCTGCTTTTCCTCACGCTGGCCGCCCTGCCCGGCGAACGCCGCCGCTACCGCGCGCCCGCCGCCATCGGCGGGGTGACGCCCGGAGCGCGGGCCGTGCCTGTCCGCCGCCCGACGACGGCGGCCGTGATCGCGGCCGTTTTGTTCGCGGTCAGCATGACCCGCGCGCGCGCGGAAGAGGCCATTCCGGTCGATCCTCCCGCGACCGGCAACGCGAGCGGTCCGCTGGCCCTGTACAAGAACGGGAAGTACGACGAGGCGTTCCGGGCGTTCACCGACCTGGCCAAGGAAAACCCCGACCAGGGCAACCTGCAATTCGACGCCGGGGCCAGCGCGTACATGGGCAAGCAGTACGACGAGGCGCTCGAAGCCTTCGGCAAGGCGCTCACCGCCCCGGACCTGGGTCTGCGTGCGAAGTCGCACTATAATTTCGGCAATTCGCTCTACCGTCGGGGCACGGGCCAGAAGGAAAAACAGGCGCGGATCACCGATTGGCGCAACGCGATCCAACATTACAACGCCACGCTGGATTCGCTCGCGCATGGCAGCGTCCCGGACCCCGGCCACGCGCTGGCCGACAACACGGTCTACAACCGTGATTTCGTCCAGCACCGTCTCGACGAGGAACTCAAGCAGCCGCCGCCCACGCCCACGATGTGGATGCCCATCTGCTCCATGCTGCGCGC
>CAZZYS010000428.1:0-3444 GCA_964658285.1 uncultured Verrucomicrobiota bacterium
CCGGGCAGCACGATGGCCGCCACTTGCAAAATGATCCACGCCGCGACGAGGTAACCCAATGCCGCGCCGTAGACCCGGTGATTTTTCAGCGCGGCCCAGGTCGTCCCGGACGATGACGGCGGCGGCGGTGGAAGGTTTTCGTCCATGCGATCCGGTTGCCCCCTGCTCAAGGCTTCGGCGCGAGCGAAGCGACCATCGCCACGAAGCGCGGGTCGGTTCGCAGCGGGTCCCACTCGGGATTCAGGTGCAGATCACCGTAGTCGGGGCCGTACGGTTGGCCGACGAGCGTTTGCAGGGTGCGGAGGGCTTCTTCGCGGTCGTCCAGGCGGACCAGGACGTGCAACCACATCTCCCTGAGCCTCGGCGACAACTGCGTGTCACCCTGCGGAGCGCCGGCCAGGGCGCGCCGCCCTCCCTCCAGCGCGGCGTCCCTGTTGCCCAGGGAAGCGTCCAGCATCGCCAGTTGCAGGATGGCGACCCAACCGTCCGGCTGGGCGCGCACGGTCGCTTCGAGGGTGGTGCGCGCGGCGCTGTACGCTGCCGCCGCCCCCGGCGCATCCCCCCGGAAGCGGGCGAGATCGCCTTCGTACGCGGCACGTGGCCAGATGCCGAATTGGGCCTGCGGCCACTCCGCCAAGGCGCGTTGGGCCGAGGCGAAATCCCGGTCGTACTCGTCGCAGGTCACGCGCAGACCGATCAACATCCCGCTCGGATCATGGTTCGTGGGGAGGGTCGCCAGTTCCGCGCGGGCCGCGCGGGTGTCCGCCTTCCAAGCGAGCCACAACCAGGCCCGCTCCAAGCGCAGCCAGAGGTGCTGCGGATGGGTGCCGATCAGCCGGTCGAGAAACGCCTGCGTCTCCGGGTAGCGGCGGAGCGCCATCAGGACTTCCACGTAGGTTTCGGTGTAGAAATTCCGCTCCGGGTCGAGTTCCAGCGCGCGGTGGATGTGCCCGAGCCCCTCCTCCCAACGTCCCTGGCGGCGCTCGATGCTGCCGAGGCAAAAATAGGCCCGCGCGTCGTTGGCCGACTGGCGCACGACGGCGGCGAAATCCTCGTGTGCGCGCGGGTAGTCCCCGCGAACATAATAATTGTAATAACCCATCGCCACGTTGGCGTCCGCCGAACCGGGCCGCAGTTGCGCGGCTTTTTCCGCGTAGAGGCGGGCGGCTTCGGCGGTTTCCGGGGTTCTCTCCTCGTTAAAATATTGGTAGCTTTCCACCTCCGTCATCAGGGCGTAGGCGCGCACGAAATTGGGGTCGCTCGCCGCGGCCTGCTTGAGCAGATCGATGATCGTGTGGTAATCGACCGGCGACTGGTCGTAGTCGTTCCAGAGCGCGTGTGCCTGGAGGTAAAGCTCGTAGGCATGCGCGTCACGCGTGGGCGCTTCCGTCATGGCGGCGTGTTCCTGCGGGGAGATGGCCGCCTGGAGCTGCCCGGCGATGGCCTGGGCGATCTCGCTCTGGATGGCGAACACGTCGGCCAAGTCACGGACGTATTGCTCGGCCCACTGGTGGGCGTCGGTGCGCGCGTCGATCAACTGCGCGGTCACTTTGATCTTGTTGCCCGCCTTTTGCACGCTGCCCTCCACGACGTAGGCCACGCCCAGGGTCCGGCCGATCTCGCGCAGGTCGCGCTTGTCGGTCTTTTTGTACTGGAGGACCGACGAACGGCTGATGACCTTCAGATCGGCGACGTGCGCCAGGTCGGTGAGCACCTCGTCCTGCACGCCGTCGGCGAAAAACGCGCTGTCCTTGTCCTCGGAAAAGTTGTCGAAGGGCAGCACCGCGACCGATTTGTCCATCGCGGCGGTCGTGTCCGGCGCGGCGGGGGCCACGGCGGGCCGGGGCGTCGGGCGCAGCAAGAAAAACGCCGCCACGAGCACGGCGGGCAGCAGCGCCGTGAGCACCCACGCCAGCCGTCCGAACGTCGCGTGCGGAAACAGCGACAACCCATCGGCGCGACGGGCGCGGCTCCAGACGGCCAGCACCGTGATCCCCAGACCGAGGGCAAGCAGGATCATCAACGCGCGCAAAGCCCACGTCGGCGCACCGAACCCCGGCAGCACGATGGCGGCTACCTGCAGGACGATCCATGCGGCCACGAGATAGCCCACCGCCGCGCCGTAGATGCGATGTTCCCGGAGCGTGGCCAGAATGCTGTTCGGCCGGGGTGGCGTCGCGGGTTCCTCGTCCATGACCGGCTACGTTATAACGGCGGGTCGGCGAGGGAACAAGCCGCTGTTTCCAGCGAAATCCCGGTGGCGGGTTCCCTCCGCGCGTGGTACGGAAGCAGGATGGCCGCCGGTGACAGCTTCCAGATCGCCACCGGCGAGAGCCGGTCGGTCGGACAGGCGTTCCGGTATCTCGGACGCGCGATGCTGCTCAAATGCCCGGTGTGCGGCTCGCGGCCGATCTTCGTGCCGGTCTGGCGGGTGCGCAATTTCCACGACTGGTTCACCCCGCTCGACGGCTGCCCGCGCTGCGGCTACCCATACGAACGCGAGCCGGGATATTTCCTGCTGGCGGTCTTCGGGTTCAATCCGGGGTTCGCGGTGTTCGTGGCGGTGGTGCTCTTTATCTACCTCGCGGAAACGCGCGACATCGGCCTGATGCCCGCGTGGGAGTTCATGTGCGCGGTGGCGGTGCCGGTGCCGATCATCAACATCCTCATCGCCCGCCACGCCAAGGCGTTATTTATCGCGCTGGACCATTTCGTCGATCCGCATGTCCGCGACGCCGACGACGGCAGCGACGACGACGACGACGACGGCATCGGTCTCCTGCCCGACGCGCCCGCCGGCAACGGCAGCGGGGTCAATCCCGACGACGGCAGCGGCGACAGCGGCGGCGGCCACCCGTGGCCGGAGGAGGAACACGCGGGCGAACCTGCTGTGCTGGCGGGCAGCGGCCGGAAGTAGCGGCGTCTTCGCGGAGGTTAATTTGCAGGGGCAGAGCCTTTCGGACGACCCGGTTCTGCGGTATCTTTCCAGCACCTTTTCTCTCTTATGCCGAGCCCCTCCTCCACCGAAGTCAACCGCGTCCACCTCCTCGGCACCCGTCCGGGCAACGTCAAAAACCTCGGCGGTTTCCGCAAAGGTTTTCACAAGGTGCCGGCCACGTTGCCCGACGCGATGTTCGAGCGCCAATTCGCGGCGATGTGCGCGTCCGACCTCGAACAACTCGCGCGCGAACTCTTCGAGAAACTGCGCACCGCCCGAGGCTACAAGCGCAAGGAGATCAACCTCAACGTCGATGCGCCCAACGCCACGTTGACGACGACCGATTTCACCCTCGATCTGCTGTACGCGCTTGACCCGGAGGACCCGGGCGACTACCGGCTGACATACGACCTGCACACGATCCGGGACATCGCGGTGTTCGGCGACGGCAGCCTCAACGAGGTGTTCGCGGGCGTGTTCAACCGGGTGTCGCTGACCTTCGGCGA
>CAZZYS010000429.1:0-3407 GCA_964658285.1 uncultured Verrucomicrobiota bacterium
GGTCCGCATGTCGATCAGTGACGCGCGGATGGCGGATGCGAACAGCAGCGGTGGCAGCAGGCCGTACAGGATGAGATCCGGGTCGATCACGTCCAGCCCGCCGAGGGGGAGGAAGGAGATTCCTCCGCCGATCGCCACCAGGGCGAGCGAGATCAGCAAGACAAAAGCGATGTATTCCTTCGTCGAGTCCCAGTCGCGCCCGAAACGCGGAGCCAACTGGTCCGCCAGTCGCTTCGAGCCGAGCAACGCGCCAACCTTCTGGTAAGCCATGCCCCCGAAGAAAAACAACGGACTCTGCAGGCGGCGGATGGCGTATTCCGACCACGAGCGCGACCTCCAGTTGGGCGGGGCGGGGGGCATGGTGAAGCTCTGGAGCAATTCACCCTGCGCGTTCAGTTCCTCGTAGTAGGTCGGCATCCCGTCGCGGGTCGCCTTCGGCAACCAGTCGCTCGGCCCATACTGCAAGAAGAAACGCTCCATGTTGCCCTTCATTCCCAGGGAGAGTGCCCCCCAACGGCTGACATCCTGGTGGTAGGGCAGCGAGGCGACCAGCGCTCCCTGGTCGTTGTAGACCGCCATCCGGTCCGCCAGGGTCACCCCGAAGACCGACACGCTGCGGTTTCCCACGGACTCGTAAGCCGTGCCGATGCCGTAGACGGGACCCGGGCCCGGGAGCGGGAGGGCGAAGCGGCGGTGTTGCGACAGCGCGTAGAACGTGACGCTGGTCGGGTCGTAGACGATGAGGTGATCGTCGATGTCGCTGTACGTACTTTCCTCGCTCCACGGCTCCGGCTGGCTGGAGAGCGGCTCGAAGCCGTCGCGGCCCAGCCTTTCCACCGGCATCTTCTGCGTCGGCGAGAAACTGATCCACACTTTTTGTTCGAGGAGGTAGAACCACTGTTCCGGCCGGGGATAGGCGTAGGCCCGCAGGTAGGTCACATATTTGCTGAAGTCCCGGTAAGTCTCGTGGTAATTGGGCCGGTGCCAGCCGTGCGGGTCGCCGACGTACTCGCTGCATGTGTTGATGTATTTGAGATGCGAGCGCACCTGGTCGGGTTGGAGCTTCCTGTCCGTCGGGGGATGTCCCGCCGCGTCCGTCACGGCGACGGCCACATTGTCCACGTAGCTGATCCGCAGCGGGACCCCCGTGTCGGTAAGCTCGTCGGAGGTGTGGCGGGAATGGCGCGTCGGCCCGATCACCTCGAAGAGCGACAGGGAAAGATCGCCCAGTCCGCACACCCCGTAGAAAACGACGGCCAGGCACGCGAATTTGCCGATCCAGGGCCGCGGTCCCAGCCGGTCCTGTTGCAGCATCGTGGCCCAGCCCGCCGCGAAGAGCGCCAGCGACATCAACACCGCCGCCTCCACCGCGACGTAGAAGAACTCGACGCCGGTCACGAAGTAGGTCAGATGCACCGCCGCCAACAGCGGAAACACGCGGAGGCCGAACCAGACGCCGCGCGGCAAGGTCATCGCCAGCGCGGCGAAGTAGTACGCCGCCCCCGCGCAAATGTCGGCGGTGCCCGCCAGGGTCATGGTCGGCAAAAACGGCGCGCCGAAGTGCCCCGGCGTCGCCACCAGCCAGACGCTGAAAAGGAACGGCGGCACGGTCGCCAGCACGTAGAGGAGCAACCCACACACGGCCTTGCCGCGAAACACCACCCCGCGTGAGACGGGACGGTGCAGCAAGGACGCCCAGCGATCCCGGCGCAGTTCCGGCAGGATCTGGAGGAACCCGAGCAAGAGCCCCACGGCCGCGCAGCCGAACGTCGTCACGGCCAGGAACGGCGTGCTGTCCAGCAGTAACCCGTTGCTGGACCAGTTGTAGCCGAAGGAGTATCTTTCCTCGCCCTGGTGCAGCGCGTACCATTGGGCAACGCCGAGGCCGAGCAACGCCAGGAGCGCCCAGCGGTAGTTCTCGCGGAGTTCCTTCCAGCAGATCGCGGTCATCGCCGGACCTCCTCGCGGGTGAAGAACGTCTTCTCGCCGCGTTCACCCACGTAGCTCACGAACGCGTCCTCCAGGGTCATCTCCACCGGTTCGAGCGACTCGGGCCCGAGCGCGGCCAGCAAGGCTTCGGTTTCGGCCGAGGCGTTGGCCACGGTCAGGGCCAGTTCGTGATCGGTGCGGAAGCTTTCCAGCAGTCCCGGGATGCCTGGAGTCGAGGGCGGGGTGCCCTTGAACTTGAGCACGTAGTGCCGCAGCCGGTCGCGGAAGGTTTCCACCGTGCAATCCGCCCGCAGCACGCCGCCGTCGAGCACGACGATGCGGTCCGCCACCCGTTCCACGTCGGAAAGCAGGTGGGACGAAAACAGGATCGTGCGATTCGGCTGGCGCGTGACGTGCAGCATGGATTGCAGCAGGCTGCGGCGGGCCACGGGGTCCAGACCCAGCGCCGGGTCGTCGAGCACCAGCAGTTCCGGTTCCGGGGCCAGCGTCATCGCCAGGCAAAGTCCGGCGCGTTGCCCGCGCGAAAGCTGCCCGCCCTTCATTTTCGGGGTGAGTCGAAAATGGGTGATGACCGTTTCAAAGATGTCCTGGTTCCACTTGGGAAAGAAGCTGGCCTGGAAGCGTCCGCACTCGCGCACGGTCATCCAGCCGTAAACGTGGTGTCCCTCCGGCAGATAACCGATCCGCGCCCGGGTCTGCGGGGCGAGGGTGCGGGAATCTTCGCCGAAGACGCGGGTGGACCCTCGCGTGGGTTCCTCCATCCCGAGCAGGATGCGGATGGTCGTCGTCTTGCCCATGCCGTTGCGTCCGAGGAAGCCGTAAATGGAGCCGCCGGGCACCAGCAGGCTGAGATCGCGCACGATCTCGCGCTTGCCGTAGTATTTGGTCAGGTGGTCGATCTCGATGACAGGACTCATGGCGTTTTCCGTTGCTCGGAGGCGTTGACTTGGTGACTCTGCTCCTGAAGAAGTTTCCAGGCGGCTTCGAGATGGGTGCGGACTTCCGGCAACCCCGCCCCGAGCAGGATCGCCTCGTGACAAAGTTGCTCGGCGGCGTGACTTAGACGGCGTTCGCTTTCTTCCTGGGAAAAAACCTCGCGTCGTTCGGCCACGAAGACGCCCCGGCCGGAACGGCTTTCCAGGACGCCGTCGCGGATGAGTTCCTGGTAGGAGCGCGCCACGGTGTTCGGGTTGACGACCAGGATCTCGGCGAGGACTCGCACGGCCGGAAGCTGCTCACCGACCTTGAACTGGCCCGTCGAGACGGCGCGTTGAACCTGCTGCACGATCTGGCGAAAGATCGGCACCTCGCTCGCGGGAGAGATCGAAAAGCTCAGCGACACAGGTGTACTAGTGCGCTAGTACGCTACGGTTGGCAAGAAGTTTTTTTGGTCGCCGGCTCAATGAGCTGTATGGGTGGAGGGAAATTTTGGCCGCAAAAAGCGCAAAAAGCGCAAA
>CAZZYS010000430.1:0-3382 GCA_964658285.1 uncultured Verrucomicrobiota bacterium
ACAGTAATCCAATCCAAAATAGGGACTGGCTCGGAGAGCCATCCCTACCTTGGTTGGACGACGCCCCTGCGGCGTGCCCGTTCCGCCTCACACGCTGCGGCAGAATTCCTCGAACCGATCCAGCCCGCGCTTGATGATGTCCAGGCTCGTCGCGTAGCTCAGGCGGATCGTCTTGTCGTCACCGAACGCCACCCCCGGCACCACCGCCACGCCGGCCTTGCTCAACAGACGGTCGCTGAAATTCGTCGAGGTCAACCCGAGTCGGCCGATGTTCACCAGCATGTAAAACGCCCCGCCCGGCTTCGGCACGGTGAGGTTCGGCATCTTGGAAAGACGGTCGTACATGTAGTCGCGCCGGACCTGGAATTCGTCGCGCATGTCGCTGATCGCCTGCTGGTCGCCGGTCAGGGCCGCATAGGCTCCCTTTTGCGCGAACGAACAGGGGTGCGACGTGCTGTGACTCTGGAGCGAGTCGATGGCCTTGGCGATGGCGTCGGACGCCCCGAGGTAACCCAGACGCCAGCCGGTCATCGCGTACGATTTGCTGAACCCATTGACGGTGATCGTCAGGTCATGCGCCTCGGACGAGAGCGAGCCGATGGAGATGTGCTCCACGTCGTCGTAAACGAGTTTCTCGTAGATTTCGTCGCTCAGGATCAGGATTTCCTCCTCGGCGGCCACGGCGGCAATCGCTTCGAGTTCCTCGCGCGTGTAGACCGCGCCGGTCGGGTTGCCGGGGGTGTTGATGATGACCATCTTCGTGCGCGGGGACATCGCGTTCTCGAAGTCCTCGGCCGTCATTTTCCAGCCGTTTTCCTCGCTGGTCTGGACGAACACCGGCTCCGCGCCCGCGAGCCGCACCATCTCGGGGTAGCTCAGCCAGTACGGCGAGGGGATGAGCACCTCGTCGCCGGGCTGACAGGTGGCCATGATGGCGTTGAAGCACGAGTGCTTGGCCCCGTTGCTGACGATGACCTGGCTCGACTTGTAGTTGAGCCCGTTGTCGTTCTTGAACTTGTCGGCGATGGCCTGCCGCAGCTCGGGCGTGCCGCTGCTGGGCGTGTACTTCGTGAACCCGGCCTCCAGCGCCGCGATGGCGGCCTTCTTGATGAACTCGGGCGTGTCGAAATCGGGTTCGCCCGCGCCGAAGCCGCACACGTCCTGGCCCGCGGCGAGCATGGATTTCGCCTTGCTGTCGATGGACAAGGTCAGGGATGGCGACAGGTTAGCGGCGCGCTCGGAAAGTTCCATGAGGATAAAAAGGGAAACGAAAAGGGTGGTCGGGTGAGAAAGGGCGGACGGATACCTAACCGCGATAGGTGTCCTCAATCAAGGCGCGGAAGTTATTTTCCTCGATGCGGATGATTTTCATCTCGCGCGCGGCGTTTTCCTTGGCGTCGCTGGCGTGCGCGGCGTTGACCATGATGGTCTGGCCGAACTCCTTGCGGATGGACCCGGGAGGGGCCTTGCTCGGGTCCGTGGGGCCAAGCACCTCGCGGATTTTGCGCACGGCGTCCACGCCCTGGTAGACGATGGCCACGCACATCTTGTTGCCGGGAGCCTCGCGTCCGGCGGGGTCGGTGACCTCGTCCGTGCGGCTGCCGGCCATGAACTGCACGAGTTCCTCCCAGTTGTTGCGCCCGCTCAACGGCCCGAGCAGTTCGCCCAACTGTTTTTCCACCTCGTCGGAAATCTTGAAGCCGAGCGCGCTCTCGACGGCGAGCCGAGCCTGTTTGCCGGCCGGGGTCTTGAGCTTGTCCTGCAACACTTCGAGCACCGGCCCGTAGAAATCCATCGCCTGCGCGACGCTCATGTGGTGGACCTTGAACCCGATGATCGCCAGGCCAGTGCGCGAGAACAGGTCGATGACGCCGCCCGGCCGCGCATTGGGGAAACGGAAATTGTCGGGCTTGATGAGCACGAGCGTCTTTTCCACCGCCGCCCCCGCCGGGAACGGGATCACGTCTTCCAGCAGGCCGCCGTCGGCGTCAGAGTATTTCGCCCAGAGCTTCAGGCCGGTTTCGACCGCCGCCGGGGTGGGTGCCGCGAGCACGGCGGGCTCGAAATAGGTGACGTTGCCGCCCGCGTCTTCGATGTAATCGCCGTAGGTGTCGCGGATCGTCTCGGCGCTGGTGCGGCCGTGGACGATGTGGCCGACGGTGTTCATGATGCGGCTGACCGCGTCGGGTCCGCGGAAAACGAGCATCAGGCAACGGGCGCGGTGGCCCTCGGCGTCGGGGGCGAGGTTTTGAAGAATGTACTGGCGAATGTGCTCCTGCGTCGCGCGGTGGCGGGGGTTCGGATCGTCCTCGGCGATGGCGGTGTCGGCGTAGGCCGTGGCGAGTTCCCGGTGCGGGGCAAACATCCGGGCGCTGACGAGTTCCAGGCCGCTGCGCGAGATCAGGCGGGAAAGGATGGGGCCGGTGCGCGACTTGCGGATGGAATGCGGCGTGACGAGAACGTAGGCGAGTTGATCTTCTAGCATATAAAAAGTACAAAAAAAGCCTGCGTCGGAACCGCCACCGGCCGCCATTGCGGCACCGGCACAAGGTTCGTTCAGACGCAGGCGGCAGTCCGGCAGCAGCGCCCGTGGGCAAGCGCTTTCGGGGGCGCGGGAATGTAGCCGCCGTCACGCGGGGGCGTCAAACGCAAAAACCGGGCGGGTCGCGCCGCCAGCATTGAGAAGTGAGCAGGCCAAAGCGGGCGAGCGTTTCGCGTTCGAGCCGGAAGCCCGCCGCCGTGAGCGCCGCCGCGTGGTCCGGGAGACGACGGACGCGCAGACCCGTGACGAATCGGAAAAACGCGTAGAGTCCCGCGATCCACAGACCCGCGTGCCACGCTGCCAACCCGTGCGCTGGCTGGCGAAACTCGGAGACGATCCACCGCGCGTCCGGGACCGTGCACGCCGCCAATCGATTGACCAGCGGCCGGAGTTCGCCGTCCGTGAAACAGTCGAGAAAAAAGTGGGTGACGATCAGGTCGTACCCGGCCGCCGGAGGATGCCAACGGGCGGCGTCAGCGTGGTGGAAATGGACGCGCGATTGGTCGGGGCCGCCCACCCGCTGCCGCGCGAGGGCGAGCATTGCCGCGCTGTTGTCTACCGCATCGACTTCCGCGTGGGGGTTCGCTCGCAGGAAGGCCGCCAGGAACCGCCCGTCGCCGTCCCCGAGCACGAGGACGTGCCGCGCCGTCGCTGTTTTGCGGAGGAACGCCGTCCGCCGCCGTTCAAGCGCACGACCGAAGCCAGCGTACTCCAGCCACCGATACCACCGTGCCAGCGGGTCGCAGTTCACGGGATAGGTTCGCAGGCCGCAACGCGGCCTGTCGTCACAAAAGGTAGGGATGCCTCTCCGAGGCAGTCCCTATTGTTTCTGGAAAGTTT
>CAZZYS010000431.1:0-3335 GCA_964658285.1 uncultured Verrucomicrobiota bacterium
ACTCCAGGTCCACGCCCAGCCGGATCAGCGACAGGAAGTTGAGCGCCTCCTTGCTGTTCATCGAGAACGCGTGGCTCAGTATCCCGTACGCCCGCCCGATCTGATCGACGAGCATCGTGCGCTTTTTTTCGAGCAGGGTCTGACGCGCCGAACGCTCGTGCTCGATGATCTGTTCGATCACCTTGCCCAGGCGGTTGATGATGTCCTCCTCCTTTTCGCCGAGCGTGGTCTGGTTCGAAACTTGGAAAAGGTTGCCCATCGCCTCCGTGCCCTCGCCGTACAGGCCGCGCACGGCGAGGCCGATCTTGTTCACGGCTTGGATGACCTTGTTAATGTTCTCATCGAGCACGAGCGCGGGCAAGTGCAGCATCGCCGAGGCACGCATCCCGGTGCCGACGTTGGTCGGGCACGCGGTCAGGTAACCCAACTGCGGGCTGTAGGCGAATTCGAGGGTGTCCTCCAGCGCGTTATCAGCCTTATTGGCGAGCTTGTAGGCGTTCTTCAACTGGAAGCCGCAACGGATCGCCTGCATCCGCAGGTGGTCCTCCTCATTGACCATGATGCTCAGTGTCTGCTGGCGGTTCATCACAACGGCGCTGCCGATGCCCTTGGCGGCGTGTTCGCGGCTGATGAGGTGGCGTTCGACGAGGACCTGTTTTTCCAACGCGGAAAGGTCCTGGAGGTACTCGGAGAACGCGTCGTCCATGTCGGGCAGCGCCTCGACCTGGGGTTTGAGTTGTTCGAGGATGGCGATGCGGTCCGCCTTCTTGGCCCAACCGGGGAAGGGGAGGTCGCGCAGGTTTCTGGCCAGACGCACGCGGCTGCTGATAACGATGTCGTGGTGCGGACCGTCGGTGCGCATCCATTCGCCGGGATTGGAGATGAGGCTGGAGAATTTCATGGCGGAAATCGGGCGTGACCTGAGCAGCGGGCCACCTGTTATACTCTACCCTATACCGACACGTTTGCACAACGATGCCGGCGTCTGTTCACGGCGAAGCGTGGTCAAGCGGCTAGTAGTGTGACCTTGACTCGTCGTTGGCCATCCTTTGCTCCGCTCCCGCTTCCTTCAAAAAGTTCGTGGCTTTCGCCGCCTGCCTTTCAGGCACTTGAAGTTGAATCAGGATGGCACCCCCAGAGGAGTCCGACTGAGCCGAGTCGGTGTCGATCAGCACAGTTCCGAACCCATGTGCTTTTAGTAGCGAGGCGGCGAATGAAGCTTCGTCTCGATTGGCAAACGCAGCGATGGTCTGCAGAGATTTCGTGCTTCGACGCAGAAGATGGTAAACGGCGACTGGCCCAGCGCCAGAAGTCAGTACGACGAAAGCAAAGTTGGCGGCCACAGGTCGAACGAGCAAACAAAACGGCCAAGCCACGGCACCGCCGATGAGGGCCCAGCAGGCGTGGATGTAAAAGGCGTGATTTCTCTGAACAACCAGCCAGCCAGCAAAGAACGTGACGGGGAACACAATGACCAGTCCGCCGAACCAATTCATGTTCTGATGCTCAAACATGCTGGCAGGCGCAAGACAACACTCCAGCAGCAAGGTGACGGTGCAGAGGACCACGTCGCTGGCTTCCACACGCTCAGGTTTGGAAAACAGATTCATGGCCGCCCGGTCCGCCCTCCGTAGAGTCCAAAACTAATGACAGGCTTCGGGCGGACGACGAATGGCTTGCACCCTTGCGGGCGTCAGTTCCCCACCTGACCTGAAAGCCGCTTGATCTGGTCACGCAGGGTCGCGGCGTTCTCGTAATCCTCGTCGCGCACGGCTTTCTGGAGGTCGTCCTGCAAGGTTTTCATCCGCTCGGTGACCTCTTTGCGGCGCGCGAGCGCCACGGGCATCTTGCCGGTGTGGTGCGTGCCCTTGTGCATCGCCTTGAGCAAGCTGCCCAGGCTTTCTGCGAACGTCAGGTAACACTCGCTGCAACCCAGCCGCCCGGTCTTCTTGAAGTCCGCCTGCGTGAACCCGCACACCGTGCACTTGGTCGCCGTGACGACCGTCGTGGTTTCGCCACCCGTGCCTTCGCCACCGTGGATGACCGGCGGTTTCTCCGTCTCCGTGCTCGTGCCGAGGCCAGAGAGGAGTTCGGTCAGCGCGAAACCGGTCGGATCATCCACGCCACGGTCCTTCGAGCAGGACTTGCAGAGATTTACCTTCTGCATCTTGCCGCCGACGATCTGCGTCAGGAAAACTTCGGCTTCCTTCGCCTGGCAAACGTCGCATTGGATGATATTCGAGCCGGGCATCAGGGGAAATGCAGAAGTCAGAATGCAGAAGGCAGAGGTCCAGAAGGCAGAAAGCGGACGTTCAGTGGGACGGGACGGAAGCTCATCCTTCTGGACTTCTGACTTCTGCATTTTCTGTTAGTAGGGCGAGGAAGCTGTCTCGACCAGACCCACCGCAGAGGTGCCCTCCTCCATGCCGGAGAGACCGGGGGGAACGGGAGCCGCTTCCTCGCTGAAAATCGGCGTTCCCGTCGTCGATGTCAAACGGCGGAAGCCATCCAGCAGGCGCGCAGTGATTTGCCCCGGCTTACCGTCGCCGATTGGACGCGAGTCCACGTTGACGACCGGGACGAGTTCGGCCGCCGTGCCGGTCAGGAAACACTCGTCGGCTACGAAGATGTCGTAGCGCGTCAACTCCGTCTCGACCACGGGCACGCCGATTTCGACGGCGATGTCGAGGACCGCTCCGCGCGTGATGCCGCGCAGGCTGCCGGCGCTCACCGGCGGGGTGAAAAGCGTGCCCTTCTTGATGATGAACACGTTGTCGGCCGTGCATTCGGCGATATAACCCTGTTCGTTGAGCATGAGGGCCTCGGCGGCGTTGGCCTGGTGTGCCTCGATCTTGGCCATGATGTTGTTGAGGTAGTTCAGGCTCTTGACGGCCGGGGGCAGCGCCGCCTGGCTCATGCGCCGCGTAGCGCAAGTGATGATGTCCAGCCCCGTCCGGTAAAGCTCCTCCGAGTACAGCTTGATCTTGGCGGCGATGATGATGACCGACGCCTTCGGGCACAACCGTGGGTTGATGCCGAGATCGCCTACGCCGCGCGTGACGACGAGGCGCACGTAGCCGTCGCGCAGATCGTTGGCGCGGATGGTGGCGAGCAGGTCGGCGGCCATCTGCTCCTTGCTGACGGGAATGTCCAGGCAGAGGACGCGCGCCGAGTCGTAGAGGCGGTCCATGTGCTCTTCCAGTTTGAACACCCGGCCGTGGTACATGCGGATGCCCTCGAAGACGCCGTCGCCGTAAAGTAGACCGTGGTCGAAAACGGAGATTTTGGCGTCAGCTTCGTCGAGGAGTTGGCCGTCGATGTGGATTTTCATGGGA
>CAZZYS010000432.1:0-1940 GCA_964658285.1 uncultured Verrucomicrobiota bacterium
GTCGCTCAAGGGATTTGAAAACGGCTGTAAATCGCGCTTTCAGCGCTGGGCTTTTCTTTGCTTTCGGCCTGGGGCGTTGCCCTAGGCTTTTATGAAGCCGCGCCTTTGGCGCTCCGGAGTCACAACCCGCAACTCGTAACCTGCGGCCACCACAACAACCCCGGTTTCTCACTCCAACGCGTTGTTGGACACCTTCTGCGGCTTGGGCGCGGCGGCGCGGTAGGGATCGACGTTTTTGTCCGGCACGTGGACCAGCAGCGATGCATCGCCGCCCAGAACCGGGGAAGCCAGTGGCGTGTTCCCCTCGCCGGGCGACTTGACCGCCGGCATCGTCAACTGCGTCAGCAAGGCCGCGGGCGAGTTGTTGTGCCCCAGCACCGCCAGGGCCGCTGCCGCCGCGCGGTTGTCGTCGTTGGTCGGCACGATCTCCGGCGCGGGCGACTGGGCCGCCGGCGGCGTGGCCCCCGCCGGCCCCGGGGTGGACGCGACCGGCAGCAGCGCCGGTTTCATCGACTCATCGGACGCCGTCTCGCCTTTGCGGCCCTCACCCTGCGCCTGGGCGGCCTGGTGCTCGGCCAGCGTGCCGAGGTTGCCCCCCAGCCGCTTGTAATTGACGTACAGATAAAAGGAAAACACCGCCACGGTCAGCGCAGCGACGCCCGCCGCCAGCGTCAGGAATTGGCGCATCCCGCCCTTGCGGCGTTTGCGCCATTGGCGGGTCGGCGCGCGGTATTCTCCCACCGGCACCGCGCTCAGGTATTGATAATCGTCGAGCCCGAACGTGCTCGCATCCGCGAACGCCTCCATGTACGGCCGCACGTCCAGATGGAGATACTTCCCGTAGCTGACCAGAAAACCCCGCGCATAGGCGAGGTTGGCGAAATTCGAGTAATCGTCGTTTTCGAGATCGGCCAACTGCGAGGCGCGAATCTTGGTCGCGCGTGCCGCGTCCGCAAGGCTCAGTTGGCGCTGCGTGCGTGCGCGCCGGAGTTTCGTGCCTGCTGTCTCTACCATAAAACCGTTGCCCGCAGAAATGGTGCCGTCTCAGTGGATTCCCTGAGTGTTGTAACTCAAACGGGTCCGGAGACCAGCGGAAATTTGACTTTTTTCACGAGTTTATTGGCCCCTGCTCACAGGTTATCCAGATCGACGAGAATTTCCCGGCCCCGCGCTCCGTTCTCCGGGCCGACGATGCCGCGTTTCTCCAGGATATCGACGACGCGCGCCGCCCGCGTGTAGCCCAGCCGCAGCCGGCGCTGGAGCATGGACGTACTCGCTTTCTTTTCCTGGCGCATGATCTCGATGCATTTTTCCACGAGTTCCTCGTCTTCGTCGCTGACATCATCCTCATCGTCGCCGCCCGCTCCTTCGAGCTTGTCGGCGATGGCGGACTCGAAGGTCGGCTCCGCCTGTCCGCCGGCGAACTCGACGAGCCGGTGAATCTCCTCATCGGTAACGAGCACACCCTGTGCCCGGGTCAGTCGGGAAGTTCCCGGAGGCAGGTAGAGCATGTCGCCCTGGCCGATGAGGCGTTCCGCGCCCTTTTCGTCGAGGATGATGCGGCTGTCGAGCCCGCTGGCGACCTGGAAGGCGATGCGCGAGGGCACGTTGGCCTTGATGACGCCCGTAATGACATCGGCGCGCGGGGTCTGCGTGGCGAGGATCATGTGGATGCCCGCCGCCCGCGCCATCTGGGTGATGCGCGCGATGGCACTTTCCACGTCCGCCGGGGCGGTCTGCATGAGGTCGGCCAACTCATCCACGATCACGACGATGTAAGGGAGTTGGTCGGGCAGGATCAGGTCGTCGTCGCGGAGGTTGCGCGCCGTGAGTTGGGCGCGGGTGGAGGGTGCCGGGATCGTGACGTTGAGCGTCGAGTCCTCGCCGTCGTCTTCGCCTCCGCCGAACCCACCGTCGCCCACAATCGAATCCAGCCGCCC
>CAZZYS010000432.1:1950-3333 GCA_964658285.1 uncultured Verrucomicrobiota bacterium
GGACGCGGGTGGCTCGGGACGCGAGAGTTCTTCGAGGATCGCCGCGGTCGCCCCGGCCGGGTCGATCCGGTCGGGCAACGCGGCCGACTTGGCGGCGGCGAGCGAACGGCCCGTCTTGGCTTCCTCCTCGGCGTCGAGTTCGGCCTGGGTCTTGGGCTTGGGCCGGGCGTTGTAGCCGGTGATGTTGCGCACGTTGGTCTTGGCGAACATCTTGTAACGCTTCTCCATCTCGTCGATGACCCAGCGCAGGGCGAGCAGCACCTTTTTCGCGTCGGTGACGACGGGCACGACGAGGTGCGGCAGTTTGTTGTACACTTGCATCTCGACCACCTTGGGGTCGATCATCACGAACCGCAGTTGCTCGGGCGTGAACCGGTACAGGATGCTGGAGATGATCGAGTTGATGCAGACGCTCTTGCCCGAGCCGGTGGCACCCGCCACGAGGCAATGCGGCATCGCGGCGAGGTCGGCGATGATCGTCTTGCCGTACACGTCCTTGCCCAGCGCGATGGGAATTTTTGCTTTGGTCTCGGCCCAATCGGAGCCTTCGAGCAGCTCCCTCAACGTGACCTTCACCTTTTTGCTGTTGGCGATCTCGATGCCGACGGTATCCTTGCCGGGAATGGGCGCGAGGATGTTGATCCGCTCGGCGCGGGTGGCGCGGGCGATGTCGCGCTCCAGGCTGACGATCTTGTCCACGCGCACGCCCTTGGCGGGGTAAACCTCGTAGCGCGTGATCGTCGGCCCCTTGGTGATGTCGCCGGGGCTCACGCGGATGCCGAATTGCTCCAGCGTGTCGATGATCTGCGTCTGCACGCGCAGGAGTTCCTCGTTGTTGGCGACCGGGCGGTTCTGGGTGTCGGCGGTGTCGAGGAGGTCGAGTTCGGGCAGGTGGTAGTCGGCGAACCGCACGTCCCCGCCGTTGGCGTTCGCCCCGCCGAGCGCGCCGAGCGGGTCACCGGCTTTGCCCTTGGCGGAGGCCTTGCTGGCGAAGAGTTCGGACAGCGTGGGTTTCTTCTTCGGCGCGGGCGCGACCGGGTTGGGCACGGAGTTGTCCGTGATCTTGGGCGCGGGCAGGCCGGAGAACTCGTCCAGGGCGGGAGCGGCCGGAGCGAAGGCGGCGGCGGGACTGGGCTCGGCGTCCTCCTCCTCTTCGGCCGGATCGGGGGGCGGCAGGGCGACGCCCTGTTTGCGGAGCTGTTTTTCGATGCGGCGCTGTTCCTTGAGGAGCCGGGCGTGGTCCATTTCGAGGAGTTCCTGCTGCGAGGCGCGGGCAAGGCGGGCGGCGGCGCGGCGTTCGTGCCAGACGACGAGGGCGTGGCGCCCACCGTCAATCGCGCGGCGCAACATCGTGACCGGGTGCAGGCCGGTCATCAGAATCAG
>CAZZYS010000433.1:0-3333 GCA_964658285.1 uncultured Verrucomicrobiota bacterium
GCGCGGCGGGCGGGAAAATAGAAGTTGTGCAACTGCCCGGCTTCACCGACCGGCGCGGAATAATCATAGGAGACGCCGGGAGGTTCGCCGTCGCCGGAGTAGCCGAAACTCGTGCCGCCGTGCCCCATGTAGTAGTTATAACCGGCGCCGCCGAACGCGATGATCTTCCAGGTGCCGTGGATCTTTCCATCGAGCGCACCCTTGGCGAGGTCGCCGTTGGTCCAGGTTGCCGTCGCTTTGCCGATGTAGCCGGTCCAGAACTCGGTGGTGTACCAGGGCGACGGTCCGACCGGGAACGGCGCCTCGTCCGAAGCCGTGGGATCGGAGCGGTGGCGCATCCCGGAGTTGAAGGTGGGCACCTCGATGCCGTTGCGGTCGGCCTGGTCGTCGAGGTACTTCAGGTAGGGATCGAGCACCTGCGTGCCCCAGCCACGGGGGTGCTCGTTTTCAAGCTGCACCATGAACACACTGCCGCCGTGGTTGAGTTGATGCCGGGCCACGATGGTCTCGACCTTGTCCAGATGCGGATCGGAGTAATTGGTGGAGGGACCGAGTTCACGGTCGATCATGCCGGGCTTGACGGTGAGCCAGGCGGGATAGCCGCCCAACTCCCACTCCCCGCAGGAGTACGGCCCCACGCGCTCCAGGCCGTACATGTGCATGTCCTGGAGGAGCGAGAGCCACGCGTCGAGGTCGTTGTTGTCGCTGAAATCCCACTGTCCTTCCCTGGGCTCGGTGGCGTTCCAGAAGATGTAGGACTGGACGGCGTTAAACCCCATCATCTTGAGCCGCCAGACCCGGTCGCGCCACAGCTCGCGCGGGACGCGGGCGTAGTGGATGGAGCCAGAACTGATGAAGGCCGGTTGGCCGTTGAGGACGAAGTACCCGTCCTGCCAGTGGATGGCGTCCTGCGCCGCTGCCTTGGGAGGAAAGATTTCGTCCCGGCCGTCCTGCGGCGTGGCCCGGGCCACCGGCGTGAAAAGAAGAACGGCGAGGAAAAGGGCGCGGTGAAACATGGCGGGGTAATGAAGCGCCTTCAAAGTAAAGCGCATCGGCGCGGGACTTTCGCAGTTGGCAAACCAGTTAATTTGCTTGTTTATCGACATGGACACTCGCCGACAGCGAGACACCGGCCGCATTGACCGCCGTGACCTGATAATAATAGTCGGTGCCGGGCTTGAGATGGTCGTCCTCCTTTTGGTTGGCCCTCTTCGGATTGTTCCGGTCGGTGTACGTGGTCTCGACGAGAGTGGTCACAAAATCTTCCGGCCAACGGAACTGCCCATCCGCCCGCGTGGATCGGTAGATAGTATAACCCACCGCGCCGGGCACCGGCGACCAGGCGAGGGTGATCCCGGGGCCCTGTCGTGATCTGGTCCAGGTGCCCGTGAAAGACCGCGGGGCCGCACCGGGCGGTGGGGGCAACGGCACCGCCATCACGGCGGCCGATGGGCCGCTCAACCCGGCGGCGTTGGCTGCTTCGACGAAATAATTGTAGCGGGTGCCGTCCGTGGGCGTGTTGTCCACGAAACCCGTTCCCGCCACGGCATCGTTGAGCACGACCGACCGCAACGGATAGAATCCGCCCACGCCGTTCTCGTGGAGCGTGGCGCGTATGATCCGATGATAGTTTGCGCCGGGCGACGCGTTCCAGTTCAGCGCCACCTGATGGTGACCCGAACTTGCCACCTTCAACCCCGTCGGAGCGCCCGGCGCGCTGGCGGGAGCAGCCGCCGTGGGAGCGACACCGGGACCCGGGGTCGATGCGGCGCTATGTCCCGCGGGATTGACCGATTGCACGACATAAGAATATTGCGTTGCGTTGACGGCGGTCTGGTCGGTGTAGTTCGCCAGCGTGACATCGCTGCCGCACACCGGACCCACCAGGCCGGCCGCCACCGGAGCGTACGCGCCGCCGGCGGCAGCGCGCAGGACGTTGTAGCTCGTGGCTCCCGGGACGACGGGCCAACGGATCAGGACCCGGTGGTTGCCCGCAACGGCGGTCACGCTGGCCGGAGCGGGAGGGACGTAGCCGGTCAGCTCCAGCCGGAGATAATCGACCATCAGGTAGGCGATGCCGCTTTTTGCGTTCATCGTGACGGTGAGCGTGTTCTTCCCGGCGTGCAGGAGACTGCCCGGGAAGGACACGCGCTCGTCGGAAAACGGGCCGTGGTCGCTGTAGTGCTGGCTGCTGTCGTCCACGTACGGCGGGTTGAATCCACCGGTGCCGCCGCCGTACGGGCGCGCCGTGTTCCCGTTCAGAGGATTAGGCGCGGCCGTGACTCCGCTGGCGTCATCGAGGTTCTTGCCATTGACACCGAGCACGATGTGGCCGCCTTCATCACCGGCGCAGGCCAGATAGATCGCGGCCGTCGAGCCAGCCGCCGGAGCCTGCGCCAGATTGAAGTTGATGGTGCCGGTGCAGGACTGGTAACTCCCCGCCGGGTCAGGCGCGGAGGGTAGAATATAGTTCCAGTCCGTGGACCACCGGCTCGACCCCACGGTGTAAGTCAGACCATTGGGAAAATCAGAGGGGTAATACATCTGCCCACCCCAGATCGGGGTTGGGTAGCCGAGTTTCGGCGATCTGGCCGGTGCCCAAAAATCGTCTCCGTGACGGAACTTGTCGGCTTTGCGACTGGGGTAACCCAGCTCGAACACCGTCGAGCCGACCCGGACCGGTGTCCATGACACGGTTCCCAGATCGGTCGTCTTTTCGGCTTTGACAGACACGCCAAAAGGTTTGGCTGGCACGTTGCATTCCAGCGGTGGATTGCCCCCGGTCTGGTTCCGGGAAAGGAAGGTCCCCGCCGCTCCCGGTCCGTAGGCCCAGAGTGTATAGTTCTCGCCCGCGATGACGTGAGGAATCGTGAAACTACCCGCCGCGTCCGTTTGCACCCAATATTGGTATGGCTTGAGCCATTTCTGGAAGTCGTAGGTGCCGGTGACGGTGACCGGCTGTTGTTCCAGCCCGACCCAGAGCCCGGCGGCGGAGGCGGCGGGATTTCCGCGATCATCGATGACGAATTTGCCGGTGACCGTGCCCCGACCCGAAGCCGGGACGTAGTTCTCATCCTTGAACCACGGGTAAGGCCAGGTCTCCCGTTCCACCCTGGCCTGCGCCGTCGCATCCTGGTAAAGCAAGCGCGCCGCCTCGGCGGGATCGGTGATCGCCGACGGCACACTGTTCACATAATAGAAAAAGGGGCCGCACGTCTTCGTCCACACCTCTCCCTCGCCCAGTGCGCCGTCCGAACCCATGCCCACTTCCCCGGTCAGGAGCGGCTGGTTCAGTCCGTGATCGTGCGAGGTGGCGACATCGCGCTTGAGCGG
>CAZZYS010000434.1:0-3301 GCA_964658285.1 uncultured Verrucomicrobiota bacterium
TGCTTTTTGCCTCTCTCCGGTGGTTGGCACCACCGGCTAATCTCCGCGGTCCCTCCAGGACGACAGAAGGCGGCTATCAGTCTTGTTAAAATGCTCTACTCACGGCGCAAGCCGTGGGACTTCGCCCTCCCTGGAGCACAGCCCCAGCAGGGGCGGAAGAAAACCTGCGGGCGTGGCAGGAGGGTCATGCCGGTTTTCTTCCGCCCCTGCCGGGACTCTGAAGGCGGCTACAAGACAAATTTAATTGCTCTCGCCACTGTCGCGCGGCGCGCGGCTCAGCGCGTCGTGGCCAGCTTCGGACGGCCGCGTTTGGGTTTGCCCGCCGTCGAGGGGGCCAAGAGGGCTTCGCCCGTGGGCAATTGCTTGGCGTGCGTCTGGGCGAGGCCGCGCACGAAGGTCGAATGGCTGCCGAGGTATTTGAGCGTCAGCAATTCTTCTCGCAGACTTTTGCCGACATTGGCCTTGACGTGTTTGTCCTGCACCAGCCAGGAGACCAGCTTTTCGATCAATTTTTCACTGGGTGAACGTTGGCCGTTCTCTAATTTGATCCATCCTGGGGCTGATACGAACCCCTGCGCGCCGATGGCTTCCTGGGAAAGGCCGCTCTCGCGCCGGATCAATTTGAGTTTTTCTCCGAGTGTCATGGGACTAATACAAGCAGGCACCGTGCACACTGCCAAGGGGGAATTTTAGGTAATTTCAAATTTTTCATTTTTGTCTATGGGGAATATTCCTTAGAATACATTCGTGTGTTGGATATTCCGAAACCCCGGAATGCCTGCGATTTCCGTATTAGTAGAGTGATTTGTACAAAAATGTCAGGGTGCTACACGTTTGTATTTTGCGCTGAAATTTTCTCTGTTGCGCTCGTGGCCTTCGAGCCCGGCAAAAATGGACGAAAACCAGAGTAATCAGGGGTTGCGGAGATGTTCGCGGAAGTACTCGGCGATCCGCTCTTCGAGCCGGGTGCGCACCAGCGGATCGGGCACCATGTGGGTGAATCTGCTCAATGGAAGGAACTCCGCCTGCTTGCCCGCGCGGAAGAACGCGTTCATCAACTCCAGGCTGTGCCGCAGGTAGACGTTGTCGTCGGCCGTGCCGTGGATGACCAGAAGTGGGCGTTTGAGATCGGCCGTGTAGGTGAGCAGTGAGCCTTCCTTGTAAGCATCCGGCCAGCGCCCGGCCCCGGGCACGCCGAGATAACGTTCGGTGTAGCAGGTGTCGTAATCCATCCATTCCGACACGGGCGCGCCGGCCACCGCCGCCTTGAAAATATCCGGCCGCCGCAACACCGCTAGCGCCGACATGTACCCGCCGAAACTCCAGCCCGTGATACCCACGCGGTCCAGGTCCATCTCGGGATACTTCGCGCCGAGTGCTTTTAACGCCGCAACCTGATCGTCCAACGGCACGTTGCCGAAATGCCCGGCGATGGCGCGTTCCCAGTCGCGTCCGCGTCCCGGCGTGCCGCGTCCGTCGATAGCGACGACGATGAAACCCTGGTCCGCCAGCCACTGGTCGAGCAGGTAGGGACGCATCGACGCGACGACCTGCTGGTGCCCGGGGCCGCCGTATACATCAACGATCACAGGATATTTTTTTCCGCTCTCTGCTTGGAGATGGCGTGGCCGGATGATCGCGGCGAAGTAGCTGCCGGGCATGTCGTCAGGAAGTGGTGAAACAACCTCGACCGTCTCAATAGTCAGATCGGGTACGAACGGCGGTTCAAGGGCGACGGAGGGCAACTCGCCAATGATCGATTGATCATTCACGCGCCGGACCACCGTGCGGGGCAGCCACCCCATCGTTTGTCCTTGTACCGCGAAGACCGTCTTGCACCCGCCGAACGTCGCTTGGTATGATCCCGGTCTTGGCGAGAGACCATTCGTATCGTCGGGTTTGAATTGGCCATCTGTGTCCACGAAGCGCAGCAAGGAAACGTCCGGCGCATTAAAGTGGCAGGTGAAATAGGCGTGCCCGCCAGCTACGCCCGTCAAGGTGTCGAAGTTCATCTCTTGGCCGGCCACGAGCGCCTGACCAGGTAAGCCTTCCGAATCGTACCAACCGAGGTTGCGCCAGCCCGTGCGTTCGCTTGCCCACAGGAACCCGCCACCATCCTGCTCGGAAAGCCACACCGGTACGTCCTGGGGCAAGTTCACCCACGCGTCGTCGTGCTCGGTCAGGAGAACGCTCGTGTCACCCCACGTCGGGTCAGTCCGCAACAACGCGAGGTCTGTCTGGTCGCGCGAGAGGACCGTTAACGTCAGCGGGCCGTGTTCACCCCACGTCACTTTGCCGAGATAGGGATACTTCGCGTGGTCCCAGTTGACCCACACCGTCGCCTCACTGCCGTCGATGTAGGCCACGCCGAGACGCACGCTGGCGTTGTCCTTACCCGGACGCGGGTAAAACGTCCGCGACGGTTCGTTGCCCGGTTGCGCGGGATCGGCGACGTACCAGCTTTCCACCTTGGACGCGTCGCTTTCCTCGAACACGATCTGGCGCGAGTCCGGCGACCACCAGAAGCCCGAAAACCGGCCCATCTCCTCCTGCGCGACGAACTCCGCCAACCCGTGCGACACCGTCTCGGTGCCGCCGCTCGTCACAGCCGTTTCCTTGCGCGAGGCGAGATCGAACACGCACACGTCCTGGTCGCGCACGTAAGCGACTTTCCGGCTGTCGGGCGAAAACTTCGGATCGACAATCGTGCCCGGCCCCGTGGCGAGTTCGCGCACGGTGCCCGTCACCCGGCTCAGGACATAGAGTTTGCCCGAGAGACTCAGCAAGACGAGCGTGTTGTCTCTGGAAATGCTGAACGCCGTGAACCCGCCCACGCTGATGCGCTGACGTTCGCGGCGGGCTTTTTCCTCGGGCGAAAGACTCTCCGCTGCACCCTTGAGTGCGTCCTCGGGCGCGAGCAGACGGCGGGTCTGTTTGCTGGCCACGTCGAATTCATAGAGTTCCTGGCTCGGCTCGCGGGCGGACTTGGCGCGCAGGAAAATCACGGCGCTGCCGTCGGACGTGGGCGTGGCATTGACCGGCCGGCCCAGCATGAAGCCGCGCGTCTCGGCGTAGTCGCGCAGGAACGTGTCGCCGTCCTTGGCGGGTGCCGCCAGGGGGGCGGCGTGCGCGGTGAACACGGAGGCTAGCGCACACGCGACGAGTGGCAGGCAGCACCGCCAAGGGAAATGTGTCATCGACATCTCCATTCGATAGATGGGTTTTCGATGGCGGGCAATCGCTGTTCATGCGTCTGCCGAAAGCGAACGCATCCAAAAAACCTTTCTGTCATCCTGAGGGG
>CAZZYS010000435.1:0-3279 GCA_964658285.1 uncultured Verrucomicrobiota bacterium
CGTGCGCCTGCCACCAGCCGCTCAACCCTTTTGAAAACCGCTGTAAATTGTTCGTCTGATCGTCACCAGCCAGCTTTATGGCATGAACGCCGGTGAATTTGCGTATTCGAGGGAGGAGACCCATCGGCAGGCCCGAACACGCTCTGTCCATCACGTCCATTTGAAGCCGATCAGGTGCTAATCGTCGGCGGCCTCACGCTTGCGTTGAGGTGCGCAAACCGTAACAGACGATGAGTTCATCAGCGAGGATAGGCGATGGCAAAAACATTCCTCCCTGGCAACCGCGCTGTCGCCGCTGTTCGCCACCCAGACGTGAGCAGCACCCGCCCCCGGTTGCCCGTGCCGGGCCAGGGGCATGACGCGCAGGCGGCTGGGAGAACGACCGGGCGAGCGAACGTGGGACAAGAGTGGTGCATAAGAAGAACGGCGGGAGATCAGTTGTCGTCGGAAGGCGGTTGAAGCGTGCCACGCGGACAGGGGCGGCGGCACGTCAAGCGCACCGCCGCGTCGTTCTTGCCTGCCAGTTGGGGCAAGTTACTGGGAGATGATCTTGCCGTTGGCGAACTCGTAGAAATAGCGGATGCCGTTTGTGTTGTAATGGCCGGCGTTGCCCGGGTCCGGGTAGTAGTACAAGGTCGAGTTCAACGTGAAGTCATACAGGTACGGGAACGGGAAGGGCGGACTGGTATAGAAGAAATGCCCGCTCTTAAAGTCGTAGAAGTACACCCCGCCCTTGCCGTCGGCCGCGTCGAAGACGTACTCGTAGCCGAGGTCGAAGTGGTAGAGGTAGTGCGCGTCGGTCAGGTAAGAGTAGTAGCCGAAGTAGTTCCCGTTCGGGAAGGCCAGGTAGTAGACACCGTTGCCCAGCGCCGCTTCGCCGGTGAAGAACGACGACGGGAGGCTGCTGACCACCAGCTTGTAGACCGTGCCGCCGTTGACCTTGCCGTCGCCATGCGTGGTGCCGTAGAAGTTGCCGTCCTTGCCCTGGATCAACGTGCCTTCCGGGTCGGAGCCGTCCGTACCGTTGCTGAAGCTGTGCAGGATCGTCAGCCGTCCGGCCGGAGTGATCTGGTAAACGATGCCGTGCGCGTAAGCTCCGCCGCCTTCGGTCGTGCCGTAGAAATTCCCGTCGGTGCCTTGCACCAGGCCGGCGTAGGGGCTGGCCCCGTCCCCGTCGCTGCCGCTGAAATTGTACAGGACCGTCTCCACCCCGGCGGGCGTGAGTTGGAACACTGCTCCGCTGCCGTTGCTGCCCCCGTCGTGGGTCGTGCCGTAGAAGTTGCCGTCCTTGCCCTGGATCAAGGCGTGGTACGGATAGGCCCCGTGGCCGGTGTTGCCGCCGAAACTGAAGAGCGTCGTCAACGCCCCGGTGGACGTGATGCGAAAGGCGGTCCCTTCGCCGTTGTCGCCGCCGACGACCGTCGTGCCGTAGAAAGCGCCGTCGCTGCCCTGGGTCACCCCGCCGCGCGGGTCCGCCCCGTGGCCCGTGCCGCCGCCGAAGCTGTAGAGCGTCGTCAAGGCACCGGCCGGTGTGACCTGGAAGACCGTGCCCTCGCCGTTCGCGCCGCCCCCGTAGGTCGTGCCGTAGAAATTGCCGTCGGTGCCCTGGAACAGTGAGGCCTCGGGTTTGGCCCCGTGGCCGGTGTTGCCGCCGAAGCTGTAAAGCGCGGCGGGGGTGCCGTCGGCGAGCAGGCGGAACACGGTGCCCTGGCCGTTCGCGCCGCCGTTGCGGTTCACGCCGTAGAAATTGCCGTCCTTCCCCTGGATCAGGCCGCCCTCGGGGTGATCGCCGACCGTGTCGCTGCCGGGAAAGTTACGCAGCACCGTCAGCGCGCCGTTGGGGGTGAGCCGGTAGGCCACGCCGCCGCCGCTCGTGCCGCCGTCATCCGCGGTGCCGTAGAAGTTGCCGTCGCTGCCCTGGATGACCCCGGCCACCACGGCCGCGCCGTCGCTGTTGTTCCCGTTGCCGTCGGTGACGCCGAAGGTGTGCAGAGTCGTCAGGGTCGCCGTCGCCTGCCCGCGTGCACCGGTCGAAAACGGCAGGATGGACAGGGACGAAGCCAAAAGGTAAAACGGGAAACAGGAAATTCTACGCATGGAGGTTTGGTGGGTGGAGCGGTTGATGTGCTGCGGTGAAATCACGGCCAGCCGGGGGCGAAATTTGGACCAAAAAATGCGGCGAACGCATCCGGTTCCACCACCGGCGGGAGGGACCGGCGCGGAAGTTCGCCAACGGTTTGCATTCGAGGGTTTTTCCAATATCATTCCACGGCCAACTGTGTAAACAGTATGTACTGAGTTCACAGTAGAGCGCAAGCATGAAAAACGAAAAACCTTCTGATTTCGAGATGCAGGTGCTCGGCGTGCTCTGGCGGCTGGGCGCTTCCTCGGTGCGGGATGTCCTCTCCGCCCTGCCCGACGGCAAGGAGCGCGCTTACACGAGCGTGCTCTCCGTCATGCAGGTGATGGAAAAGAAAGGTTTGTTGCTCCGCAGGCGTGAGGGGCTGACCGACTACTGGCGGCCCGCGCTGGCGCAATCCCGGGTGCTCGGTCCGTTTTTGCGCCGCCTGGTGACGAACGTCTTCGGTGGGAAGCCGATTCAGGTGATGCAACATCTCTTGCAGGAAACGGAAATCAGCGATGCGGACCTGGTCGAGATCCGTCGCCTGCTCGATGCGCACGAGCAGGATCGGCGAAGCGACCCCGTTCCGTCGCACCCCCCGAAGGACAAGAGTCGATGAGCCTGACCCACTGGTTGCTCTCGCCTGCCTGGCAACCTTTTTTGGAGGCACTGGCACATTCGCTCTGGCAGGGCGCCATCCTGGCGATTGCGCTGCGGTTCATCCTCCGCCGCGTCCCGGCACGATTTGCCGGGATGCGCTATGGCCTGAGCGTGGCGACGCTGGCTTTGCTGGCACTGGTCGTGGTGGCGACCTGGGTGGTTCTCCGGCAGACCGCGGCGGATTCACCGGTCGGCCGACTGGCGGCGACCTTCGCTCCGTCAGACCATCCGCTCCAGGATCGATCTGATTTGTCGGCCCCCTTCTCCCTCGGGGAAACGTGGTGGTGTTGGGCTGCCGCCGGCTGGCTGTCGGGCGCGGGAATCTCTCTTTGGAGAATGTCGCACGGGTTGTTCGCCGCCGGGACGGTGCGCCGTCGGGCGACGGAACTGCTCGACCCTCATGTGCTGGCAATGATCGAGCAACTACGAACGTATTTCGGGTTGACCAGGCGGGTGCGTGTCCTGGTCAGCGCCGAACTCGGCAGCCCCGCCGTGAT
>CAZZYS010000436.1:0-3273 GCA_964658285.1 uncultured Verrucomicrobiota bacterium
GCTCCATCTCGCCAGCACCCTGCTCTGGCTGCGCTGAATGTCGATTCAGCCTAGGTCTCCGGGCGAGATTTCTCGCGGGGGAGCAGCTTCCTATTCCGTTTCCAGCATGGCGCGGTGCCGCCAGAGGTAATCGACGCCCGAATAGAGCGTCAACCCCACGGCGATGCCGCTGACGGTCCAGCCGCCGTAGGATTTCAACTGATCCCACCACGCGCCGACGGTCTCGCCGTGTTGTTGCAGCCATTCCCGGTAGGCAAATAGCACCAGGAAGAAGACGACCGTGGCGATCTGCCACGAGGTCTTGTGCTTGCCGATGCGATCTGCGGCGAGGACCCGGCCTTTGGAAATCGCCAGCAGCCGCAGGCCGGTGATCAGAAATTCACGCGAGATGACGATGATGGCTGCCCAGGCCGGGATTGCTTTCAACGGCACGAGGCACACGAACGCGGCAGCCGTCATGATCTTGTCCACCAGCGGGTCCATCAGCTTACCGAAATCCGTGATCATCGCCCATCGCCGGGCAATCTCGCCGTCGATGAAATCGGTGAAAGCCGCCAGCCCGAACAACGCCAGCGCCACCGCGAAATGGTAAGGAAAACTCACGCTGACGACCACCACGAAGAGGATCGTCAAAAAGAACCGGCCGACCGTGAGTCTGTTGGGCAGATTCATGGGTTCGGATGCACGGCGGCGACGCTATCCACTTCCGCCCCGGTGGTTTGCGACACGGGATGCTTCCAGATCGGGATGCGCTGCTTCATTTCATCGATGAACCACTCCGCCGCCGCGAACGCTGGACCGCGATGCCCGGCGCTCACCCGCAGGAAGAGCGAAGGCACCGCCGTCGGCACGAACCCGATCCTGTGGTGGACGATCAGGTCATGCACTGGGAAGCGCTCAACGGTTTCACGCACGAGCAGGTCGAACTGGTGCCGGGCCATTTCCAGGTGCGCCTCGTACTCGATCCCGCTGATGCCTTCCGGGCCTTCCTGTCCGCGCACCACGCCGTAGAAATCCACCACGCCGCCAGCCGTCGCGCCGAAAACCGGTTCGGGCGGTGCCAACGCCGTCGGCGTGACAACCACTTCACGGATGGGAGAGCGCATAAAATCTTGTTTGCCGTCGCTTTGGGACTGCTACGTTATGAGCCGCAACGCAAACGCAAGACACTTTCCTTCTAAATATGGCAACTGCAACGGACTCCTGCGACATCGGACTCATCGGCCTGGCGGTCATGGGCGAAAACCTCGTCCTCAACATGGAGAGCAAAGGCTTCTCCGTGGCCGTCTTCAACCGCACCACCAAAGTGACGGAACAATTCGGCGAAGGCCGCGCCAAGGGCAAGCGCATCACGCCGACGAAAACGATGGAGGAGTTCGTCGCCGCCCTGCAGCGCCCACGCAAGGCAATGATCATGGTCAAGGCCGGCGCGCCGGTCGATGCCGTCATCGATCAACTCGTGCCGCTGCTGGAGCCGGGCGACCTCATCATCGACGGCGGCAACTCGCTGTTCACCGACACGCAGCGGCGCTGCAAGGACCTCGCCGCGAAAAACATCCATTTCCTCGGCACGGGTGTCTCCGGCGGCGAGGAAGGCGCGCTCAAAGGTCCGTCCATCATGCCGGGCGGCCCGAAAGACGCCTGGGAGATCATCGCGCCGATCTTCACGAAAATCTCCGCGCACGTGGACGGCGAGCCGTGCTGCCGCTACATGGGGCCGGACGGGGCGGGCCACTACGTGAAGATGGTCCACAACGGCATCGAGTACGGCGACATGCAGCTCATCTGCGAGGCATACGCGATACTGACACGCGTGCTCGGGATGCAGCCGGAGGAACTGCACGAGGTTTTCGACCAGTGGAACACCGGCGATCTCGACAGTTTTCTCATCGAGATCACCAGCCAGATTTTCACGCGCAAGGACGATGATAAGGAGAACGGCGGCACCGGCGACGGCTATCTCGTGGACAAAATCCTCGACAAGGCCGGGCAAAAGGGCACCGGCAAGTGGACGATCATGAGCGCACTGGACCTGGGCGTGGTCGTCTCCACGATCAACGCGGCGGTCGAGGCACGCGTTACCTCGTCGATGAAGGACGCGCGCGTGGCGGCGTCGAAGACCCTCAAAGGCCCGCTGGAGCACACGTTCACCGGTGACCGCGCGGCATTCATCGACGCCGTGCGCGATGCCCTGTACGCCTCGAAAATCATCTCCTACGCGCAGGGGATGGATTTGCTCGGTGCGGCGAGCCGACAATACGGGTGGAACCTGAACTACGGCGACATGGCCACGATCTGGCGTGGGGGCTGCATCATCCGCGCGCGGTTTTTGCAACGCATCAAGGAGGCGTATGACCGCGACGCGAAGCTGAGCAATCTCATGCTCGACGGCTATTTCACCGACGCCCTGGAAAAGAACCAGGCGAACTGGCGCACGGCGGTGAAAACCGCCACGGATTTCGGCGTGGCCGTCCCGGCGTTCAGCGCGTCGCTGGCCTATTACGACAGCTACCGCCAGGAACGCCTTCCGGCGAACCTCCTCCAGGCGCAACGCGACTTCTTCGGCGCACACACCTACGAGAGGGTGGACAAATCTGGGTCATTCCACACGGAGTGGCTGCAGGAGCATAAGGATTTGCCTACGCCCGAACGACTTAAACACTAAATTGCGAAATCGTCAGAAATCGCGTTGACGGTTTGGAGAGCCGGTTTACTCTCCTTGCCCACGAGGTTCCGAGCTTGAAAAGGCGCTGAACTTCAGCAGCAAAAAACGAAAGTTTTCTTGTTGACGTTCTTTGGATCGAATCTACGGTGCAGTCCCGCTCATTGAGCGTGGCCCGACGGTAAAACGGAGGGATCGAATCGGAACCTCCGGGCAACGGTTCGACGGCAAAAAATCGGAAGATTTTCTGTTGACGTTCATTTGGCGGGATGTACGGTGTTCGCCTCGCTCGAAACCGAGCGAATCCCGATGAAGTTTGTCGGGAAACGGCAGCAAGAAAGTTTGAAATTTCTCGTTGACGGCGATTTTGAAAGTGATAGGTTCGTATCTCGCTCGATTGAGCGGCCCGGAAACTCCGGGTAATCGGTTCGGCTGATGTGGATGCAGGCGGCTTCGCTGCCCGGCACGTCGGTAGAGATCGAAAACGTTTTTTGAAAGGATTAGCTCTGATGGCTCGACGCCGCGTCTCGCGGTGAGTGGGTCGGCGAAAGCGCGAATCAGAGTGGGAGAAGGCAAAGATTGAATTGTGCGTTATTCGTCGGTTTCTTTGA